>NZ_CM001488.1:2410112-2412178 GCF_000233695.2 Desulfobacter postgatei 2ac9 | reverse complement strand
CATGTAAAGGTGTTATTTTTAAGAGTATCGAAATCGTTAATGATTTCGTAGCAAAAACAAAAACATCTACGGGGTTGAAGGTTTTTACGTCTATCCTTGATAAAAATTTTAAAACTGGTCGTAAAGTAGCGGACGATTTTAAAAAAATATGAGAATTCAGTTTGATGAATATTTACCGCAATGGAACTATGTTGCTCTTCCTACGGCAATTAGCATTTAGGATGTTATTAAATCCGCATTCCTAAGTGACAGCCATTTTAATGCCAACGGCTCAATTGGAGAAATAAATTTTTTACCCGTACGTCTCATCTGATATCCTTGCTATGCAAATTTAAAAAACAATGATTTGTTGCAAAGCAAGATTATACAGGAATTATATTTGTCCACCTACTTAAGCATATTAACCTGCCTCAGAAAACAATCAGCCAGCTGATAGAAATTTTTTCAGCCTATCCGGAGATTGAAAAAGTTATCGTGTTCGGCTCCAGAGCCATGGGAAACGAAAAACCAGGCTCGGATATAGATCTTGCGATCAGCGGATTAAAAGTGACGTCAGAACTTGTAGAAAAAATCCATAACTATTTGGAAGAAGAAACCCTGTTTCCATATTTTTTTGACTGCCTTCATTTTGAAACTCTAACTAACCCCGATTTGCGCAACCACATTCTGGAGTATGGCAAAATTCTTTATCATAGGGGGTAGGCTTTATTTTGATATTACAGGCGCTTGGATCGGCCCAACCCAAGCTGACAAAAAAAGCTCGGATGATCAAAATACCTGGATTTATGTTGCTGTCTGGACTGTCGGTCTGCCTCTTTTGTAGCTGCCTACCTTATTGCCGGTTACCCTCTCAATATACCGCTGAAATTTTTCATTCCCCACCGGAGTCCCGGAATGGAGGCTTTGTTGAATCAGCTGTGTTTCATTTTTATCAATTGGTATTTCAAACTGCTGCCTATATACTTTCCGGCGGCTCGTCATGTTCTTGCCAAGGCCGAGATATTCCTCACAAGCCAGCCTTCCAGGGCGTTGAGGGTTTCCACCCGGGCAGAGAATCCCTGGGATAAAACCACTTTCCGGATATCCCTGGTTTGCGTCTGCAACAACTCTTTATCTTCATTCAGCAGAATGATATTGCCGGAAAAATAACCGAATCCCACAAATCCGGATTGATTAATTAAATAGGCTTCCTCCGCATCCACGGCCATCAGGGCGGCATCTTTGTTTGGTTTTGCTTTGGCGTTATTGAAAAGCTTGTCAAAGAAACCAATGATTTTTTGGGACCAGCTTTTCCTGTAATTTTCTATCTGCTGCAAGGCTGTCCATTGATCCATACAGATATAACGGGTGTTAAACCGGTAGGGTATGGATAAACTGTCTAACCCGGACAGCATCATCGGGTAAGATTCTGCAGGGAAGCCGTCAATGGCAACGACACTGATATATTTATCCGCGATTTTCGGGACTATGCCGCCGGTGACATCCTGGGAGGATAAAAGATAATCAAGATACATAGGGATTTCCGGCAGTTTTATTTTGTGGCGTTCCCCTGTGATAATAAAGTTGATAATTTCCAGAACTTCTGAATATATGCCATTCTGGAGGGGTATATCCTTGAGTTGCCGGAGCCTAAAAGACAACGAAAGCCTGTCTTCGATTTCGACCAGGTTGTTTTGAAAGGTTTTTAACGCCTTGACACCGGCATCATCACCGTTTTTTCTCTGGCGTTCCTCCTTTTCTTCCGTATATAAAAAGGATCCATTTTCTGCGCTGATATATCCGGCTTCCAGGTGATAAACAGATAATGGGTTGTGCGAAAATGCCTGCCCTTTTTAAAAAATATTCTCCTTTCATCATCAATGGCTCTGGTGATCCTGTCAGGGAAATGATTTTCATTTTTATCAGGATAATAATCTTCAGGGCTCCGGATGCAGTCAAAATGCAGGGTGAAACCATCGCCTAAGTTTTTAAAGATGCTGATATAGAACTTGAGAAGCTTTCAAGGTCTGTATCGGTTGAACTGGCCGTATCCCGGGTTGTTATTTCATAGCCCACCAGGAACGAAC
>NZ_CM001488.1:2250052-2410012 GCF_000233695.2 Desulfobacter postgatei 2ac9 | reverse complement strand
TTCCTGGCCAGGGCAAAAGCCGCCCGACAGAATTACCAGACCTATCAGTATCTGCCAGGGGCGGTTGCCGCTGGATACAATCAGCACGCCGGCGGCAATACCAATGGGGAAAAGCAAATCCCGCTCTATGCCCATGATCAGGTCTGAACGATGCAGTGACCGGTGTATTGCTATCCTTCGCATTATATTAATGCTCCGCTGCCGAATGTGAACAGCGTATCAATGATCGGTTCCGCCAGGGCCAGCACGGATATGATGCAGACAACAACAAGAAAACCTTTTGTCATCCCGTCCAAATCATCTTTTTTGAACCACATCACAAAAGCCGCCGCCAGGATCATCAGTATGGCAACGGATTTGGCCCACGGCCCGCGTAAGGTTTCCATCAGGGTTTCTGCCGGTGTTTCAAATTCCGAAATTGTTGATGCAAACGCAGTATCAACAAAGGTGATAACGCCAAAAAAAAGAAAGGTTGGTACAAGTAACGGTAAGAATCTTTTCATTTCTAAAACTCCTCTTTAAATAACCAGGTGAATTGACAGGCCTATAATGATGCCGAAAAGCACGGCGATCACCATATTCAGCGGGTTTGTTTTTTTGTTCGCCTCCTTGAATTTTTCTGCAAGAATATCTTGCTGGTCAGAAAGTTTTCGTGAGTATTCTTCGGCCATAAGCTCACACACAGTTGCAACGATCCAGACAGGATCATTGTCACTCACTGTCATTTTGTGCCTTTTGGCTATTTCCGCCTGGATTTTGTTTTTCATTCCTGCTGTTCCCGGGCCTCAATGATCAGGCCGGATTCATCCAGGATGTTCCAGATTTCATCCCTGGCGATTTTAAGCCGCTGTTTAGCCATGACGTTGAATTTGCCGGAATTGATTGCCTGGGCAAATGTCAGGCGGGACTTGAGCATCAGCTCCAGATCATAGCCAAAGGTTTCTTTTTTATAGGTCGGCAAAACAATGGTGGTGCCGCCCTGATCCCGGTTGGCCTTTTCCAGTTTGTGGTCTTTAAAGTCAATTTGACCGAAGAAAGGGTTTACCCATACTGTTATGGGGGTGTCCGGAAAACCTTCCATCAGGGAGGCAAGGCCCTGGATGGTATCACCTTCAGCCTGGCCGCCGGTGATCAGGGTATGCAGCGTAAGATTATGGCCGCTGGCTTGCAGGAATTCAGCAACATTGTTTTCTGATATGTACGCAGCCAGGGGAACAAATGTGCTGGCGCCGCTGTCAATGACAGCGAATGCCTCATCCGGCAGCTGAATTAATTTTTCTATCATCGTGTCAAATAACCGGCTGTTAATAGAATCACCTTCCATGATTTCTATTTTGGTCGCTTTTAATGATGCATAAGCTGTCAGGGTTGCATTAACCGGATCAGCATCAAAACATCCGACCAACTGATCTCTATCAAGCAAATACTGACTTAACAGACTGGCTGTAAAACTTTTCCCAACCCCACCTTTACCTTGCAGGATCATATTTATAGCTGCCATTTTTTTTATCCTTTTAATTGGTTATGGATGCAGCTTGCTTTGCAGCATCCGGCTTTATCGCCAAGGCACATGGCATACATGGTGCCCCAGGCTAACATTATGATTTTTTGAAAATCCTTTTTGGAAACTTTGGTGAAATCTTCAAACTGGTGAGTTTTTTTGAAATTATTAAACAAAGATTCATAATTTATTCTGTCATCATAATAGGCAATAAAATCAAACAGGCCCCTTAAAGGCTGTAATTCTTCCTCAGTACAAAGGTCTATAAAATCATTCTGCAGCATATTCATGCCTGACCAGATGTACTCCATGGCATTTTCATAGCTTGATGTGGTGATGCCTTTCAGGTTTGCTATCTGCATGTATGCACATAGTTCAGCTTCCAATTTTTCGGTGTTGGTGTTTTCGATCCATGCCCATATAGAAATTAAACCTTTGAGGGCGAGCATCTTTTTTTCCGGAACAGCAGTCCGCTGAAACCGGGGGATCGCATCAGGAACCGGTTGCAGTTGGACAGTTTCCACCTGGATTTTTTTGGAATTGACAGCCTTTAACTGATCATATGCTTTTAATTGCGCGCCCCTGGCGGCCTGACTGCGTAGAATTTGCCCCATCATGCCGAGACCGGCCAAGGTGATCCCGTAACCATCCTCTCTTGGACCGTGATCCGCAATATGGCCCATAGGGATAAAATTTTCTGCTTTGAATGCAGCGGGGATATCAAGATAATGGATTTTTGTTGCCAGGGCATTGTGGGGCTGGTCAATTTCCCGGGCCAGTTTCCAGCTTGAAATGCCGAACTCGCCGGTGGGCAATAAAACTGTCAGATCGCTGTCTATTGGTATTTGTAACGCGGCTTTTAAATATAATTTGTCTTTTTGAGCCCTTTCCATGGCGTTGAATGCCTCAATATACTTAACCTTCCAGGCCATCGCCTTCTTGCCGGTGAACCCCATAACGAGCAAAACAAAACCGTCACGGGTGAGGTCGTAGGCGGGACGAGGCTTGCCTTGCTCATCAATATATTCAGCCGGCTCAAAATTGAGCCCGCTAAAATTGTCAGAATCTTCAGGGAGTTCTGTCATAATTCGACGGATTTCGCGCAGTACATTTTTATGATCTTTCTCGAAATGTTCCGCCACCATCATTGAAGAGACTGTAAGCTTTCCGTTTGTGGTTGTAATATTGATTTTTTGTTTTTCTACTTCCAGGTCCATCGTTAAACTCCCTAAAAAATAACGGTTTAAAATTGTCAGCTCCCTACCTGTATTTAACGGGCTCAATTTTGCGCCCGTTGATTATATTTAATAATAACAATGTATTATTTTTCCTTTTTGATGAGGTTAAACGGTTTTTCATTTTCTTTTTCTTCCACAATAGAGTCTGTTGCATCTTCAATCGGGTACGGATCATTTGAATGGCTGAACTTACCCCGTATTTTTCCTGGGGTTTGACTTATGGGTTTTTCTTTTTTGAATTTTTTTTGACCGAAGGGAAACTTTTGATCGTGGTTTTCCATTATTTTAGCCCAGGCCACATAAGACATATGAATTTTATCTTTTTCGATAAAATGATCGTATATGGTCTTTTTTGAATAACCTTGGGCAAACAAGGCCTTTGCTTCGTTATGGACAGCCAGATATTGACTTTTACATGAAGGCTTCATAACTCATCTTTTTTCTGTGTGAAAGGAAAGGGTTTGTGATAATTTTTTAATATTTTAGTCCAGGAATTATATGACATATGAATAACGCCTTTTTTTAAAAAATAATCATACACAGCTTTTATTGTATAACCCTGTTTAAGCAGGGTTTGGGTTTCACCATGGATAGCAAGGTACTGACTTTTACATGAGGGCTTAGGTCCATTTTCCATAATCTAACCATCTTCTTTCTTTCAAAAACTTTGATAGTCCCGGTATCCAGCGGCCGTTATCCCGCTGCCAGTCCCGGGACATCTTGTTTTTTTTAATGATTTGTAAAAGTTTTGATGTTTTTGGCAGTTCTCCGGCCTGAACAAGTTTTTTAAAATTCATCCAGGCTTGCCATTTTCCGGTTTGCCGGGGGTATTGATTTAAAATCACATCGAATTGTTTTTTAAGGGGCAAACTATTTAATTCAGCGTCCTGTTGCTGTTTTTCAGCCAGAATCCTTTCCTGCTGTTCTTTCTGCTGCTGACGTTGAATTTGATCCTGCAGCTTTTGATCTTCATCTTTTTTCTTTTGGCGTTCTTCCGAAAAGACTTTAAAGACAAGGGTTTTAATGCCAAAAAAAGAAAAATCATCTCTGAGCGTTTGACCGTAATTTTTTTCGATTCTTTGTAATGCTACTTTGTTTGGCCCTGACAGAATTACACTGTCGTTCTCGATTTCGGCCTCCAGACAGGGGAGCATTTTAGCTGCTAAATTGAGTTGGTCTTTTTCGATAATACTCTCTCTGATTTTTGTCCAGGTTGCAGGCTCCTGGCGGTCTTGAACTGATTCTGAGGGGGGTAGGGGGGTAGTATTTATATATAATCTATCTATGGTATAATCCGACAAATTGCCGACATTTTGTTGATCCGCTTGTTGATCCACAGCATGACACTCCCGGGTGGTCTCCAGGTGGTCATTTTTTGTTATTTTTTGTTCGGTTTGAGACTCAGTTTCTGGAACCGCTTCCGGCTGATCCGGCTTAGGTGTTTCAACCGGCTTTGGCTGCTGAGGGTTTGCTTTGCCAGTCCGTAATTCTCTGAATTTAGTGATTACAGGATGAGCAAGAAAATAATACACGGTCTGCGTCCAGCCGTTGATTTCTTCTTTAACAGCGGTAATCAGCCCGGCTTCATTAAGGATCTTGATGTGTCTTTCAATGGTTCGGTAGCATACATTTGTCCGGTTGGCTAATGTTCCTATATTCACAAATGTATGGTCCTCACCAACCGCACATCTGACCATCGCCTTAAAAGTTTTTTCGATCCCTGCAGTCATTTTTCCACCATCTTTTCTTTCGATTTTCCCAAACCACAAATCAAGGTCATTCGCATAACCATGCGATATAAAACTGTAATTCATATTTTCCTTTCGAGCCGAAAAAAGAAAATACTATACCTGTAAGCTTGACAAACTCTATTTTTTGAGTTAACTTCTTAACATGTAATTCATATTAAGAAGCCCAAGGCTTCTGGAAGATCCTTAATGGCGCCTACCATTAAGGATTTTCTTTTTTGGGCGGCTTATTAGCTTAAGATTGTCCCTCCGCTAATTTATCTAAAGGTTAAAAATAACCCTTTCTTTTCCCCCCTCTTCTCCCACCTCAAGGTCTGATAATATATATTATGTTAACTTTTATATTATTAACATGATGTGCAATTTTCAATATATTTCAATTATAAAATCTTCTATTGACAACATAACTCTATCCTCCCTGTCTGATATTATCAATCAATGTCTATCGGGAATATAATCATGTTGTCAAAAAAAGTTGCACATCACGTTTATTAGGTTCTATATCCGACTGTTTTATATAATCAAAATGTAATATTGAAATCTGCCCTGCCCGTGTTATATTATTGTCAAAATCAAACAATACCTGTAACCTGACTAACATGGAATAAAAAAGGAGACCCAATGAACACAAATCTTTCCTATCAACAAACCGGAGTAATGACCCGGGTTAATACGTTTATTAGAAGCACATACAACTGGATGGCAATTGGTCTTGCCGCTACAGGCGTGACTTCATATTTTGTATCTGAAAGCCCTGGCATGATGAAGGCCGTTTACGGCAACCCCATTATGCCCTGGGTATTATTCATCGGTCTTATAGTCATGTGCGGATTTCTCAGTGCACGGATTCAAAAAATGCAGGCAAGCACCGCCACAGGTCTTTATGTGGGACTTACCGTTCTTTACGGTATCTGCCTTGCCCCAATTTTTATGATTTATACCCAGACATCCATTGCCTCAACCTTTTTTATCTGTGCTGCCACCTTTGGTGCCGCAAGTGTTTACGGGATGATAACCAAAAAAGACCTCACCGGCATGGGCCAGTTTTTAATGATGGGCTTGATAGGTATCATCATTGCCATGGTTGTGAATATGTTCATTCAAAGCTCAGCTATGCAGACCATTATCTCCATGATTGCGGTTCTGCTGTTCACAGGTCTTACCGCCTATGATACCCAGAAACTAAAATCCATGGCAGTGACCCTTCCCATCGATGCAACGGGCGCCATGGTCCGCAAAGGTGCCATTCTTGGTGCTTTAAGCCTTTACCTTGATTTTATGGGATTATTCGTTCATCTGCTCAGCTTGCTTGGTGTATCAAGGGATTAACTTTCTAACGAAGATTTTCGCCTCTTAAAAAAAAGCCCGGAACAAAAATGTTTGTTCCGGGTTTTTTTGTTTTTGTAATCTGCCGTTACATGATTTATCGTCAATGTCAGGAGCTTAAGGTTGAAAAAAGGCCCTAATATGCTAATTAACGCCCTCCCCTTCCCTTTTTATGTATGCACTTGCCTGTGGTTACAAAGGGTTGCTTCGGCCTTAACAAAAGCTGGTGACCGGGACTGAAACAGCGCTGCCGGACCATGAACATCACCACGATCTGGTAACGGATGGCTAGCATTGGGTCCTCACCGGAAAGAACCTCGCCGGTCATCATCCCCGGAATAAAAACAATACCGACGCCTGCCAGAGAGTTGACTGAAGGAATCATCCCGGCTTTAAGGGCATCCCTGAAGATATCCTGTGAGGCTTCAACGTAGGGTATAAGCTGGTAATATGAGGTTTCCACAGCTGCTATAAACTTTTTTTGATGGTCTGACAGATTTTCTCACAGCATTGACGGGTTAAATTCTCTTCAGGCCCTTCAACCATAACCCTAAGCAAGGGTTGTGTACCGGAATACCGCACAAGTACCCTGCCCTGGCTGCCGAGTTGTGATTCAACTTCTTTAATGGCATCTGCAACAATGGGAACTTTCATAAAATCCGGCCTGGATGCGTCCACCTCAACATTGATCAGGACCTGGGGGTAAACGGTCATAATTTTAGCAAGTTCGGATAACGGTCTTTGGGTTTCAAGCATCACTTCGATGAGCTTTAATGCCGATAATGCACCATCCCCAGTGGTCTGTTCATCCAGAAAAATCATGTGGCCTGAATCTTCCCCGCCCATAACGGCACCGGTCTCTTGCATGCGCTCCAACACTTTTTTGTCACCGACTCCGGTTATTTCGTGCTTAATATCCAATTGTGCCAGTGCGTTGCCAAACCCCACATTACTCATGACCGTACTGACAACGATATTATTGCCAAGTTTTCCGGTTTGTTTGGCAAATTTAGCCAAAACAGCCAGCAAGGTATCTCCGGTTATTTGCCGGCCAGTTTCATCCACGGCAATCAAACGATCGGCATCACCGTCAAAGGCAAGGCCAATATCTGCGTTAACTTTTCTGACATGATCGCTTAAATCTTTTGTATGTTGAGACCCGCATTCCTCATTTATATTTATGCCATTTGGGGTGTTGTGGATAAAATTTACATCAAAAATGTCAGCGGTGAATATTTTGGAAGCACAAAAACTGGCCGCGCCATTGGCCGTATCAATAACCAATTTAAGCTTTCTTTGCTTGTTTTGAAAATTAAATTTTTTTACCAGAAATTGGGCATACCTTTCCTGGGCATCATCGACAGATACAATGGTGCCAATTTTTGAAGGCAAATCTACGGGTGGGCCAAGAATCATTTTTTCAAGGTCGGCCTCCTGCTCATCGGACAATTTTATACCGCCCTTTTGAAAAATTTTGATGCCGTTATCATAATAGGGATTATGGGAGGCGGAGATCATGATGCCGGCCCCACAGGATTCAATGGCACGACTCAAATACGCCACACCGGGGGTGGGAATAACACCGGTGATCATCACATCAACACCGGCGGACGCAATCCCGGCAGTCAGTGCAGATTCAATCATTGGGCCCGAAATCCTGGTATCCCGGCCAATGATTACACATCTGTTGGACGACTTTTGCGTTAAAATGCCTACTGCCTGCCCTGTTTTCATGGCCAGTTCGCATGTCATTGGATAGGCGTTTGCCCTGCCCCGTATACCGTCTGTTCCAAATAACTGTCCCATTAAATGGTTATCCCGCTTTTTAATTTTGTAAAGTTATACGTCCAACCCAAACAGACCAACAATTCGATCTTCAATACCTTTAAGCCATGTTGACCCCATGATCGAAATTGATTCGTCAAGGCCCTGGATAAATCCAACGTAATCCTTTTTGTTATGACTAATATTCGTGTCTATGTGCCGTATAAATTGTTCCCCATCCGGCCCGGGAGTTTTAAGTTCATTTTCAGCCTGATCAAATATTGATGACGCCCGGGACAGTTTTTCCAGAACGATCTCATGGACGGCAACTGCCTGACTGCCCTGCCCTTTTTCCCTTTGGAGTAAAATTTGTTTTGATTGTTTCAGTTTGTCTCCAAATGCATCCAGCCTTTTTATCCGTTCTTGAATACAGAGATCAATATTTTTCTGCAACCCTGAAACAAGTGCCTGGGACATCCAGTCCCAGGTAAAAAGGGGTCGAATAAAACGATACCAGACTTTTAAGGCATACAGCCCTGAAATATAATAGATATTTTCGGTTAAAATCCTGTCGGGCCGGGTGTAGATACCGGGACGCCATTGAACGGAACCACTTCTCATTGTCCCGCCCATGATCAACCGGTCACACCGCAGTTCGCTGTTCCGGATAATGGATCCTGCGGCACTGATGCATCCAAAGGCAATTCTGACCGGCCCCACAAGTCCACCCTGTCCCCCAAGGAACACAGGCCTCTGGTTAAGCATCACGCCCTGGTAGACATTGCCCATCATGGAGGGTGTTGCCTTGTCCTGGTTCGGCGTATAATTAAAGTGAATAAAGGACGATCCCACCTCGGAATGATCCTTTCGACCGGTGCCCCCGGCCATAAGACAATCGCAGAAATTAATCAGGCTGCCGAGGGTGACGAAGGGAAAAAGAATGGTCTGCTTGAGACCCACAGTGTGGGCGGCATTGGCCTGTTCTTCAAGGATACAACCCTTTCGCACATGCCCGCCCGAACCAAAAACATTGTCCCCCATGAATACGGTATCCTGAAAATATCCGCCATGCAGCTTTGTACCCGGACCCATAAGACAGTTTTCAGCCGTCACCGGCGTTTCGTAACCAAGAACGGAGCCCGGCATGATCAGGGTTTGTGCACCGGTGAGTTTGGTGCCGGAAAAAAGCGTTACCCCCTCCGGGGATATGCGCTCAATGTCAACGTCATCACCGATAAATACGGTGGCAGGATTTGGAATGTTCACCCCTTTTTTTAACAGGGCATCAATCTTTTTTATATTCATGGTTCGAAGTTTATTCTATAAATAAAAAACAGGCAAGCAAATCCATCACATCATAATTGAACACCTCAAATGCAAGGAGAAATAAATATGAACCCGGCTGGTTTGCTTTATCCGGATGATCCTTCCATAAAAAAACTTCATGAAAAATTAACAAAAGCGGCCCAGGATTTTAACGCGCCGGATTACCACCTGCAGAAGCTTCTAAGCCGGCCCGGACGATTCTCCGACTTCAGTCTCGATACTGACGGTTTTTTTATGGATTTTTCACGTCAGCGGGTCGATGAAAATGCCTTGTCTTTGCTGCGTGAATCTCAACGTTTGTCCAATGCACTCAAAAAATTTAGTGAAATGACCCAAGCAGAGATCGTAAACCCAACCGAAAACCGTGCTGCGTTGCATACTGCGGCGCGGGGTACCGGACCTTCTCCTCTTTTATACAAGGAGATGGACGTTAAAGCGCAGATGCAACAGGTCAATGAAAAAATAGAACAGTTCTGCGCATCAGTCCATGAAGGCAAAATCTGCTCGGCCTGCGGAAAACCTTTTACCCAGGCAGTTGTCATTGGTATTGGCGGATCATATCTTGGCTGTGAATTTGTCTATCAGGCCCTGGCCGGAGCTGACAGGAAATTGGATCTTTTCTTTCTGCCCAACGTGGATATTGACAATTTTGCCCGGGTCATTGAATCCATTGACAAAGAGACCACCCTTTGGATCGTTATTTCCAAATCGTATACCACCACCGAAACCATGGCCAACCTCAACCAGGTCAGCACATGGCTGAACACCATGGGCATTGCCCCTAAAGATCATATGGTTACCATCACGGCAAAGGGAAGTCCGGGAGACGACCCCGATACACCCGTGCTTGCCTCCTTTTACATGTTTGATTTCATCGGCGGCAGGTATTCGGTTTCATCGGCTGTGGGCGGACTGCCTTTAAGTCTGGCCCTGGGGTATGATGTGTTCAAACGGTTTCTGAACGGCTGCAGTATAATGGATACCCATGTGCTTGAAAGTCCGGAAGAAAAAAACATCCCTTTAACCGCAGCAATGATCTCCATTTGGAACATCCTTTATATGGGATATCCGGCCCAGGCCATTATTCCATATACGTCGAGATTAGCCCGGCTCAGCCCCCATGTCCAGCAGCTTTATATGGAGAGCCTTGGCAAATCGGTTTCTGCAACAGGGCAGCCTTTGACCCAACCGGCCGGCACCATTATCTTCGGGGAGCCCGGCACCAATGCCCAGCATTCCTTTTTCCAGCTGGCCCACCAGGGAAAGGCTTTTCCCATTGATTTTATCGGCGTAAAAATGCCGGGATACACCGGGCTTCAGGCAATATCCAAAGGGGTGACCAATCACCAGGAGCTATGGGCCAATCTTTTAGCCCAGGCCGGTGCACTTGCCCTTGGTCGCAGTTCAGATGATCCGGCCAGAAATTTTGACGGCAACCGCCCCTCAACAATTATTACCATTGATAATCTTGAACCCGAAAGTGTTGGTATGTTGCTCTCTTTTTACGAGGCCAGAACCGTTCTGGAAGGCTTCATTCTCGGTGTAAATCCCTTTGATCAGTTCGGTGTGGAGTTAGGCAAGGTCATGGCCGGGGATATTCGAAAGGAAATGGCCGCAAGAAACCAGGATCCGTCATATACCTTCGCCTGTGCATCACAAACGGATAATTTTTACCTGAATCTTCTGTTTAACAAACGCTGATATTTTAATCAATCCTGTTCAGGGGAAACAAAACATCCCCGGAACAGGATAAAAAAAATCAGGGGAATTTATAAAGGGAGGCCCCCCAGGTCAGACCGGCACCAAGGGCGGCAAAGAGTACAACATCCCCGGAGTTGCCGATACGGCCGGTTTCAATGGCTTCATGGAGCGCCAAAGGAATACTGGCAGCCGTGGTGTTGCCGTATTTTTCAATATTATGAAAAATTTTATCTTCGGGCAGCTTAAGGAATTGGCCAAAGGCCTGGTTAATACGTTTATTGGCCTGGTGGGGCACCACAAGGTCAATATCAGACAAATTCATTCCTGCTTTTTCCAGTACTTCCATGGTCACCTTGGGCAGCATGCGAACAGCTTTTTTAAATATGACAGGTCCGTCCATAACCGGATAATATCGGGGATCATCAATGGGAAGATCATCGGGCAACCGTTTGAAAAGATTGGAAGCAGGCAATTCAGTTTTTAAGGTATCCGCAAAATGCCCGTCCGCATGCAATGCCGAGGCAATCAGTCCCACGTTTTCATCCGTGTCAACCGCTTCGATACATATGGCGGCGGCCCCATCACCGAAAATCACCGTCACGTCCCTGCCCCGGGTGGATTTGTCAAGTCCTGAGGAATGTACTTCCGCACCTACCAAAAGAACCTTGGAGGCAAGTCCGGATTTGATATAGGAATCGGCTGTGGCAAATCCGTACAAAAATCCGGTGCACTGTTGGCGAATATCCAGGGCCGGTGTGGAATCAAGCTCAAGATTTCGCGCTAAAAGACACCCGCCTCCCGGAAACATGATATCCGGACTTAAGGTGGCAAAAATTATAAAATCCAGATCGTTGGGTTGCCAACCCGCTTTATCCAGTGCCATGCGGGCGGCTTGGGTCGCCAAATCCGATGCTCCGCAGGCGTCTTCCTTGGTAATCCAGTGTCGTTGGTGGATGCCGGTACGCTGGCGGATCCATTCATCAGAAGTGTCCATAAATTCGGTCAGATCCTGATTGGTGACAATATGGGGCGGTACAAAAAAACCTGAGCCCCTGATAATTGATTTTTTCATTGAATTTCCTTGTTACTATATCGATACCAACAATTGCAAAACAGTAGAAAGTGTCTATCCGACACCTGAAATTTTGTCAGGCCCAAATTTATAGTATGAATTTTATTTTTAGGCAAGACACTTAAAACAGTCCATTTTTTTGTTTTTTTGCTTTGCTCAGCGAATTGGATATTTTTTTTCACATTTGTATTTTTTTCCCTTGCATATACTAAGAAGATTGAGATATGGACATAAAGAATTATACATTTCTATTTACAAAGAGGCTGATATGTCAAATCCGGATCGACTTCTAATCGTGGACGATAACGAAGATATTTTGTCTACTTTTTATGAATTTTTCAACTCTCTTGGATATGAAGTCAAGACTGCGGCGGACGGATTTGACGCTTTAAAAATTCTCAGAGAGAAACCCGATTATTTCGATTGTCTGATCACTGACCTAGTCATGCCCAACATCAGTGGTGTCGGGTTGATTTCCATTGTAAAAAATGAATTCCATAATATTAAAACCATTGCCATGACTGGGTATGGGGGGCACCCCGGGGCGCTTGCGTCCGAAGCCCGTGCTGATATTGTTATTTTCAAACCTGTTGACCTGTTTAAAATTGAACGCAAGGTTGCCGAACTTATAGGACGTAAAGAAAATTAGGAAAAAGAGAGTGTTATAAAATATGACTTCACCAACCCCGCTGATAGGCGTCTCCACCTCTATGCTGAAAATCAAGGAACTGATCAACCATGTGGCTCAAACCTGTCTGAACATCCTGATTACAGGAGAAACCGGTGTTGGAAAGGAAGTGGTTGCCCAGACTCTGTATGCTGAATCGAATCGGTCTAAAAATAATTTTGTAAAAATAAATTGTGCAGTCCTGCCTGAAACCCTTCTGGAATCAGAACTTTATGGCTATGAAAAGGGCGCTTTTACCGGGGCACACAAAAAACGTTACGGAAAATTTCTAACCGCAGACAAGGGGGTTCTTTTTCTTGACGAAATCGGGGATATGCCCCTCTCCCTTCAATCGAAAATGCTTCATGTGCTTCAAAGCGGGGAGTTCTCTCCTCTTGGATCGGACCAGGATTTTAAAACGGATGTTTGGGTCATCGCGGCAACCAACCAGTGCCTTGAAGAAAAGATAAAAAACAAAACTTTTAGAGAAGATCTTTTTTACCGGCTTAATATTATTAAAATAGACATTCCGCCCCTTCGCGAACGTCCCGAGGATATCCCCGCCCTGGTTGAATATTACTTTAAAAGATACTTGTCACAACACCCGAAAGCCCATGCAGAAAAGCCTGACAGCCAGACCATGGCCCGCCTTTGCAGTTATGACTGGCCCGGTAATGTGCGCCAGTTGCAGAACTGCATAAAAAAACTGATGGTGCTCAATTCCTGGGATAAAATTTTTGAAGAGTTACCTGATGAAGCATCCACGCCTGAAACATTGCCTTCAGAATATACATCCCAGGCGAAATTAGCAGGTTCTGCCACGCATTCGCCTGATTATTTATTTGATAGTGAATCTGGAAACCTGAGGATGAGGAGCATTTCAGAATTTGTAGACCTGTCTACAAGTTCCGAAAAATTGTTTGAAGATATCTCTTTAAAAAAAATAAAGAAACGGGCATCCGACAGAGCGGAAAAGGACGCGATCGTTTTTGTGCTTGAAAAAGTGGGGTGGAACCGATCCAAAGCTGCAAAAATTTTAAAAGTCTCTTATAAAACCCTGTTATATAAAATGAGCGAATTTAATGTGAACCCGCCCGTCAGTTAGACTTTTTTCATTATCCATGCAGCGGCGTACCTAATATTTTCAAGGTCACTTGAGCTCCAAGGCCGGCTGCTCTCAGCGCGGCAGCGTAACCGCCGGGGCCGGCGCCGATGATGGTGAAAATTGATGATACCAATATCAATATTATCAGAGAGCTCAAGGAAGGTAAAAAACCTTTCAAAAAAATAGCCGACAAGTTGGGCGTTACGGAAAATACCGTAAGATCCCGGGTCCTTAAACTTCAGGAAGAAGGCGTACTCGAATTTTGTGGACTTGTGGACCCGGCTAAGCTGCCGGGCCATAGAAGCGTAATTGTGGGAATTAAGCTGTCTGAAACAAACCTGGTGGAAAAAGGAGAAGAGATCAGCCGCCTGAAAGGTGTCATTTCCGTTTCCGTGGTTACAGGACGATATGACCTCATGGTGCTGGTTTTGTTTAAAGAAGGCTTTGATCTGCTTGAATTCTACACCGAGGAAATTTCAAAAATTGATGGGATAGATTCCGTTGAGACGTTTGTGGTTTACAAATCATACAACCTGAAAGTGCCGTACATTTTCTAAAATATAACAGTATATATGTCATCGAAAAGGGATTTTATCATGACCGATAATCTGAGAAAAACACCATTACACGCATGGCACAGGAATGCCGGAGCCAATATGGCTGATTTCGGGGGATTTGACATGCCGCTATGGTATGATACCGGGGTTAAAACCGAGCATCTTGCCGTGCTTATATCCGCGGGTATGTTTGACACATCCCATATGGACTGTATCCGGGTACGGGGAAAAGACACCCCTGCCCTGCTTGATTTCTGCTTTACCAGACATATCAGCGACCTGTCATCGGGTCGGTGTGCTTACGGCGCGTTTTTAGATGCCCAGGGGCACTGCATTGATGATGCCATTGTTTATAGATTCTCTGATGTGAGCTTCATGGTCTGCGTCAATGCAGGCATGGGGGCATCAATTACCCGGCATCTGGTTTTACACAGTGACGAAAAATCCGTGGAAATAAAAGATTTATCAGATCAGCTTGCCAAACTGGATGTCCAGGGGAAAAATGCCTTGAAGATCGTGTCGGGAGTGATCCGGGACAAAGAAAATGTCTTCAACAAAATGCCCTATTTCTCCTTCAAAGGGGAGCTGGAGCCTGAGGCTTCCAATGGGGTAAACCTTGTTGACGGCACCCCTGTCATTGTGTCAAGAACCGGATATACCGGTGAATTTGGCTTTGAGATTTTCATTGCGCCCGATAAAGTTGAAAAACTGTGGTGCAATCTTTTGGATGCCGGTTCCCCCTATGGCCTGATACCCTGCGGCCTGGGTGCCCGGGATTCCTTAAGGGCCGGTGCATGCCTGCCCCTATCCCACCAGGACATTGGGCATTTCCCCTTTATCAATCACCCCTGGGAGTTTGCCCTGCCCTTTAAGGCCGGTACCCGGCGGTTTACCAAGACATTTTTAGGGTCTCAAAGTCTTATGGATCTCAAGCAACAATCCTTTACCTATGCTTTTGTCGGGGACTCTTTAAGAAAGGTGACGGCAGGGGATGCCGCACGGGTTCTCACCGAACAGGGCGAAGATATTGGAAGGGTGTTGACGTGCGCAACGGACATGGGGATCTTTTGGCATGAAGACACAATTATCAGTGTCAACACGCCCAATCTGCCCCCGGATCTCACAATAAAAGGGCTTGCCTGCGGATTTGTCATGGTGAATCAGCCCCTTGATATGGGCACCCGGCTCACCCTTGTCGAAGGCAAACGTAAAATCGCGGTCCGGCTTGTTTCCGACATTCGGCCCGACAGGACAGCAAGGCTTGCAATCAAACATTTTAAATAACAGCCATGGGCCGACCTGACATATCAACTGCCAGGCATAGCCGACAATAAAGCTTGAAAGATCTGAGTAACTTACATAGACTTTAGTATAAAATGAGGAGGCAATATGAAATCCATTGAAGAACTTAGTTTCCCATCAGATGTTAAATACACCGATGATCATGAATGGGCAAAGGTTGAAGGCGATTTGGTCCGTGTGGGCATTTCTGACTATGCCCAGGATCAGCTTGGCGAAATTGTTTTTGTGGAAATGCCGGAAATTGGTGACACCTTTGCCCAGGGAAACGAATTTGGCAGTGTGGAGTCCGTTAAAGCGGTATCTGAAATTTTTCTTCCCATTGCAGGTGAAATCGTTGAGGTAAATTCAGAACTTGAAGATGCGCCGGAGCTTGTCAACACCGACTGCTACAACAAGGGCTGGCTTGTCAAAATTAAACCCGACGATCTGTCCGAAATGGACAAGCTTAAAGACCAGGCCGCATACCTTGAAATGCTGAAAGGATAAATGCCATGCGTTATCTGCCGCATACCAGACAGGATATCGATCAGATGCTGGCTGTAACCGGCCACGCCGATCTGAATCAGCTATTTGAAACCATCCCCGATTCTGCCAAAACAAAGACCGGGTTAAACCTGCCGGACGCGTTAAGCGAATGGGATTTAAATGCCGAAATGGAAGAACTGGCCTCACAAAATGCGGCATGCAGATCATATACATGCCTGATGGGAGCCGGTTCCTACGACCACCACATTCCTGCCATTGTGCCCTACCTTGTTTCCAGGTCCGAATTTATGACGGCCTACACCCCTTACCAGCCCGAAGTAAGCCAGGGCACTTTGCAGGGTATCTATGAATTTCAAACCATGGTTACAGCGCTTTTAGGTATGGATATTGCCACGGCATCCCATTACGATGGCGGTACAGCCCTGGCAGAATGCGCGCTTATTGCCCTTCGTAAATCAAAAAACGCAAATAAAATCGCGGTATCAAATCTTATTCATCCCTCCCATCGCCACATCATGAAGACCTATCTGGGGCCATCCGGATATGAAATGGTTGACATACCGGCAGATAAAAACGGCCTGACGGATCTGGCTGCATTTAAATCCATGGATGACATTGCAGGGGTGGCGGTTCAGTCCCCTAACTTTTTTGGAAACATTGAAGATCTTGGCAGTTTTAAGGCCTGTGCCGATGAAAAAAACTGCCTGTTGATCACCTCATTCACCGAAGCGTTGGCCCATGGGCTGCTGAAAAGTCCCGGGCACTTTGGCGCCGATCTTGTTGCCGGAGAAGGTCAAAGCCTTGGCATGACCAAGAGTTTTGGCGGTCCGGGACTTGGCATTTTAGCCGGCGCACAGTCAATGATGAGAAATCTTCCCGGTCGGTTTGTGGGAAAAACCGTCGATTCCAAGGGCCGCAGGGGGTATGTACTGACCCTGGCCACCAGGGAGCAGCATATCCGCAGGGAAAAAGCCTCTTCCAATATCTGCTCAAATAACGGACTCAACGCCATGACCGCCGCCATATATATGGCTGCGGCCGGAAAAAACGGAATCAGGGAAATTGCCCGGCTTAATCACGACAAGGCTGTTTACCTGAAAAACATGCTTGTGGGAGCCGGACTTCAGTCAGTTTACAGCGGTGCTTTTTTCAATGAGTTTGTCCTTAAAGCCCCTGCCGGATTTGCGGACAAACGCAGGGAGATTGCCGAAAAATACAATTTGTTTGCAGGGGTCCCCCTTGAACCCTTTTACCCGGACATGGCGGACCATTATCTTTTCTGCGCCACGGAAACCGTGTCCAGACAGGCCATGGACCTTTTGGCAAAGGAGGTACAATCATGACACAGCCAGGCACAACCGGCCTTATATTTAACGAACCTGAACTGTGGGAAAAAAGCCGGGAAGGCAGATGCGGCATCTCCATGCCAAGAAGTGATGTACCGAGAACTGATCTTGATCCGGCACTTACCGGTGATGCACCGGAACTTCCGCAACTTTCCGAACTTGATGTGGTCCGCCATTTTGTACGGTTGTCCCAATGGAATTTTAGTATAGATTCCGGCATGTACCCTCTGGGGTCCTGCACCATGAAATACAACCCCAAAACCAATGAGGTCCAGGCAGCACGCAAAGGCTTTGCCGCAGCCCATCCCCTGGCCGGGGATCAATTTTCCCAGGGGGCGTTAAAGCTGATGTATGAGTTGGAGCAACTGCTCGGAGAGATCACGGGGTTTCCCGCCGTCACGCTGCAGCCGGCGGCCGGGGCCCATGGGGAGTTCACCGGCATGCTCATGATCCATGCCTGGCACGCCAAACAGGGAAGGCAACGTTCAAAAATTCTCGTCCCGGATACGGCCCATGGCACGAATCCGGCGTCTGCAACTCTTTGCGGATATAAATCCGTGAATATCAAATCAGGGCCCAAAGGAGTCCTGGAACCTGCTACGGTTGCCGAGGCCATGGACGAAGATACCGCCGGCATCATGATTACCAATCCCAACACCCTGGGTCTGTTTGAAGACAACATCAAGGAGGTCTGTGATATCGTCCATGCCAAGGGCGGCCTTGTCTATGGCGATGGTGCCAACATGAATGCCGTCATGGGAATCATCAAACCCGGCGAACTTGGCATTGATGTGCTCCATTTAAATCTTCACAAAACCTTTTCCACCCCCCATGGCGGTGGCGGACCCGGTTCCGGACCGGTGGCCGTGGTTAAAGCTCTGATTCCCTTCCTTCCCGTGCCAAGAGTTCAAAAGGAAAACGATACCTATTCCTTTATTACAAATTGTCCCGACAGCATCGGTCGGATGCACACCTTTTATGGCCATTTCGGCATCATGGTCAGGGCCTTTGCCTATATTCTGTCCATGGGTGGCGACGGCCTGAAGCGTGCTTCCCAGCTTGCCGTACTCAATGCCAATTACATTAAGGAAAGCCTTAAAACCACCCTGGATCTGCCCTATGACAGGCCCTGCATGCACGAATGTGTGTTTACCGACAAAAGCGTTCAGGAACACCATATCAGCACCATGGATATGGCCAAACGTCTTTTGGATTACGGATTTCATCCTCCCACAGTATATTTCCCCCTGGTGGTGGATGCCGCCTTTATGGTGGAGCCCACTGAAACCGAATCCAAAGATGACATTGACCAGTTCATTGAGGCGGTAAAAGCCATTGTTAAAGAGGCGGCTTCAAACCCGGAGAAACTGAAATCAGCACCCCATCTTCCTAAGGTAACACGGCTGGACGAGGTGACTGCAGCACGCAAACCCTGTCTTAAAGGATAGAGCTGTGGAGAGATATCTCAAATATGCGTCCATTGGCCTGCCTTGATGGCGACTTAAAATCCGCCGCATCTGTGGCGGATTTAATTTTGACCATGCGCCTAAAACGCTAATTGCAAGAAACTTGAAGCAAAAGGGCAAAGCGCCTTTGGCGCTCGTTATTTCAGAATGAGTTCAAAGCCTTGGAAAACTGACCGAAAGAGAAGAAAACAGGTAAACACGGACATGCCTGTGCAAATAAGGATGTCTATTTTTCCGGATCTGCGGCACTCCTCATACCCAAATAGGAACGCCAGGATAAAGCCTGCGGCAAACCCGCCGCCATGGCCCCAGTTGTTAATGTTCGGCAGGATCAGTCCAATCAGCACCAGGCTGAAAATCCAGGACTTGGTCTGATCAAATACCATTTTTCCCCAGATGCCGCCCCGGGACCAGCCAAAATAAAACAGGGCACCGATCAACCCGCAAAGACCGGCAGAGGCCCCAATGGTCAAAGGCACACCGCCCACGCAGGAGAGGAAAAAACCGCCGGCACCGGAGAGGATATAGATGGACAGCATCCGGTAGACCCCGAATTCCTTTGCCGTGAGCGGAGCAAGGGTGCGAAGCGCCATCATGTTGAAAAGGATGTGCAACAGGCTGCCGTGCAGCCAGTTTGCGGTGAAAATACTGCTCCAGTCATGAGAATAAGCCAGGGGCACGGTCCCGGAAGCACCAAGGAAAATCAGGGCATCAGTGGACGGTGCCAGGGCTGTTAAGGGATTCAGGGTGAAGTGAAGTCCCCGGGAGAACAGCAGGGACAGGGCATACATGATCACATTGACCCAGATCACGGCCTGTATCGTAAATTTTGTCCGATCATCAATCATAGCGAAAAAAGATGCCTGTTTTTAGAGCCTGTTAGGTAATTATGGATCAATGAATGGTGATCTCTTCTATTTTTACGGCAGCCAAATACTCTTTGACCGCCGCCAGGGTCAGGGCAAACATTTTGGTTCCGGCAAGGATGGCCATGGGATCATCCGGGACGCCGCAGGCATTGGCAAACACAGGTCCCATGACACCGCTGGGATCAGCGCCCTTGGTCTGTTTTTCCTTCATCTGCTGTACAAACGTATCCAGTCGTTCCTTGAGTATGCCGAAATAATCGACCCGGGTGCCTGTGGTGGTTTCGGTCAGGGTTGACACATTGTTGGCAATCTCCCGGATCTGTTCCCAAAATGTCTGGGTCAAAGGCGTCTTATTGATATCTGTTGCCGGCATGAAAAAGGCAAGCCCCCACCCCACACTAAGAATTTTAAGAATGGCCAGTTCATATTCCAGGCGGTTCATGTCTATGGGATGCCCTTCGGGGATCGTTCCTAAAAGCGATTTTATGTCAGCCCTGTCAATGGCAAAGGCTGAAAGGTTTTCGGCCACCTGGTCCACGGTAAGGGTGGCTGCGGGATTATGCTGTTTTGCCGGAAATCGTCCATTGTCTGCATTCATCTGTGTTTTGATTTACCTTTACGCCATATCAAAATTTAGTTATCTTTAGTCCTTAAACTAAATAAAATAACAATCCCCTGGTCAAGTGTAAACCCCGGAAGGTAATGATATGCCATGAATATTTATCAAGAAGCCGCCAAACAAATTATTGATGCCCGCTATTGTGTGGCCTTTACCGGGGCCGGGATTTCCGTTGAAAGCGGCATTCCGCCGTTTAGGGGCAGAAACGGGCTGTGGAATAAATATGATCCCAAAACCTTTGAAATTGATTATTTTCTCCAGGACTCGGCCAAGGCGTGGATGATCCTCAGGGATATTTTCTATGACCTGTTCGGCCAGGTCCTGCCCAACACCGCCCACTATGCCCTGGCGGAGATGGAGCAGCGGGGCCTGTTAAAATCAGTCATCACTCAAAATATCGACAACCTGCACAAGGATGCCGGCAACAAAGAAGTTTACGAATTCCACGGGTCGTTAAAACAGATCGTCTGCCTGAACTGCGGACAAAAAGTGAATGTGGCCCGGGTGGACATGAATCGTCTGCCCCCCACCTGCTTGACTTGCGGTGGTCTGATGAAGCCGGATGTGGTGTTTTTCGGGGAGGCCATTCCCGAATATGCGGCGTCCAAGTCTTTTGAGGCGTCGCAGAAAGCGGACTGCATGATACTTATCGGCACCACAGGCACGGTGGCACCTGCCAATATAATCCCCCCCAGGGCCAAGGACGGCGGCACCACCATCATAGAGATCAACCCGGAACCGTCGGAATATACCAACTGGATAACGGATATATTCATCCAGGAGAACGCCACAACAGCCATGGAAAATCTCATGGAAGCCATTAATGGGCTTTCCTGACGCCTGTTTGGATTAAAAATATTGTATTGGAGAAAAAACATGCCTGACGATTGTCTTTTCTGTAAAATTGTAAACCATGAACTTCCCAGCGACATGCTCTATGAGGACGGCGACTATGTGGTGTTCAGGGATATCCACCCCAAGGCCCCCGTCCACCTGCTGATCGTGCCCAAAACCCATATCCGCAGCGTTAACGACATTCAACCTGCGCATACTGAACTCGTTGGAGGACTTTTCACCCTGGCCGCAAAGATGGCCCAAAAAGAGGGGATAAACAAATCCGGGTATAAGCTGCTCTTTAATGTGGAAAAAGGCGGGGGCCAGGAGATCTTCCACCTGCATCTTCATCTGTTTGGCGGCTGGAAAAAATAAGCAGGGTTTTCTGATTAGATAAATCAAAACTCCAGAGTGGAAGGGATAGTTAGATCAAAAAATTAGGTTAATTTTTTTCATGAAAGTGAAAGGCGGCATGCTATGGCAATCAAAACCCGTCAAAACAGGTATAACATTGTTAGGAATGCGGATTTAATAACATCCTAAATGCTAATTGCCGTAGGAAGAGCAACATAGTTCCATTGCGGTAAATATTCATCAAACTGAATTCTCATATTTTTTTTAAAATCGTCCGCTACTTTACGACCAGTTTTAAAATTTTTATCAAGGATAGACGTAAAAACCTTCAACCCCGTAGATGTTTTTGTTTTTGCTACGAAATCATTAACGATTTCGATACTCTTAAAAATAACACCTTTACATGCCCTTGTGATATGCGGGAACAATTGATGTTCAATGGGGTTATACTTTGATGTGTACGGTGGAAAATGAGCAATACGAATTTTGATTTTTAATTCATCCGACAATTTTTGCAAATCTTCTTTGAAAATATAATAACGAACATTATTGCTTCCCCCACAATCACAAAGTAACAATAACGAATTAGATCCGGAATAATCATATTTTCCGTAAGTTAACCACCACCGCCGAATACACTCGCAGGCAAATTCAGAAGTATCATGGCTTGTGGTCAAAGTGACATAACCAATATTCCGATAGATGTCATATAGTCCATGAGGGGCCACTTTGCCGTCTGAATTTGAGACAAAATCGTGATCATTTACACGAATAGGTTCTTGTGTATAAAGCTTTCCTGAACGAAAAAAATTCCCAATCAATTCTTTTTTTTTACATCCATACTTAACACGGGATGGCCCTCTTCATGATATTTTTGATTAAGTCGCTGAATATTTTTAAATTGTTCATCTCGTTGGGGAATGTTTTTTTTGCCTGCCTCTGATTTAAATGCTTGGCGGGAATGGAAATGATGCTTTTCCAGTAATTGATCAACCACGGTAACACTCACTGGAAAATTGTGTTCTTTAAGTTTTTCAGCGATGGCAGGACGAGATAGATTGGTCCATTTTATAGTCTCATCCATTGGAGAACCAGCGGTATGGTTTTTTATTACTTCCGGGTAGAAGCATCGGTTACCCGATGCCTCCCCCACAGATCCGTACGTGCGGAACTCCCGCATACGGTTCCTCAGCTTCAGCTCTTTTTACCAAGCTGAAGATCAAACGGGTTTCCCCGTTTGGCGCATAACTGTGCTATCCTATCGACATTCAGAAACTATGGATTATTCTTGGCTTGGGTAGTGGATATTTTGCAGCCAGCTCTTGAAATTTCACTTTTCCTTTGTGACATCTTCTGCTCAGCCAGAACCTCCAGGCCTTTGTAACATAGTAATGTGCTTTTGAGAGCGCTTTATAGTTACAAATCACTCCAAAGTATTGATAATACCCTCTGAGTTTACTGCACAGAGAATCATGCTGTTCCTGTATAGGTTTATGCCTGTTTACTTTGCACCACTCCCATACTCTTTTATTGAATCGGCTGAGCCTTTTCTGAACTGTCTTTTTCTTAATCACCCAGTAGTTCTGTCGTGATTTGCCCCAGTAAAAGGTAAACCCAAGAAAATCAAAGGTCCCAGGCTTGTTTCCCTTACAGCTTTTAGCTGTTGGTCGGCCGAAACGTATCAGTTTAGTCTTATCCGGATGTAATTCAAGGCCAAAACGGTTAAACCGCTTTCTCATTGCCGTCATGGTTTTAACTGCATCTGTTTCCAGCTCGAAACCGGCTATAAGTCGAGTAGCCCGAGGGAACCACCCCCTCAGGCCCTCACAGAACCGGACGTGAACGTCTCCGCTCATCCGGCTCCTATTGACCAGCCTATGCATAGAGTAGTCTCCAATGGGCAAACAAATTTGGCTGTCTTCGTGCAATTCGAGCCAGCCACTGACTTGCCCTTCGTCGATGTCCCCTAAAACGTTTGTATTTCCTTGTTGCCCAAATCACCAACCGGCGATCCAGGCACCTTAAGGCCGGGTAGAGTGCAGATTTATAAAACCTGCCATAGTAGTTAATCCAACCTTGAATGACAGGATTGAACATGTGGGCTAAATCTTCCAGGCTCTTGTCACTGCGCCTGGGCCAATTCCACTTTCGTGAGGTTTGCCGAATTGCTTTTGCTGCTTTATTGCTGACAGCAGGAGAAAAATTAATGAAGAATTTTCCCCATCGGTTCTTTGATTTCCGAGCACGAAATGTATAACCCAGAAAATCAAAACTTGTCAGGGCATAATCCTTTTGCCGGTCTGTATCCTTGCAGTAGACTATTTTCGTCTTCTCCGGATGTAATTCCAGTCCCACATTCTCCATTCGCTCATTCAGCTTTCTAAGCAAATATTCAGCCTGGGCAAGGCTTTTACAATGGCACACTGCATCATCCGCATAACGCTCAAACGGTGTGGCCGGGCACTGCCTTTCCATCCAGTTGTCAAATGCATAATGCAAAAAGAGATTGGCCAGCAAGGGACTGATAACACCTCCTTGCGGGGTTCCCTTCTTTGGATGGAATAGTGTGTGGTCTGTCATCATCACAGGGGCTTTCAGCCACCGTTCTATATACAGAAGCACCCATCTGTCATCCGTGTGATACCGAACTGCTTTCATCAAAAGATCATGGTCAATATTATCGAAAAATCCTTTAATATCAAGATCCAATACCCAGTCATATTTCCAGCAATTCTCCCGGGCTTTCCCAACTGCATCCAAAGCAGATTTCTCCGGTCGATAGCCATACGAATCCGGATGAAAATGTTTTTCCAATTCCGGCTCCAATTGCTGTTTGACTATCTGCTGAGCGATTCTGTCCGACACTGTCGGTATTCCCAACGGCCTCATTCGACCGTCTCCCTTGGGTATTTCCACCCTCATTACCGGAGGAGGGAAATAACTGCCGGAGGACATCCGATTCCAGAGCTTGTAAAGATTGTCCTTTAAGTTAGACTCAAACTCTTCGATTGACTGTCCGTCTACACCGGCAGCCCCTTTGTTGGCTTTAACCCGTTCATATGCCTCCATAACCTCAAGTTTAGGAATACAAAACGGCTTTGCTTGGTTCAATCCAATCCTCCTGTTTCCAGTTGTTTTCTTTACTTCAAGCTGGTCAATGCTTCCCCTTCGCTCCAATTCCATTACAGAATCTTCATCACTACTACGGGTCGCTCCGCCCCTGTGCCCTGCATCGGTACTCTCATACTTACGGGTCCTCCGCTTGTATTTCTCCCTTAGCATCAGGGCGACAGGTTCCCACGTTCCACACAAAAGCCTGTCCCAAGTTCACGCCACCTTTATGCCGGAGGCCGCCCGGCCAGTAAACAGGTAACCGCCGAACTTATCCCGGGTTAACGACTACCCCCCGGTTTTGACCTCATCCCTACGCTTTCGACACTTCAATAGTGATTCACTTGCGTTCGTCTCCTTGGAACCTACCTGACAAGATCTTGTCCTGCCTTTTCCGTAACGCTCACCACCCCGGCTCTTAACCGGCGCAGCTTACGGTGGTTTGAAGCCTCCACCTGCATGGCGGCTTCGAGGGGCCTTCCCTCATCTTTTGTGCAGCATGGCTGCACTGTTTATTGCAACAGTGTCTGCCTTCGTGGCACACAATCATCAGCAAACCTGATAATAAAACTTCGACCTTTCATTCTTGGCTGGACTTCCTTAACAAACCAGTCGTCCAGCACGTTGTGAAGAAAGATGTTGCTCAGTACGGGAGATATGACCCCGCCTTGTGGCGTGCCGGATTCTGAATGGTAGTATTTTCTTCTTCCATTACACCTGCTTTCAACCACTTTCCCAATAGCCGGATGATTCCACCATCATTGACCCGTTGCTTTATGAATTCCCTTAGATGGCCGTGGTCAATGTTATCAAATAATCCTGTAATATCTGCACTCACAATCCAGTTGCTGTTACACTCTATGCAACTTTCCCGCAGCTGCTTTATTGCCATGTGCTGGCTGTGTCCGGCTCGAAAGCCATGAGAAAAGTCATAGAAATTTGGCTCGTATATAGCGCTCAGTATCATCTCTACAGCTTTTTGGACAATCTTATCCTCAAATGCCGGTATACCGATTGGACGCATTTTGCCGTTGTCTTTCTCTATCCATATTCTTTTCACTGGTGTTGCAACGTACTGACCTCTGCTCAGTCGCTGATGTAGATTATAGAGGTTTTTATCAAGCTCAACCGCATATTCTGAGGCTGATACTTCATCAACACCGATGGACTTGCCTTTCTTAATCCTTCGGTGGGCTTCATGCAGTAATGGCAGGTTTATTCTGTGTGCCACTGCTGTGAATACCATTTCTGGATTCTCTCTTGCCATACCGGCAATCTTTTGCAAAGATGCTTCCCCAACAAGCACCGGAGGTTTATCCTCGTCTGCTAAACGGTTCTGGTTGTTGTGAGTGGTCTGTTCCACACTTTTACGGTTCTGTTCTGATGTGGTTTGTGACCTCTGTGTGTCTTCCATAGTTCTTCACCTTAAAACGTTATGCCCGGTTTCACCTTCCCTGCAGTGGGTCGCTTGGACATCACTTCCCCACCTTACCAATCAACGGATTTCCGTTGATTAACGGTACTATGTTCCACTAAGACTGCCTAAAGTCCATCTCAGGTTTGTTTGCTATTCGCTCTCCTCGCCTGATACCTTGTGTGTTCCCCTTATTTGTAGCTCCGGAATACATTCCAAATATGCATTCCAGACTTGCTCAGAAGAGGAAAACGATCGTCCTGAACACCGGGAGTTTTTTCTTTTTGGTACGGATCTCCTGGAACCGTCAATAATACAAGGAAACTTTGGGCTCTCTCAAGTTCCCGAGCCACCCCTTTGAATACATGCCCTGGTCTCAGACTACGGTGGTGTCCTCTATTCTGGCCTGAACGTATAGAGAACTGCTGCCTTCCGTTTTATCGAGAACGTCGGCTTTCATCACCACGCTTGGTGGGAATTTATCCAATGACCACAATAATACTTTTTTCGGAGCTCAATACAGGGCCTGCATCCTCACTCATGCCCGGCTTAGGATTCCCGTCTCCGGGTTTACCCTCGGGCATTGCTACTGAACTGCTGGCCATGCTTTATTCAGATGGGACTCTCACCCATTGGGTAACAATAGCAAATTTCCTGGCTTTACTTCCTCCTTTCCCAATGCTTCGGGCTTGCTTGACGCAACGATGATCCAGTTTTTAAAAATTGACATGGAACGTATCTACCAGTTATTATCCCCATGTTAACAGAATGCTTTATATTTTAATGATGGGGAGGATTGATAATTTCCCCAAGGTTTTAGATTCATGTGTTTTTTGGAATCATTTGACTTTACAAAATGCTCTTTTAAAAATACCGAGATCTGCTTGAAATGGGATTCTGGGTCATCACTGTGAATGATTTGTTCGACAAAGGATAAGATGCTGTCAACTTTGACGACATCACATAGGCTGCCAACAGTTTTTGCGGGCAGTTTGTTATTTATCGAGGCCACTTGGTCCGGATGAAGGAGGAGACAATGATCAACCAACAGGCTCAGGGTCAAACTTCTGTAAGACCCATCTTTACCAGGTTGTTTGGTCAAATTTCCCCACCCTTCATTACCCTTGTGGTCTTGAATAAAAACCTCTACTAACCATCTGAGTGTAAAAGCATCTATTATATCAGCATATCGCCAGGTCAGGTCCGAAGCGACAAGGTACCGATAGTCCTCTTCTCCAGTGTATTTTATTGCAATGACAAATCGTTTTTTTCTATGGGCACACACATGTATTCTGGCACTTTTAATAAGTACAACAACCCCTTTGCCTCCGCGTATATGTATGGTTTTTTGAATCGGTTGAATATTTTCAAAATATTTTTCCACTGATTTTTTACTGTTTTTGAATGAAATATTTTGATTGTACCTTATTTGACTAATGACTTGAGCGCTTCCTGCAATTTTTGAAGCTTCATCCATGAACTCAGCATTACCATACAAGGCATCTGCAACAATTGCTTCTATTTTTATTTCAGGGTGTTGCTGTACAAAGGTTTTTAAAAGAGCTATAGAAATACTTGAAATAGTTGGATATTCATCTGATCGCACCGGCTTTTTCGAGCGTTTTGATTTTGGTACTCCAGCCTTTTTTAACCTTTTATCCTCCTTGACCCATTCGCTGATTTTTGGATCAGGAACATGAAAGGCGTAGCCTATTGGAATGGTTATTTTCGGTGTTACCAATACCAAAAATACCAAACTTTGCCCCATGCAAAAACCGCCTGTTGATTTGTCTTTTATTTTGTTGACGCCAAAAATTTTTGTTGTGCATTTACTGCGCTTTTTATCGGAATCATCAATACTGACAACGCCTTTGGTGATACCATATACTTTGAAAATAATTTTGAGACTGAAGTGGAACAGATGCTCCCAAGCAATTTTAGAATGGCGAAACATCCAGGAAAGTGCTGTTTTTTTATACCGTCCTATGCTGATACGGGAAAAAGCAGTCCAATTGATGCTGTTGGTTAAAATGATTCCAGTGATGCAGAAACCCAGCCAGAATTTTTGTGATTTACTTAAGGTCATCCCAGGGGAAGACTCTGTTAACTCAGTATTCAGTGACTCGGTATAATTTTCAACAAACGGCAACAGCTTCTCTATTAACACATCCGCCTCATTTATTATTTGCAGAAATGAAGCATATATCGCAATGGAACCCTTGTATTCAAGTAAAACTTATTTTATTCTGCTCAGTGGAGGCTGGCCAACCGATGGGTGAGATATCAGCTGGAATAGTTGGTATTATACCATCGACTTGACCAGCCTTTACATTTCCCAATATTGTGACATTGTCTAATCCCAAAAAACTGGATCATCGAGTATTACTTCTAAAAATGCATCATCCAATCCTTGAGTCGTTGCCAAGAGTGATTTGCGTCCTCCACCTATCTTCCGAATGCGTTGGGCTTCACCGGATATACTCGCCCCCAACTCCCTGTTGCCCCCGACGAACTGGTGCGATCATCACAACCGAAAAGCCTACGCATATAGCTCGCACCGCCATGTCCTAATTTTGAGGTTTCAATGGCAGCATAACAACGCCGATCTTTTTCTGATAGGCTATTATAAAAATCACGCATTTGCGCTTCTATCTCTGGAGAGTAAGTTTGTATCGTCATAATCGAATATGAATACTGAATTTATAGTCTGTCCACAACCACTATCTGTATATTTTTTAAACATTCCAAAAATTTGAAGTGCTGTTTTTTTGCATAACTACTAAGACAGTAGAGGAGATGCATGAGATCATATTCGGAAATTATTAAATCCTTGGTCCTTAATGATTCTGATTTGAAGATGGCAACGGCAAAACAGGAAAAATACCTGGATAATCAGACGGGCACAAATCCGGGCACAATCGCCCAATTTGGAAACAAAAAAGGCACCCTTGGATGATCAAGGATGCCTCTGAAAGCCTTATGGCTGTTGGCTTTTAAATGGCGCGCCCGAGACGATTCGAACGTCCGGCCTACGGATTAGAAGTCCGTTGCTCTATCCAGCTGAGCTACGGGCGCAACAGGAGAAGTTTCTAACAGATCTATATGGTTTTGGCAAGATAAAAAATTGGCTAAAAACCTATTTTTTTGCAACTCCTAAAGAGTATTTCGAGTACATAATTCATAAAAAGGAGACTGTATGCAATATTTTTCTGTGATGCTAAAATATTATTGTGCTACAAATCTTTTAAAGGCTTGATTCTATGCCGAAATGCTGTTAAATTTCCACCCTTAATTTTTACTATTTCAATGCCTTGTGCATGAATCGGGCAGGTTGAAGACATATCCATGACAAATCCCATAGATAATAAAATAGACAAGACATTATTACCGGAGATAAAAAAACGCAGAACATTCGGTATTATCAGCCATCCGGATGCCGGCAAAACAACGCTGACGGAAAAACTGCTGTTGTTCGGTGGTGCCATCCAGCAGGCCGGTGCCGTAAAATCCAGAAAAGCGGCCCGGGCCGCCACCTCCGATTTTTTATCCATTGAGCAGGAAAGAGGTATTTCCGTCTCGTCTTCCGTAATGAAGTTTAATTATAAAGATTACGAAATCAATCTTCTGGACACCCCGGGACATAAGGATTTCAGTGAGGATACCTACCGGGTGCTCACTGCGGTTGACTGTGCCGTGATGATCATTGACTCTGCCAAAGGGGTGGAACCTCAGACCCAGAAGCTGATGGAAGTATGCCGGATGCGCAACACGCCGATTATCACTTTTATCAACAAACTGGACCGTGAGGGGCTTGAACCCCTTGATCTTTTTCAGGAGATTGAGGATAAGCTGCAAATTGAGTGCGTACCTTTGACCTGGCCCATCGGCATGGGCAAGCGGTTTAAAGGGGTGTATAATCTGGAAGAACAGCAGTTGGGAATTTTTACACCGGGATACACCCCTAAAAATGACGACGGGGTATTGATTAAGGACCTTGATGACCCCATGCTGGATGAAATGATCGGGGAGAGCCTGGCCCATCAATTGCGCGAGGATGTGGCACTCCTTTCCGTGGCTGCAGAGCCCTTTGATATTGATCTCTATCTCAACGGTACCCAGACCCCGGTGTTTTTCGGGTCCGCCATCAATAACTTCGGGGTCCGTGAGATGCTGGACGCATTTGTCCGGATTGCACCATGCCCCGGAATGCGGCCCACAGCGACCCGGGATGTGGACCCGGCAGAAGCTGCTTTTTCAGGGTTCACATTTAAAATTCAGGCCAATATGGATCCCGAGCACAGGGACCGAATCGCATTTTTCAGGATCTGTTCGGGAAAATTCACCAAAGGCATGAAGGTGCGGCACCACCGCATTGGAAAAGATATCAAAATTGCCAATGCCACTATCTTCATGGCCCAGGAGCGTTCCAATGTGGAAGAGGCATATCCGGGGGATATTATCGGCATTCATAACCACGGCACCATCAAGATCGGGGATACCTTTACCACCAAAGAACCCTTGAAATTTTTGGGCATTCCAAGTTTTGCCCCGGAACATTTCAGGCGCGTGCTGCTTAAAGACCCTTTGAAAGCCAAGTCTCTGACAAAGGGGCTGACCCAACTGGCGGAAGAGGGTACCATTCAGGTCTTCCGCCCTTTGCATGGCAACATGCACATCATCGGTGCCGTGGGTGTACTCCAGTTTGACGTAACCATGGCACGGCTGAAGGCTGAGTATAATGTCAATGCAGGATACGAGCCCATTGACCTGTCCGTGGCCCGATGGGTGGAATGCGAAAACGAATCTTATTTTAATGACTTTATACGAAGAAACGAATCCAGCCTGGCCCGGGATGCCGAAGGGCGCTTGACCTTTATGACCACCAGTGAATATCAGCTTGGGTTTACCAAGGAGGACTGGCCGGACATCGAGTTCCACAAAACCCGGGAACACAATGAATAGAATTGACGTCCAGGCCCGTCTGCAAGATATTTAATTTTTGACTTGGTGCTAAAGATGACCATCTTTGAAGTATTATGCGAGATCCTTTTAGAAAAATACCGTTTAACTATACCTCGGCCGGTGACGACCAGATCATTGTACATTTATTCGGCAATGAAATCCTAAGCACCATTCATCTTCTGGAAACGCTTAAAGGCACAGGACGCTCCTCCCGCCTTCTCCACCGTTTCATGGGGGACCTTTTCATCATTCGCAGGAATGCCTTTTTGTTCCAGGAACTGGTGGAACATCCCATGCTGAGACGGCGGCTGTTTGCCGAATTCGAAAATGACCTTTTCAATATTGCCGGACATGCCGAACACGACGAGGTCCGCATCGTGCTTGACGCCTGCAGATCCGCACTCCGGCAGCTTAAAACACAAATAAATTCCGTGGCAAAGGAACAGGCAAGGATGTCACGGCTGCTTTCCCCTGTGATCGGCAAGGCCAATATCTGCTTTGACCCCTTTAACATTACATCCCATGCCACGGACGCTACGGACTGGCGAAGATACTCGCCTGCAGCCGTACTGCGGCCGGACCGGGAAGGCCAGATCCCCACACTGGTCGGAAAATTAAAAAAATTAGGATTTCATATCATTCCCAGGGGCGGGGGCACGGGGCTGACCGGCGGGGCCACGCCCCTGGCACCGGACTGCATTATGATCAATACGGAGAAACTGAACACAATTTTTCCCATTGAATACCGCAAAACAAAGGACGGCATGGCGTATGCCGTGATGCCCATGGAAGCCGGCGTCATCACCCAGGATGCCAAGGATGCGGCCGCTGCCCAGGGCTATATTTTTGCCACTGATCCCACTTCTGCCTGGGCCTGCACCATTGGCGGCAATCTGGCGGAAAATGCCGGCGGCAAAACAGCCGTGCTCTACGGCACCGCCATTGACAATGTCTTGTCTTTCAGAATCACCATGCCTGACGGTCACCTGCTTACCGTGGCGCGCCAGGACCACCCCTTACGCAAAATCCGGTACGAGGATACGCTTAATTTTGTGGTGAAAGATGAGAAAGGTAAGATCCTTAAAACCATTGAACTGACCGGGGCGGATGTCCGAAAAAAGGGACTGGGCAAGGATGTCACCAATAAGGTGTTAGGCGGTCTGCCCGGGTTGCAGAAAGAGGGGTGTGACGGCATCATCACCTGGGCCGAATTTATCCTCTACCCTGAGTTTGCACACAAGGCGACCTGCTGCATTGAATTTTTCGGCAATGACATGACCGAGGCAGGCAAGGTGATTAGGGAAATCTGTACCCGGTTTGATAACAGCGATCCCGCGCTCATGGCCCTGGAACATTTTGACGAAGAATATATCAAAGCCATCAAATACAAGACCAAGCGGTCCGTGGGAGACCGACTGAAAGCCGTTTTGCTCATTGATATGGTTTCCAATGATCAAGCCCTCCTTGATCAGGGTATGCGTGGTATAGAGACAATCCTGGAAGCCTATGACAAGACCGGACTCTCCATTGCCCAGGACCGGGCCGAAGCGGCCCGTTACTGGGAAGACCGCAAACGGCTCGGTGCCATTGCCGCTCATACCAATGCCTTCAAGCTCAACGAAGATATTGTTCTGCCCATTGACAGTCTGGCCGATTTTGTAAGGTTTGTTGACCAAACCAATGTTGAAGAGAAAAAATACACCCAGGGCCGGATTATTCAAAATATCCTGACATATCTTGAGACGGCCATTCCCCTTTCCGATCCCCAGTGGTTAGGAAAAAAGGTGGGCCGGATCAAGGATATTGCCTACGGTATCCGTAAAAAGCTCGACATTGCGTCCCGGGACGCCTTGGAAGCCTTTATTCACACCAAAAATTTCCACGGCCAGATCCAGGATCACCTGCATGGATACAGCCTTGTTCTCTCGAATGTGGAACGCATTTACAATGACACCTTGAGCCGTCTCGTTGTCATTGCCACACACATGCATGCAGGGGACGGCAACGTACATGTCAATATCCCGGTGTTTTCCAATGATAAGGAGATGCTTGCGCGGGCCCACATGACCGCGGATAAGGTCATGGCAAAAGCTGTGGCCCTTGACGGTGTGGTCTCCGGCGAGCACGGTATCGGTATCACCAAATTCAAATACCTGGATGAGAATCAGGTGAAGAAATTTGACGCATATCGAAAACAAGTGGACCCCAACGGGCTGATGAACCCGGGAAAATTGTCCGAGCCTGATATTTTGAATAAAGTGTTCACCCCGTCATTTAATCTTATGAAACTTGAGGCCCAGATCCTCAAGCACGGATCTTTGTCTGATCTTGCCGCAAACATTTCCCATTGCGTTCGCTGCGGCAAATGCAAGCCCCAGTGCCCGGTATTTTATCCGGCAAGGAACATGTTTTTCCATCCCAGGAATAAAAACCTTGCCCTGGGCGCTTTGATCGAGGCGTTGCTTTACATTACCCAGCGGATCCAGTCCACAAAATTCAAGGTACTCAAAAATCTTGAACAGATTGCCGATCACTGCACCATTTGCCACAAGTGCCTTGACAAGTGTCCGGTAAATATTGATTCCGGGATTATTTCCATTGAGGAACGTGAAATCCTTAAAAAAATGGATTTCAAGCATACGCCCGTATCCACCCAATTAACCCTTGGCTATCTGGGTACCCGCAACCAGACATTGAACCCGATCATTCGTACAGGGCTTTTGACAGCCGGCAGTTCTGCCCAGCGTGCGGCGGTGAAAGTTGCAAAACCCATCTCTTTGATACCGGCGTTAAAGGAAAAAAGAGTACTAAAGTTGCTGCACGCCCCGGTATCCCAACCCGGACTTACCACGCTTCGGGCATACCTGCCCCCTGCGGACAGAAACCAGGCCATTTTAATAAATCCTCCCGGAAAAGTTATTTCCACGGTGTTTTATTTTCCAGGATGCGGCAGTGAGCGCATGTTTTCCGATATCTCAAAGGCAACCATTTTTCTGCTGCTTTGCCAGGGCCACCAGGTGGTGCTGCCGCCCCCATACATGTGCTGCGGGTACCCGCTGAAGGTCAATGCCCGGAAAAAGGAGGCCCAAAAAGTGTCGCTTGAGAACACCATTATCATGACCCAGATTCGGGATATGTTCAATGACCTTGAGTTTTCCGGCTGCATTGTCTCCTGCGGCACCTGCATGGAATCGTTGTCCGATCAGGGTATAACAGACCTGTTTGATGCAGGCCTGTTTGATATTTCAGGATATCTGTTTGAACATGGTCTGACAGCAGCGACGCCCCAAGCTTGCCTTTATCATGCCCCCTGCCATGACAGTTTGAAAGGTATGGCAGTTGCAAAGTTGGCCCGGGCCGGAATTGAGGCCCGGGACGTGCCTTACTGCTGTTCTGAAGCCGGAACCATGGCGTTGTCCCGGCCGGATATCAGTTACAACATGTTTTTAAGGAAACAGGATGCCATAAAGACGGCACGTCAGGGCCTGGGTACGGTAAAGCCAAAAATATTGACCAATTGCCCTTCCTGTGTCCAGGGTTTAGGCCGCCAGAACCAGGTGACTGCCGTGCACATGGCCGTTGAACTGGCACAGCTAACAGGCGGTGCGGACTGGATGAAACAGTTCCGGGCATTGATCAGAAACATGGAAATCGTTACCTTCTGACATGAACCTTATACTGCTGGAAGATCGCGACTTCATAAGCCCTGATCGGGTAAGGCTCCAGGATGACCGGTGCAGACATATTATCCGGGTGCTCGGGGCAAAACCGGGTGATACCCTTGTATGCGGAAGAAAAAATGCAAAAATAGGCACCGGTCTAATCGTGTCCGAAAATATGCAGTCCGTTGAAATGGAAGTCAACCTTGACCAGGACCCGCCGGCACCTTTGCCCCTGACCCTAGTGCTGTCGTTACCCCGCCCCAAGATGCTTAAACGTATCCTTCAAAGCCTTGCAAGCCTGGGCGTGAAAGAAATTTTTTTGATTAATTCACGGCGGGTGGAAAAAAGTTTCTGGGATTCGGGCGTATTGTTGCAAGCCGATATCGAGCGGCATCTTGCCCTAGGTCTTTGCCAGGCCAGGGATACCCTTGTACCCCGGGTACACCTGAAACGTTTTTTCTCTCCCTTTGTTAAAGAGGAACTGCCGGAACTGGGTAGAAATAAAAAAAGAATTCTTGCCCATCCCAAAGCGCACTCCTTCTGTCCGGTGGGGCTGAATTCTGATACAGTGCTTGTGATCGGACCGGAAGGCGGCTTTATTGATCTTGAAGTCCAGACCCTTGTGAACAAAGGGTTTGAATCCATGACCATGGGTCCCCGGATTTTACGGGTGGAAACTGCAGTAACCGCGCTGGTTTCCAGACTTTTTACCTAAATTTTTAAGCTGTTGTATTCAGAGGATAAAAAAAGAGATGAACAAAATGGATAAAAAAACAGAAATAGTCAGACAAGAGGCCTATGAAAGCCTGCCCCCCGCTATTAAAGAAAGTCTGACGCCCGAAGAAAAAGAACTGTTTCTGACAGCCGAACAATGGCCTGAAAGTCTTTTCACCAAACTGGACGAATTTATCACTAAGGAATAGTGCCTGTTGGATTCATTGAGTTCAACCGATCTGGAATTTATACTCAACAAATCCAATTCTCAAATGACCGGAAAAAGCATGAAACCTAATGATCGGCAGAATGCAGCTGGCCCGCCCCAGGAAAAATATGCCAGATATGCCCATGTACTCCAGAAAACAAAATGGGCCAGGGAATTCTCCTGGGAACATACCAAAAAAATATGTTTCTATATTGAACCGGTGATAGCTAAACCGGGTGCCATCGTGTTCAAGGAAGGGGATACGGACAAAAGCCTGGGAATTATCGTCAAGGGTGCCATTGACATTATTAAGGAAAACACCCGGATCACCACCCTGACCAGTTCCCAGACTTTTGGCGAAATGGCCTTGATCGACGGTGAGCCACGCTCTGCCTCGGGCATCGCCGTAAAAGAAACCGTAATTTTTTTCATGACCCAGGACAATCTGATTCGCCTGACCCAGGACGATCCACAATTAGGGGTCCAACTGCTGTGGAAAATCTCCAAGCTTATCAGTCAGCGGTTACGTCAGACCACAGGGATGCTTGTGGATTATATGGGAGAATATTAAATTCCCATTTTTCATAGAAAATTAATTGGGTCTGAGCTATACTTTCAGCTCTGTTTATAATAAAAAAAAGGGGGGAAAAGTGATGATTCATTTAAAACAAAAATACTGTTCCTTGTCCGTATTCGTTTTAACACTTATATTTTTTTATTTCACTATAGCTGCATGCTCAGCTGCCATAACAATAGGTGGAACCGGTAATGCCCTTGGCACAATGAAATGGATTGCCCAAGCATATCAAGAAGCAAATCCAGACGTTCAAATTACATTACTGCCAAGTATCGGAAGCAGCGGTGCCATAAAAGCAGTCCCTAAAGGCGCTATTCAGATCGGCCTCAGTGCCCGGCCTTTAAAAGATGCTGAGTTGGAAAAAGGACTTGTTGCCGTTGAATACGCCCGTACACCAACGGTTTTTGCCGTATCAAACAGGACAAAAATTGATGCCGTCACACAAACACAACTCGTGGACATTTATAAAGGTGTTTTAAAACAATGGCCGGACGGCTCCACCATTCGTCCCATTATCCGCCAGGCCGGAGACGATAATACCAAACAGATAAAAGCCCTTTCTCCTGAACTAAAAAAAGCGGTAGAGATTGCCGAAAACCAGCAGGGATTTCTTTTCGCTTCAACGGATCAAGAAGCGGTGGACAAGATTGAGAACACACCCGGCAGCATCGGGGTGACATCTTTGGCTTTGCTTATTTCTGAAAAAAGAGAGCTTCGCGCATTAACACTTGACGGTGTGGAGCCTAACATTCAGTCCTGCATTGCAGGTGATTATCCGATTATCAAACGGTTTTACTTTATTCTTCCAAAGGAGCGCTCTGCTCAAGTCGATGCATTCCTTGAGTTTGTTTTTTCTGAAAAAGGGTCCGATATTTTAAAACAAAACGGCAATTATCCGGCTCAATAACACGAAACTGATGACTCCTTCCATCCCGGATAAGCTTGATAAACTGCTCCTCCATCTATCCTTGACCATATCCATAGTTGTGGTCTTCGGCCTTCCGGCAGTTTCCGCTTTTATTGCATATAGTGATTTATCAAAAGAACTCACTTTCAAGGCTCGGATCAAAGCCAATGCGCAAAAAGAAATGATCACAACACTTCCGCAAACATGGATGTTTGCAGAAAACCGGATGCAGGGAATCCTTGCCCGGGAACCCGTTCTATTGGAAAACGAATTTGTGCAGATTTTCGATGATCAAGGAAATGAACTGACTTCAGCCGGGGAACCCATAAAGGGCCGTTTTATACAGCGAAGCTACCCGCTCTATGATCTATATCGGATCGTAGGAAAGGTTGTTGTGAGTACGAGCCTTTCCCATGTCATTCACAACACTTTGGTCAGCAGTGTTCTTGGGTTGTTTATGGGGTCCTTAGTTTTGCTGGTACTCTGGTTCCTCCCGGTTAAAAAACTTCGTCGACTTTCCACTGAATTGTCTGAAGAAAAACAACAGGCAGAGGTTACACTCCAGTCAATTCATGACGGCGTCCTCCGTACGGATAAAAAAGGAAGCCTTGTCTATCTTAATCCTGCTGCAGAGAAACTCATTGGCCGTTCATTTTACGAATTAAACAGGAAAGCCATATCTGAAATTCTGACACTAATTGACGAGCAAACCAATTCAGAAGTTGAGAGTGCACTCTACAAGGCAATTAATACAAAAAGATCTGCCTCCTGCCAAGGGCGCTGTTCTCTTATTTCCCATGACAATCGAACAATAGCTGTGGAAGAGCAGGCCGTTCCCTTACTGGATAACAGCGGAAAATTGATTGGCGGCGTACTCTGTTTGAGCGATGTCACCATTTTTCGTAAACGACTGAAACAACAATCCTGGCAGGCATCCCACGATTCATTGACCGGGCTGATTAATCGCCGTGAATTTGAGGAAAGGGTTGCAAAGGCAATTGAGCGGGCTCAAGTTGAGAAAAGATCAGGGTTGCTTTGTTTTATGGATCTTGACGGATTTAAAATTGTTAATGACACCTGTGGTCATAATGCCGGAGATGAACTGCTTATACAATTATCACGGATCATAAGCGCTCAGGTTCGGACCAGTGATTCAGTGGCACGTCTTGGCGGAGATGAATTCGGCCTTCTCCTGGACGGATGCGATGAAGAACGCGGCCGGATAATCGCCAACAGTATTCTTAGCGCCGTCAAAAATTTCCATTTTTTTTATAATGGCAAAAGTAATACCGTTGGGATAAGCATCGGTATGACATCTGTCACCAGCAGGAGTCGTAAGGCCAAGGATGTTATGAGTGAAGCTGATTCGGCCTGTTATTGGGCAAAAGAATCCGGCCGCCACCGCCTTTGTATTTTTCAGGACAATAAGGCGGAGTTGACAGCCAGGCGAAATGAAGTCAGTTGGGTGGAACGTATAAAATCCGCACTGGAGGAAGATCGCTTCTCTCTTTACTATCAGACGTTCCAGACATTGAGCGATCGTACCGGCCCCCGACAGCATCTGGAAATTCTTTTACGATTGGTGTCTGAGAGTGGGGAGCTTATCCCGCCCGGTCGTTTCTTTCCTGCTGCCGAGCGGTATAACTTAATGCCACAGATTGATCAGTGGGTGATCAATAAAGTTTTTTCAGAATTTCATAATATACGTGCTGATCATGGAGATTCCGGCCTGATGGTGAACATCAACCTTTCAGGAGCTTCAATCAACTGTCTTGAGTTATGCGATTTCATAAAGGCAAAAATTACCCAATACAACATTGATACGACATCTATCTGCTTTGAAATAACTGAAACGGTTGCTGTAAGAAATCTGCGTGCCGCAACAGATTTCATAAATGAATGTAAGCAAATTGGTATCCAATTTGCTATTGATGACTTTGGCACCGGTGCAAACTTTTTTAGTTATTTGAAAAACATACCGGTTGACTATTTGAAGATTGACGGCAGCTTTGTAAAAAACATTGAACAGGATGAGGTGGACAGGGCAATGACTGAAACAATTAATCGAATTGGACATCTTCTGGGAAAAATTACCATTGCTGAATTCGCTGAAAACCAACCCATCATTGACATATTGAATGAAATTGGTGTTGATTTTGCCCAAGGGTTTGGTGTTTGCAAACCCATGCCCCTGATTAAAACATAGTCTCAGCATAAAAGTTACCGATAAAGCATTCAATTAAGTTGCGTTCTTTATAGGCCCTAATTCTCCCTTATCTATTTCTGACAATCCCAATAAATCGACATTTTCAGCTTTGATGAGCTTCAGACAGGCGTCCACAGAAGGAGCATGATATCGAATTCCCCGACCATTGCGTATCTCCTCCAGTGCTGCGTTCATGCCCAGAGACGGCCTGTAGGGACGGTGGGATGATATGGCCTCCACCACATCGGCAACCGTCAGTATTTTTGATTCAAGAAGAATTTCCTTATCGGTCAAATTCCTGGGATAACCTGAACCGTCAAGATATTCGTGGTGCTGGTATACCATTTCCGCAACCGGCCATGGGAAATGAATATTTTTCAAGATATCGTACCCCACCTGGGGATGGCATTTAATGATTTCATGCTCTTCGTGGGACAACATCGTCGGTTTAGACAGGAATTCGGACGGCAGGGCAATTTTGCCGATATCATGTAAAAGTGCGGCAAAGTGAAGTCCTTCAATCTGATGATCTGAAAGTCCAAGTTCTCGTGCAATGGCACAGGCCAATCGGTCAACCCGTGTCTGATGGCCGGCAGTGTAAGGATCACGTTTTTCCGCAGCGTAGGCCAACGACTTCACGGTCTCCTCAAGGTTTGCGTGTAGGACGTCTCGACTCTTTTTAAGCTCTTCCATGGCCTTTTTTCGGTCCGTGATGTCCCGGGTCACCCCTCTGTAGCCCAAAAGCCCGCCGTTTTCCGAAAAAACCGGCACTGCATTGTGTTCGACAACCACATTCTCGCCGTTTTTTTTCTGGCATGTAGTTTCAAATCCTCTAAATGGTTTTTGGCCGCCAAGCAGATTTTCGAAGGTTTTCTGATACAGGTTCTTTAAATCTATGGGCACGAAATCCATGATGGTTTTGTGTATTGCCTCTTCCGAGGAAAAACCCAACAACGCCTCCACCCTGGGGCTTGAATAGGTATACTGACCCTTTTCATCGCTTTCCCATATCCAGTCACTGGTGTTTTCCAGAAGGCTGCGAAATCGCTCTTTGCTTTTTTTCAAGGAAATATTCAGTACGTTTCGTTCAATGAGGGTGCGCATCAGTACCCTGTCGGCCTTCATTGTCTGGCGAATGGAATATAGTGACAGCATCAGGACGATGCCCAGAATAGCTGTGGAGATGGCGATAAACCTATTGCGTATGGCGTCGATCTCCGCATAAATGTCACTGAGATACATACCGGTACCCACAATCCAGCCCCACGGTTCAAAGCCTTTGATGTATGACTGTTTATCAGTCATTTTGTTGGGATCGTCTTTCCATTGCCACTGATAATCAACATACCCGACGCCTTTGGTCTCAACCACCTCTTTCCAACTAAAATAAAGCGTTTTGAAACCTGAATCCTGAATCTCCTCAATGTCCTTGTTCACAATATCCGGGCGATACGGATGCAAAATCATCCGTGGCGTCATGTCGGCAATCCAGAAATAATCTTTTTTTTCAGGACCGTACCGGAGTGTACCGATCCGGAGGAGTGCCCGTTTCTGAGCTTCGGGCCGGGTCAGTTCGCCGGAGAGCTCCCGTTCGTGGTAGTTTTCAACCAGGCTCCAGACCGTTTCGGTTAACTCGCGGATCAGTTCCTTCTTCCTGCTGATAAAGCTTTGTTCAATATGAGGAAGAAAAACAATAAACATAGCAATGACATAAAGAAAGATTGTCAAAAGTGCCGGCACTGCAATTCGCCGTGAGGTGGTCTTGAACATCTTCCGCATGGCATTTTCCAACATATGACCCGCCTCCCCCCAAAAAATAAAAATAACTGCTTAAATTTATTATTAATATGTTTTCATAAATCTATAACAATGTCAATCTTTCCGAAAGACAAACCAAAACGCCTCTGAATTTCCTACAAAATAACGCTCCACTTCCCAGAACCGTAAGTTAAGCTTATTTTTGAATCAACGCGCATTGGGTGCTGAAATTTTTTGCATTGCTGATCTCAATAAAAGAAGCACCCAGTTCAGGCCCGAAACTGCCGGAAAGCACAATAATCCGGTCGTCATCTTTAAAATTTTGGTCTTCAATTAAACGACAGATGGAACCTCTAACTGATTCCCTTGGACTTGCCCCCAGAGGTATGTACTCGGAGAATACCCCAAAGGACAAAGAGAGCATGCGCATCACTTTTTTATCGTAAACCTGGGCGAAAATCGGGCTGTCCCCCCGGTAGGCGGCCAGGGCCAAAATAGTTTTTCCGGAAAGAGAATCCGCTACAATTCCTCTGGTATTCAACCGCAGGGAAGATTTTACTGCCGCCTTGGCAAGATAGTCTGTCAGTTTGTCTTTACTTGAATAGGGGACATCAACGAATGAGCTTCTTTTTTCCTCCACCTCCCGGGCAATCCTGGCCATGGTCAGCACTGCTTGTTCAGGATATTTACCATTGGCCGTCTCACCGGAGAGCATCAACGCGTCAGTATGATCCAGGCAGGCATTGGCCACATCAGAGACTTCGGCCCTTGTGGGCCGTGGCGAATGAATCATGGAATGCAGCATCTGGGTGGCCACAATAACAGGGCGTCTACGTTCTATACAGGTTTGAACAATATCTTTTTGAATCAAGGGAATTTTTTCAGTTGGAATTTCCACGGCTAAATCACCCCTGGCCACCATCACCCCATAGGCATGTTCCAGAATTTCCAGAAGATTGTCCACCCCTTGGGCATTCTCAATTTTGGCAATGATTTTGATTGAAGATTTTTTCTCATCAAGAATATTTTGAACGGCCAGAACATCATCTTTGTTGCGAACAAAGGAGTGGGCAATAAAGTCAAGATCCTGGTCTGCGGCAAATGCAATAAACCCCCTATCTTTTTCGCTTAAAGCCGGCAATTTAACATGAACCGATGGAATATTGACACTTTTTCTGGGGTAAATTACCCCGTCATTCTCCACGAAACAGTTGAGATAGCCGTCCGCCTTCTCTTTCACTTTCAATGCAATACATCCGTCATCAATGAGAATGGAAGAACCAACCGGCACATCATCGACAAAATGCGAATAGGATACACAGATCACATCCGCTTTCGAAACTCCGCCAGGCTCTCCTTTGATCCGGATATAATCCCCGGAGACAACGGACAAAGGCTCTTTGGCGTCACAGGTTCTGATCTCAGGGCCTTTGGTATCTAAAAGAATACCGATCTTGTCCGACACCTTGCGAGTATTTTCAATAACTTGCCTGGCATCATCATGACTCATATGAGCCGTATTCAAACGCACCACGTTCATTCCGGCCCTATAAAGAGTTTCAATGAATTCCACTGAACAGTTCAGGTTGGATATGGTCGCTACAATTTTGGTTTTACGCCTTTTCAAAGCAGATCTCCTTTTCGGCACAATGCCATGATAAATTTTCTAAGACCCGGCAACGGTACCGCAAGAAAAAAACAGCATTTATTTGCCAGGCCTGCGGCACAGGACCATAATAAAATTCTCAAGTCCTGTAACAGTATCCCCCCCGGAGGATTTAATACGATAATCAAGATCGGCAAGTGTAGACAATGCGCATGTCAGTTCTTCCAGGGCAAAGTTCTCAGACTTTAAAAAATTCTGAAATATAGGATAGGCATTTTTTGGATTGGGCGCCAGCAAAAGATCATTGACCGGCAGCTTGCCGGAACGGGTCTCATCTTTATCGTTCCCAACCATAAAAAGGCCCATCTTTTCTTCATCCGCCTTCAGTGCGTTTGAATCCCAATCCATCATTGCAGGCAAAAGCATCTGCTTGAACGCATTGAACTGCATATATTTTAAAGAAGAGCCCCCTGCCCTGCCCGTATTCAGACTTGTTGTAAAACATTTGATGGCTAAAAGTCTTCTGATCTGGTTTTCAAAAGTTTTTAAAATCTGTAGCGGATGAAACCCGTCCGACAATAAGCCCGATAATACGGTAAGTGCTGTAGAGACATCCCGGTCCATCACCGCATTGGTCAGGGTAAATATGGGGTCTTTTTTATCCTTGTGTACCACAGCCCCAACATCAGCCACTGAAATCCGGTTTCCGCCCCCGGTATATGTCAGAAGTTTTTCAATTGCATTTGCAAACAACTCCGGATTAAATCCTGTCTGGTCCACAAGGGCTGCAAAGGCATCCGGGGCCATCTGCTTTCCTGTTTTTAACAGCATCTGGCGGCTGATATCCTGCAGCACGGCCTGCTGTTCTTCAATGTCCGCCTTTCTTGCGCCCGTGGCAACACTGCAGTCCACCACCAACCCGTGTTCAAGGATAAGCTTGTATATCTTTTTTCTGCGATCCGGTGTACCCGTGGTAAAGACGAGCACATGATTGTCAGGGATGCCCTCTTCAACAAGACGGATCAAAACTTGAAGATCCTTATCACTGTAGCTGATCTCACCGGCGGACGCTTTTAATACAAAAAGCGGGGCATCTTTTACCGCAATGACTTTTCTGGTTCCAAGAAAAGAAAACGTACCGGCCTGTTCGGCAATCTCTCCCACGGGTGTTGTTTTCCCGTCCAGGAGATCAAAGCCGAACTGTTTTGACTCCCCTTTAAGCAGTATCGGAACAAGGGTATCCAACGCCTTGCGTACCAGAAAGGATTCCCCGCAAATGAGCACGGTTTTAAGTGTATCAGCCTTTGATAAAGCATCAAGAGAGCCTGCAAGGGACTTGTATGTGACCAGGTTCTTAACGGGTGCCATGCCGGGATCTCAATTTGATGATCATGAATATCAAGGCAATGCAGGAGATCAGCAATCCGATACCCTGGGACAATGACAGAAAATCAAAAAAGAAGTTACCCCTGAAATCCCCCCTGAAAAATTCAATAATTGACCTGAACAGGGAATAGAGCAGAATGTAACTTAAAAAGACCATGCCGTTGAAGCGTTTGCGCTGCTGTATGGCCAGAAGAATCAAAAAAAGAACAAAGTTGGAGGCAATCATATAGAGCTGAGTGGGATGCAACGGGGTATTAAGGGGAGCCAAGCTGTCCGGATTCGTAAAGGTCAGGGCAATGGGTAACGTACAGGATTTGCCGTAACAGCATCCGGCAAAAAGACAGCCGAAACGGCCCACGGAGTGACCTAAAGCAAGGCCGGGGGCCAGAACATCAGCGGTTTTCCAGATATCCATTTTTTTGACACGCAAGAATATAATCGCCCCAAGGGCTCCGCCGATAAAGCCCCCGAAAAAAACCAGACCCCCGTTCCAGATTCTAAAGATATCAAGAAGATTATCCCGATAATCGTTGAAATTAATAAGCACATAAAGGATACGGGCGCCGGCAAGAGCGCTGAACAATATGGTAAAAAAAAGATCTGATACCATCTGATTCGGAACACCATAAAATTTTGCATTCCGTTTTGTAAACCAGATAGCTGTGATAAAGCCCAGTGCCACGAAAAGGCCATAAGTATAAAGCTTCAGACCGCCGGCCTGAAAAAGGATCGGATGCATGGGTACCTCTTATATTTCAGGCAATTTGTTGAATACTAGGTGGTAAATTAATATGCCCATTCCAATGGTAATCGCTGAATCTGCAATATTGAAGGCCGGCCAGTGAAGGGAGCCGGCATAAAAATCCAGGAAATCAACAACTTTGCCAAACCGGAACCGGTCAATCAGATTCCCTATAGCCCCCCCGAAGATCAGGGCCAGGCCATAGGATAAAAAAGTGTGGGATTGGGCTGTTTTTCGGTAAAGCCAGAGTACAAACAGGGCAACCCCGGAGGATAAAAATAAAAAAATGAATTTTCTGATCCCGGGGGACTGTTCGGCAAAAAAACCGAAAGCGCCCCCAGGATTAAGTATATGGGTGATGTTAAAAAAATTGTCAATCACCGTAATATTGGCGTACAGCGGCAAATGTCTTACAATAAGCCATTTGGTGATCTGGTCCAGCAAAATAACACAGATACTCACCAGGGCAAGCCGCCGCATGGGTGCTGAAAAACCGGCCATCATCCCAGAATGGTTTTAAGGGCCTGGGTGCAGCGGGGACAGGCCGTGGGATGATCCGGATCCGTTCCCAGATTTTCATCAAACCGCCAGCACCGTTCACATTTTTCACCGGAGGCCTTTGCCACCTTTATGGCCAGGCCTTCGATCTCCTTGCCCTGGTAGACATCCCCGTCAAGGGTCTCCACCACCCGGGCGTTGGACACGATAAAAATGTCATTGAGATCAACATCCAGGGATGCCACCTTGTCTGCAATGTCCCCCGGGGGCAGTTTAATTTCAACGGCGGCATCCAGGGGATGGCCGATGAGTTTGGCTGTTCTTGCCTCTTCCAGGGCCTTGGTTACCTCAGCCCGCAATGCCCGGATATTTTCCCACTTGGCTGCAAGTTCCCTGTCTTCAAGAGCATTATCAAGGCTGACCATATCTTCCATGTGAACACTCTCTTTTTTGATCTCTCCCAGGGGCATGTGGGTGTAAATCTCTTCGGCCGTAAAGGGCAGAATCGGTGCCATGATTTTTACCAGGGCGTCCAGTATCATAAACATAACGGTCTGGGCATCTTTACGTGTATCTGAATTTTCGGGACTTGTGTAAACACGATCCTTGATAATATCCAGATAGAAAGATGAAAGATCCACCACACAAAAATTATGCAGGGTGTGATAGATCACATGAAATTCATAGGCATCATAGGCTGCCCGGCACCGTTTTACCACATAATGCAGGCGGTGGAGAATGAACCGGTCCAGCTCGGCCATATTTTCAATGGGCCGGACCTGGGACGGTTCAAATCCGGTGAAGTTACCTAAAAGAAACCGGCAGGTGTTTCTGATCCTTCTGTAGGCATCCGAAAGCTGCTTGATGATATTATCGGAAATACTGACATCTCCCCGGTAATCCGCCGAAGCCGCCCAAAGCCGTAACACGTCGGCACCGTATTGGTTGATCACCTTGTCCGGGGCCACAACATTGCCCACGGATTTAGACATCTTATGACCCTTTTCATCGACCACAAACCCGTGGGTAAGCACGGCCTTGTAAGGGGCATGGCCGGTTCTGCCCACAGCGGTCAGAAGTGAAGAGTGAAACCAGCCGCGATGCTGGTCAGAACCTTCAAGATACATATCTGCCGGACGTTGCAGCCCCTCTCTTTCCTCTAACACGGCGGCATGGCTGACACCTGAATCAAACCACACATCAAGGATGTTCTGATCTTTGGTAAACGTTGTTGAACCGCACTCTTCGCATACCGCACCATCAGGCATCAGATATTGCGCATCTTTTTCAAACCAGATGTCCGAAGAAAATTGAGTAAAAAGTTCATGGATACGGTCCACGGACTCCCGGGTCACATATACCTTTTGACACTTGGTGCAGTGAAATACGGGAATGGGAACCCCCCAGGAACGCTGGCGGGACAGACACCAGTCCGGCCGATGCTCAATCATGGCATAGATACGCTCCCTGCCCCATGACGGAATCCAATGAACATTGTTAATTTCATCAAGGGCTTTTTGCCGCAGTCCCAGGTTGTCCATGGAGATAAACCACTGGGGGGTGGCGCGGTAAATGACAGGCTTTTTACAGCGCCAGCAGTGTGGATAGGAATGGGACATGTTTTCCTGCTTAAGCAGCGCCCCTTTTTCTTCCAGGGTTTTATTGATTTCGGCATTGGCCTTAAAAATAAACTGGCCCTCAAACAGCTCAACCCCTTGGGAAAATGTGCCGTTATCCTCCACAGGTGAATAGCACTCCAGACCATAGCGATTGCCTGCAATATGGTCGTCGGCACCGTGGCCCGGGGCCGTATGAACACAGCCGGTTCCAGCCTCAAGGGTGACGTGATCCCCCAGAATAATTAACGAATCCCTGTCATAAAAGGGGTGTTTGCAGTTGCGGTTTTCAAGATCCTTTGCAGACAAATCGGCAATAATGGCATAATCTGATATCCCAAACTCACCCATTACAGTTTCCACAAGTTCTTTGGCTATGATCAGGACGCCCTGATTTTGTGTTTTAACCGCCGCATAAACAAAATCCGGATGCAGGCACACACCCAGGTTGGCCGGCAGCGTCCACGGGGTGGTGGTCCAGATGACAACAGAAACGGTTTCCCCGTCTGCATCAAAAAGATCTTTGGCATTGTCCTCTACAGGGAATTTAACATAAATGGATGGGGAGGTGTGATCGTGGTACTCAATCTCAGCTTCCGCCAGGGCCGTCTCGCAGTTGCAGCACCAATAAATGGGTTTTTTACCCAGGAACATATCCCCTGACAGGCCAAATTCTCCACACTCTTTTGCAATACATGCCTCATAGGGGTAGTCCATGGTCAGGTAAGGCGCATCCCAATCCCCTGAAACCCCGAAGCGTTTAAACTCTTCTCTCTGGATATCCACAAATGACGCAGCATACTCCCGGCACTCCCGGCGCACCTCCACCGGGGTCATCTCCTTTTTCCTGCTGCCCAGCTTTTTGTCCACATTGTGTTCAATGGGCAGACCGTGGCAGTCCCAACCCGGGACGTAAGGCGCGTTAAAACCGCACATCTGCCGGGATCGGATGATGATATCCTTTAATATTTTATTGATGGCATGGCCCATGTGAAGATGGCCGTTGGCATAGGGAGGACCGTCATGGAGAATAAAAAGGGGCTTGTCCTTGGATTGTTCCCGCAGTTTTTTATAAATGTTTTTCTGCTCCCAGGCTTTGATCATCTCAGGTTCCCGCTGGGGCAGGTTGGCCTTCATTGCAAATTGGGTAGAAGGCAGGTTCAGTGTTTTTTTATAATCCATTATTCCTAGATTCCTTTTGCCTTTCGAATGCGGTTTCAAGTCTGTATATGAAAGTCAAAATAACTTATTGAATTACTTTCATGTTTCATTATGGGTTGAGTCCGGGTGTTGATAGACCAGCCCAGCCCATGACTGTTGTTATCGAACTTTTCTTTGTAATGGCAGCAAAGGCAAAAGTCAAGAATTTAGCGAAATTCAAGGATAATAACAGCTCTTGAGGCATCTACAAAAGGCAGGCTATAAGGCTTATGTGTAATATGAAACTGCCTTTCAAGTTCAGATGTGATTTCTTCTGGGGCATGCGCCCCTTTCAGGGCATAAATCCTGCCGCCGGGCACCAGCATGGGAGAGGCAAGCCTTGCCAGTTTACCAAGATCCGCAAAGCCCCTGGCCGTCACTGCATCATACATCTGAAAATGACCGGGATCCTTGGCAAGGTCTTCGACCCTTGCATGCAGCGCGCGGATGTTCTCAAGCTTTAAGGTGCGTACCACGTGGTTTAAAAAGCTGACCTTTTTTCTGACCGCATCCACCATGGTGACATCAAGGTCCGGACAGATTACTTTCATGGGAACAGCAGGGAATCCTGCACCGGAACCAATATCCATTATCCGTGACGGCCGTTCCACAAACATGGCCGCAGCCAGCGCATCCACAAAATGTTTATATGCCACAAGGCGGATATCCGTTATGGCGGTCAGATTAATTTTGGCATTCCAGAGCTGCAACTCCCGGGCATGGGCAGCCAGCAAAGCCGTCTGGTTCGGCGACAAATTCAACCCAAGAAAATCAGCACCCTTTTCAAGGCAACGACAAAATTCCTTCATTTATATATGTAACCTATTATTTTTTTTAAATGAACTCTGGTTTGCACTATTTTTTTTATGAAACAAAAAAAATCGACCAATCTTATAATCTGCCTTCCTTAAATTCAACAATAAAAAACATAATTATATTTGATTTTTTTTAAAGAATAGTGTATCTTACTGTTTTCTATTTTATTGATATTTTATTTCTGGAATAATTTAATAAGATCATAATAAAACTATAGTATGAAACATAACGGCTGGGCTTTTGGCAATGGTCGCGCTTAGCATTTGTTTCAAAGGATTTTTTTATTTTTAAGGACAAAACAAAATGATCAGAGATCTTGAACGGGTAAGAAATATTGGAATCAGTGCCCATATCGATTCCGGTAAAACCACGCTTACTGAACGGATTCTTTTTTATACCAACAGAATCCATAAAATCAACGAAGTCAGGGGCAAGGACGGCACGGGTGCGGTGATGGATTCCATGGAACTGGAAAAGGAAAGAGGCATTACCATTGCTTCTGCCGCCACCCATTGCGAATGGAACAACCACGCCATCAATATTATTGACACGCCGGGCCATGTGGATTTTACCGTGGAGGTTGAACGGTCATTGCGGGTTCTGGACGGCGTTGTTCTTGTTCTTTGCTCGGTATCCGGGGTACAGTCCCAGTCCATTACCGTTGACCAGCAAATGAAACGCTACGAAGTCCCATGCATTGCGTTTGTCAATAAATGTGACCGTTCAGGCGCCAATCCGCTAAAAGTTTGTAAACAATTAAGAGATAAACTCGGTCATAATTCCGTGATGCTGCAACTTCCCATAGGCCTTGAAGACAAGCATCAGGGTGTAATCGACCTTGTGAAAATGAAAGCCTATTATTTTGAAGGCGACAACGGGGAACAAATGGTTGAAGCCGACATCCCTGCCGAGCTCAAAGATGATGCCGAAGCTGCCAGGGAAGAGATGATTGATGCCGTATCCCTGTTCTCCGAAGAACTGACGGACGCTATTCTTGAGGAAGCTGAAATTACCGAAGAGCTGATTATGGGTGCGGTCAGGACCGGCACCATCAGACGGGAGATGACCCCGGTGTTCCTGGGTTCAGCATACAAAAACAAAGCCGTCCAACCCCTTTTGAACGCTGTTATCAATTACCTGCCCTGCCCTCTGGACATCAAAAATGAGGCCATGGATCTGGACAACAACGAAGAGACAGTAATTTTAGAGAGTGATTTTGACAAACCCACAGTGGCACTGGCCTTTAAACTGGAAGACGGCCAGTATGGTCAGCTGACCTACATCCGTGTTTATCAGGGTTGTGTAAGTAAAGGCGACACCCTGATCAACGCCAGGGACCATAAAAAGGTTAAAATCGGCCGTCTCATCCGGATGCACTCCAATCAGATGGAAGATGTGGAAGCTGTTCCGGCCGGTCATATTGGTGCTATGTTCGGCATTGACTGCGCATCGGGCGACACCTTTGTTTCACCGAATATCAACTATTCCATGCTGGCCATGCACGTTATGGAACCGGTTATCTCCCTGTCCATTACCCCCAAGGACAATAAAGCCCAGATCAATATGTCCAAGGCCCTGAACCGGTTTACCAAGGAAGACCCCACATTCAAGACCTATGTGGATCATGAAACCGGAGACACCATTATCCAGGGCATGGGTGAGCTTCACTTGGAAGTATACGTGGAGCGTATGAAGCGAGAATACAAGGCCGAGGTAGCCACAGGCCAGCCCAGGGTGGCTTACAGGGAAACCATTACCCAGAGAGCCCCGTTTAACTACACCCACAAAAAACAGACCGGTGGTGCGGGTCAGTTCGGCCGTGTGTCAGGTTTTATTGAACCCTCTGAAGAAGAATTTGAATTTGTAAACAAGGTCACCGGAGGCCGCATTCCCACCCAGTATATCCCGGCCTGTGAAAAAGGCTTTCAGGCCTGCCTTGCAAAGGGCCCGAGCCTTGAATTTCCGGTAACCGGCATCAAGATCACCCTCGAAGACGGTGCCTACCATGCCGTGGACTCATCTGAAATGGCATTTCAGGCAGCAGCCCGCGGCGGTTTTCTTGAAGCTTACAAAAAAGCAAAACCTGTTATCATGGAACCTATTATGAAGGTGGTTATTGAGACCCCCAATGAGTTCCAGGGTGCCTGCATGGGGCTGATTAATCAGCGGCGCGGCATTATCCAGGGTTCCCAGGAGGAAGGGACCATGTCAGTCATCGAATCCCAGGTTCCGCTGTCCGACATGTTCGGCTTTTCTACGATTCTAAGATCCGCCACCCAGGGCAAGGCTCAGTTCACAATGGAATTTTCTTTATATAAACAGGCTCCCCAGTCCGTGGCAGAGGAAATTGCCAAGAAAAAAGCCGAAGAAAAAGCAGCTAAAAACAAATAAGACCTTTTTGATATAAGAGAGGATATATGCTTAAAAATGACCTCATTTTAAAAAGTCCGGCAGAAAAAGCCATTGGCACCAAAAACATTACAGGTGGTCAGTTTGGTGCCGTACTTTCCCGGGCCGGTGTAGGCAAAACCGGATTTCTGGTTCAAATTGCCCTGACACGTCTGCTAAGCGATGAAAAAGTGCTTCATATCAGCCTGTCTGACACCATGGAGAAAATCAACATCAGATATAATGAAGGGTACGCCAGCCTTATTGACAGCATCGGCTATGTTGACGCCCAGGTTGCCGAACGTTTGTGGGATGAGATACGACATCATAAAACAGGAATTGCGTACAACGATTCCACATTTAATGTAAACAAAATCAGAGATTACCTCAACAGTTTTAAGGGGGCTGATCTCCCCCTGCCCACCCTGATGGTCATTGACGGTCTTAATTTTGATACTGACCTTTCAGAGGTGCTTGCTGATTTAAAGCAGCTTAATCGGGATTTCGGCATCTGCATCTGGTTTTCCATGCAAAGCCACAGAGAAGAACCCCTGAACCAGAACGGTTATCCGGTTCAGCTGGAAAATTACGATGAGCTGTTTGACAAGGCTGTATTCCTTGTGACCGTGGAAAATAAAACCCAGGCCATTGTGCTTAAAGACGGAGACAGGGCAGATCAGAAACTTTTGCTGGATCCGGCTACACTGATGCCGGCAGAAGAATAGATTGCCTGTATCAATAATCCCGTCTTGACGGATTAAAATGATTAAAGGTCGCAACACCCGCAATCCGGGGTTGCGGCCTTTGCGTTTTATGGGTATACCCAAGGATAAGGGGGACAAGGCAGCCTACCTTCGGAAGGGTTTGACCGCATTTTTAGGAACCATTGCGGGCCTTGCCGTGACCCTTTGCGCCACACTTGTTTTCGGAAAAGACGCCGGTCTTTTAGGACAGACCGGTAATGAGAATATTTTGTTCCAACTAAGAAATCTCCCAAAATATATATGTCAGAATTCGATTATTGGAAACTGCTCGCAGGACTGGGTATTTTCATGTTTGGTATGCAGCTTCTGGAAATATCTGTAAAGGATTTAAGCGGAAAAGCATTCCGCAGGATAATCCGGAACTATACCAATACCCGGTTCAAAGCTATTGCCGGCGGCACCTTGGTAACGGCTGTTTTGCAGAGCAGTTCTGCGGTCTCGTTGATGGTGCTGGCCTTTGTGGGGGCCGGCGTTATGAGCATGGAAAATGCCATCGGTGTTATTTTAGGTTCCAATATCGGAACCACCCTCACCGCCTGGATTGTGGCCACCCTTGGGTTCAAAGTCAAAATTGAGGTCTTTGCCCTGCCGTTTATCGGCGTTGCCGCTTTTGGATTGATCCTTTTTAAGCCGGGGAGTCGGCCGGCCCATTTAACGCGGCTTCTGGTGGGTTTTGGCTTTCTATTCCTGGGACTGGACTACATGAAAATCAGTGTAGAGGTCTTTGCCAAGGGATTTGATCCGTCACATCTGCACAATCTTCCGCTTTGGGGCTGCCTTTTCATCGGGACTGTCATGACCGCCCTGATGCAGGCCAGCGCCGCTACCATCGCCATCACCCTGGCCGCGCTGAACAGCGGCCTGATGACCTTTGAGATGGGTGCGGCCATGGTCATCGGGGCCAATATCGGCACCACCATTACCATTCTTTTAGGCGCGGCCGGAGGCGCACCTCCCAAAAAACGTGTGGCGGTCGCCCATCTGGTGTTCAACTTTATCACGGGCATCACCACCTTTGCCGGTCTGCCCCTGATGGTCAGGGCCGTCAAATTGTTTGTGGATGTTTCCACCAACGGGCCGGTGGGCCTGGCGCTGTTCCACTCCTTGTTCAATCTCACAGGGGTTTTGTTATTTGTCCCCTTTGTATCTTTCTTCACCCGGCTGCTTGTCAAATTTCTGCCTGAACACAGAAAAAATATCAGTGTTTACCTGGCCAATACCCCTGCCGAAGAGACGGAAGCCGCTTGCGTGGCCATGAAAAACGAAGTGATCCACATGTTGCAGGAGTGCCAGCTGTATGCCTTACGGACACTTGCACTGGATGAACAACTGGTGTTTGACGACAGGCTGCCCTTTGAAAAAACCGAGCGTAAACCGTTAACGGGAAAAGAGCTTTTTACCCAGATCGGACGGCTTCACTCCGCTGTGGTGGCCTATTACTCCAGGATCCAAACCCAGACCATGGATGAATCCAGAACAAGGGATCTTGACCAGATTATCCTGGCCTCCAGAAACATCATGAATGCGGCCAAGAACTTTGAAGAAATCCGTCCCATCCTGGATGAATTCGAGGTGTCGGAGTCCGCTTTTTTAAATCGCCAGTACGGACGTTTCAGAAAGCGGCTGCTCAACTTTCTGACAGAAATCTGCACAATAACCCCACAGCAGGATCCAAAGCTGATCCACCAGACAATCCTGGCGACCTTTAAAAAGATTGAGGCTGACGACAATCTTTTTATCCAGGAGACGGTCAAGGCCTCTGCCGAAGACGCATCCGGCGACCTGGACCTGTCGGGCCTTCTTCTGTCCAACCGGTTGTTCACCCAGGCAAGCCGGATGCTCATCTTCAGCGTGAAAGACCTGTTTCTGACACAGAAACAGGCCCAGGCCTTTGATAAAGAGATTACCAATTAAAGGTATATTATATGAAATATGTTTTTAATGGAGGAAATCCGTTAAACTCTATTGCGCTGTAGGTGCTGGTATATGCTCCCGTGGACAGCCAGTAAAGCCGGTCGCTGATGGACAGATTCAAAGGGAGTTTGTATTTGAAGTCTTCATATAAAATATCTGCGCTGTCACAGGTGGGGCCGGCAATAATAACTTCCTCAAGCTCTCCTTTTCGTCCTGAGTAGATGGGGTATTTAATGGCTTCGTTCATGGTTTCAATTAATCCGGAAAATTTTCCCACATCCGTATAAACCCAGCGGTTAAGGGCGGTTCTGGATTTTCTTGAAATCAATACGACCTCGCTGACCAGCACCCCTGCATTGCCCATCACGGACCGGCCGGGCTCAAGGATTATGGTGGGCAGATCTTCACCAAAGCCCTCATTGAGAAATCGGGTGATCTCCTGGGCATAGACATAAAGATTATTGGCCTTTGACAGATAATTGGCCGGGAATCCACCACCCAGATTTATCATCTCAAGGGTAATATTCTCCTCTTCATGAAGTCTTTCAAAAATCACCTTTACTTTGCCAAGCACCCCGTCCCAGGCACCAATATCACGTTGCTGGGATCCCACATGAAAAGAGATGCCATAGGGGACCAGACCAAGGTTTTTTGCCAGAATAATCAGGTCCATGGCCATGTCGGGCTGGCAGCCGAATTTTCTGGATAGCGGCCAGTCTGCCGTACGGCTTCCTTCGGATAATATCCGGACATAGATTTTGGAGCCTGGAGCGGCCTTGGCGATATTGCGAATGTCGGCTTCTGAATCTGTAGCATACAACCGGACACCCTTTTCATAGAAATACCGGACATCCCGACTTTTTTTGATGGTGTTGCCGTAACTGATCCTGTCAGGGCTTATGCCCAGAGACAGAACGCGGTCCAACTCATAGATGGATGCAATATCAAAATTAACGCCTTTATCCCGCATGATGGTCAAAATCTCAACCGCGGGGTTTGCTTTTACGGCATAATAGATGCTCGCATAGGGAAAATAGGTTGTCAGATCATCAAGATGTCTGACCACCGTATCCGTATCAATTACGAGAAAAGGAGTCTCCTTGTCCTCGGAAAAGGCCTGAATTCTTTTAAAAGTTTCCAGGGGGAGATAATCTTCAAGTTGTATGAACATGGCAGTACTCCATGGAAAAAGGGTTGATAAGGCACCAAACAATCATTCTTTTTGATTAAGATAAATGCAAGGTGAGAGGCTGTTTTAAGGCCGTCAAAATTATTGGCCCAGCCTAAATGGACTAAAATCTGTCAATAGTCAAGAAAAATATATTAAATCTCATGAGTTATTCAAGCCTATTTGTCTTTTTCATTGCATCATCAAGAAAATAAAACCTCAAGTATTTGGCGCAGCAGCTATCGCACGGGCTTTTTCGGAAAGGGTCGAAGTGCAAACGCCACCACAGCGGCTGTTAAATCAAAAATGTCCATCCCACCAGCACCAGAAGAGACAGAATGGTCACTGGGATACCAATCCTGGCGTGTTCCTTGAAGGATATAAGGACACCATGACCCAAAGCTTTTTCAACCACAATCAGGTTCGCGATGCTGCCCAGAAGAAAAAGGTTCCCGGCAAAAGTGCTTGAAAGGGCCAGAATATACCAGGGGTCAGGAATCGTCTTACTCAAACATGGAATCACCAGCATCACGGCTGGAACATTGCTGAAAAGATTGGACACAATCACAGAGACACCGGTGAGAAAAACGGGTTGAGTGAGTTCAAAGCCTTTTTGGGACAGAAATTTGAGTACCTGTTCCGGGAGATTGGCCAGAGTGATCCCGTGAATGATAATAAACAGTGCGCAGAACAAAGTGATCAGGTGCCAGTCCACCAGAGCCATGATTTCCCGGCTTTTTATCTTTCTGCTGAGCAGAAGTGACCCTGCCACGGTCAGGGTGGAAAGATCCCTTGGGATATCAGTCAGGTAAAGTCCCACCAGCACCGTCACTGCCACAATCCCTTTTCCGGTCTGCCAGCCATCAAATTGAGGCCATTCCAGGCCGTTTTCATCCATGATCTCTATTTTTTCAACGATCAGGTTCTGACCATAAAAAATTATAATTATGCCGAATGCGGCCACCAGGGAAATAAAAGAAGGGATAAACGCCCATAAAAAAAAAGCCTGAAAGGAGAGACGCCCTACCTGGCCGATGAGCATATTCTGGGGATTTCCGATCAGTGTGGATGCAGATCCAATATTGCTCGACATGGCCAGGCCTAATAAAAAGGGAACAGGATTCAATCCCGCCCGTTTGAGAGAATAAGCCAGAATCGGTGCCATGGCAAAGCAAATGATATCGTTGGCAAGAAGAGCAGACAGCACGGCGGAAAGCAGCATGCTTACCAGAAGAAACAAACGGGGGCGATCAGAGAAATTAAGGACTTTTTCTGCGGCAGCTGTGTAAAACCCGCCAAGACGCAGCTGGGCAGAGATGATCATCAGCCCGTACAAAAGGCACAGGGTTGGAAAATCAATGCAACGTACGGCCTCCTGGGGCGATACCGCACCGAAGGCAACCATGGCGATGGCCCCCAGAATGGCAATGCCCACCCTGTCCACGGTCAGTCCGGGGATTCGTCCCATGGCAATTCCCAGATAACTCACAAGAAAAATAATCAGTGCCGTCATGAATTGTCTCCATAAATAGTCAGTTCTATGACAGCATATACACCCAAAGGGATCATGGTGAATATTTTATTTTTATTGCATGGGATAATTTTTTTGTTACCCAACGCTTTTTTTGACGTTCTGTTTTTTTTCTTTTACCTTTCCTAATGATCAGGTTTTGTTTCTTCTTCTTTTTTTATATCATCTGCCGGTATCGTTTCAATTTGGATGGGCGGTGAGATCGGTACCTTTTTTTCAAAACGATCGGATTTTCGACGCAATTCATATTCTAATTTGACAGCTGCTTCCTCAAGACTCGGCGCCATCACAACGGCTTCTCCCAAAGACATGATCAATCGCTTTATTTGTGGTATTTTTAAGGGCCCTTCCTCTTGGAGATAAACCGGCTGGATATAGAGCGGTGCGCCTCCCGTCGGTTCAATTATCATTTTTCCAAATAACAACTCGGAGCCTTGCTGATCCCACAGTGAGAACTGTTCTGAAATCACGGTATCCTGATTCACCAGCGAATGGACCTGTGCCGGCCCATATACCTGTTGATTACGTGGAAAACGGTAAGCATATATTTTTCCATAATTTTCAAGGTCGTTTCCTGCAAACATCAATGCCCGCAGATTATCCCGACCAAATGGGGATAAGGGGAGAAACAAGAAAAATTCATCTTTTCCAGGTTCTAATAAATCTAAAGTCAAGTAATAAGGAACCGCTGGAAAAAATTCTTGGCCTATAGCAATCTTGGAAAACATCCATTTATCCTCCTGTCTAAAGAATCGCTCCGGATTCGTTTGGTGATAGGTCGCATAAATGGACATTTGAATGGTAAAAATATCACGAGGATACCGAATGTGTTGTTTCAAAAACGCCGGCATTTCGGATATTGGTTTGAACATTCCGGGATACATTTTACGGTAAGCATTAATGATGGGATCGCTGGGATCGGCTTCATAATATGAGACGTTGCCATTATATGCATCAACCACTATTTTTACCGCATTACGGATATAATTGAATCCTTCGGCTTTGTATGGGGATGCAATCGGGTAATTGGATGCCGTTGTATAAGCGTCCTGTATCCAGAAGAGTCCCTTTGGTGTGTGAACGATATAGGGATCCTGATCCAGTTTAAAAAAGGGGGTAATATGCAGAATTCGTTCCGTAATATTTCTTCGAAACAGTATTCTACTCTGGTTGTTTGTTTTGGTCGTAAAAAATATGTCTCGATCTTTAAAATAGTACGCCAATAAAATTTTGCGTAAAAGTGAATTGACCGCGATGCCGCCCCTTCCATTGTAATGGACTATATTCTCACTCTCTCCGGCAGGGGAGCCGATCTCCCCGACACTGTTTGGAACGATTGCGTAGGGCTTGTCTTCCAGTCCGTAGTAAATATCGGTTTGATCGCTGGATAATCCAAATTGAGATTGAGGGGGTATATCTTTGATAAACCAGGTCATTGGTTCATCTCCAGCCTGGGCCGCCGGAATCATGGCGACCCCCTGACCGTGGGTATATTGAAGATGCGTGTTAATCCAATTTTGAGCGACTTCGGGTAGCTTTGAATTATTTATCTCTCTGGCGCCAAGATAGACCTGCCGATATTCACCGTTTACCCAATAGCGGTCAACATCAATACTTGGAAATGAATAATATGTCCGTATACCTTGAAGTTCCTCGAATACACTGCCAAGAATATCTCTATCCCAGACGGGAACATTACGCAACCGACGCAGGGTATCCGGATCATCGGCATCGAAAGAGGCAGCCGAATTCATTTCAAAATCCCTGGTTTCCACCTTGTCCAGCCCGTAGGCCGCAAGTGTAGAGTCAACATTTGCCTTAATGTAGTCCCTATCCCGAACCATTTGGTTTGGCAACACGATATATTTTCGAACGGTATCTCCAAATGTATCAACATCTTTTCCTAAGAATGCAATAACGGAAATCAAAAAAAAGATAATGGGCATTTTCCACCCCACGCACCTGTGAATTTTGAGTACCAGGAAAATACCCGTTAACATCAGGGACAGCACTGTAACCCATATAAAGGGAAGTATAACAGTCATCTCTACAAAGCCGGGACCTTTGAAAATAGGAAGATTGGCTGTTTCATACAACAGATCGTAACGCTCCAACATAAAGCCCCAGCATAAAACCGTAAAAATAGATATCACCAGAATACTGGTGTGCCAATGTGCTTTATGTGATCTTATACGGTGTTCTATGGGTGTTGCCGCCCTCTCGTACCAGTAAATAAACAGAACACCTGCGAGCATCAGTGCAACGACTATAAGAACTTCTTTTTGGAGCAAATGATAGATCGGAAGAGAAAAAAGGTAAAAACTGATCTCCTTTCCGAACAGAGGATCCAACACACCACTACGACTGCCGAAGAGAAACAGCAGTGACTTTTCCCAATTTCTGAAAATCGGTATGGCAACTATCAAAGCCATCACAAAAGAAAGAAGAATATACATGTCTCGCAAGGCATGGTTGAGATACTTTAACCATTTTTTTTCTTTGTAACCCTCGGGTTTGTCTTCAAATCCAATAATATGGGAAGCAACCCTGAAGTTGACATAGAAGATTGCAAAAAACAGGATCGTGAAAAATATAAGTATAAGGTATGGATAAAGTAGCCTCAGAAGATAATATGATGTCATTCCTTGGCCTTGAAACCACCACAAGTCCACAAAAAAATCTATGAATATAAATTTAACAGCAGCGATAAGGATAGCAAGTATCCCAAGCAAGCCAATTATGAATGCCATCCACTTTTTTATTTTAAGCATTTTTGTTTTAGTCATTTTTTTCCCATTTCATTTTTAAATTACATAGATTCAAATTATAGGAACTTCTTTTTTCACAATAAAAGAATGAATGAAAACATAAGAAATTATGAAAGAAGATCAATGTCTGACGAACCCCCTTTATGAATATAACCTTCACTTTTAGGAATCCTCTAATTCGATGATCAAGTTTAATCGTTTACATATTTTTTTGTATCATCTTATCTGCTTCTTTTCAACTATCTGTCCGGATATTTGCTTTTGATGCCTTGTTACCCTAGCCTATAAAGTGATAATATGACTGACAACAAATTTGAAGGGTTGCCAATGATGAAACTAAAAACAATATGCATCTTGTCTGCAATTATCTGTGTTTCCATCTCAGCTACTTGCCATGCCGGTGCCACAATGGTAAATGGGACTGAATTTTCAAACTCGGTTGAAGTCCGGGGAACCCGCCTGCAATTATCCGGTGCGGCACTGCTCAAATACATGTTTTTAATAGAGGCATATACCGGCGCACTGTACCTGCCGGAGAAAACGGATGGACCTAATGCGCTGGATGATATATCCAAGCACCTGGTTTTAGAATATCGGGTGGCGCTCTCTTCAGATGATTTTGCCAAAGCAACCATGGAAAAGATTAAGGGGTCTGTCAGCAAAGAAGCTTTTGAACGCCTTTTGCCAAAAATCAAGTCATTGAACCGACTATACAAAGATGTTCAGCCCAAAGACCGGTATGCGTTGACTTATCTGCCGGGAGTTGGAACCCAGTTGACGCTTAATGCCGAGCCACTCGGAACAATAGAAGGATCGGAATTTGCCAGAGCGGTATTTGCTATCTGGATCGGTGAAAATCCAATTGATAAAACATTTAGAGACCGGCTTCTGGGGAAATCAAAATGATCCGCAGACAAAGAGAAATCGACACGCCCCACATATCATGGCCGGATAAGCTGGCTTATTCATTGCCGGCTCTGTCCCTGGCAATTATAGGCATCCCCGTGTATGTGTTCCTGCCTAAATTTTATACTGATACCATCGGGTTGAGTATGTCCACCATTGGCATTTTGCTGATGGCTGTCCGGTTATTCGATGCAGTGACTGACCCCGTTATCGGTTATTTATCTGACAGGAGCGCGGGCCGTTTCGGGAGACGCAAACCCTATATTGCATCGGGATCTGTGGGTCTGGCAATTTCGATCATCTTTCTGTTCAAGCCACCGGTTTTGTCCGGGGCAATGATCAATATCTATTTTGGTTTCTGGTTGTTTGCCCTGTTTTTTTTCTGGACACTGGTGGCCATCCCCTATGAATCTCTTGGTCCGGAGATGACCGGGGATTACCATGAAAGAACCGCTCTTTTTTCCATGCGCGACGGGTTTTTAATCATTGGAACACTTCTGGCGGCAGGGTTTCCCATGTTAATTGATGGAATAATGAATATAATGGGAAAGGTGGCCACCCAAAGGGAACTATTCTCCTTCATGGCCTTCATATTTGCGCCATTGATTGTCATCTTCTCTTTTTACTGCATCTACCGAATCAAGGAAAAATATCAACAGACCGGCAGTGACGATCTGGTCAAAGGATTTTCAGCGGTACTTAAAAACCGTCCATTTTTAATCCTGATATCCGGATACACCATCAGCGCTGTTGGCAGTAACCTGCCGGCAACGCTGATCCTGTACTATGTGGAGTATGTTCTCAAAGCCCAGAGAGCAGAAGGCTTTTTACTGATCTATTTCTTAACCGGTATTGTGTTCTTGCCACTCTGGATTGTTGTTTCCCGCAAAGTCGGTAAAAAAAGGGCCTGGATCATTTCAATGCTTATCAATACCGGTGCGTTCAGTGGTGTATTTTTTCTGGGGCCCGGCGATGCAATGATATATGGGGTACTGGTATTTTTCTCCGGTATCGGATTTGGTGCCGGGCTTGCACTGCCGTCTTCCATCCAGGCGGATGTAATTGATTATGATCAGGTCTTAACCGGACAGCGGCGGGAAGGCCGCTATATCGGGCTGTGGTCTATTGCGAAAAAATTATCGGCCGCCTTAGGCGTCGGTATTGGACTGGTGCTGCTGGCGAAGGCCGGTTATCAACCCAACGCGGAACAGCCCGGGTCTGCGGTTTTTATGTTGAGAGTGCTTTATGCGCTAGTACCGTGCATCTGCAATATTTTGTCCATTGTCATTATCAGTTTTTATCCGATTTCAGAGCAGGCACATGCTCAAATCCAAAGAGAAATCGGCCGCTTATAATACCCGCCCCCAATCATAGGGACTGTATCTGGCATGTAATGATATCGTAGATTTGGATATTGTTGACGGATAGTACGCTGCAGTCTATGATTGTTTTATTCAGAAGCTAAGGCTGCATTGAAAGGAGACTGTATGTATCGATATAAAAAACTGATGGTCTGCCTGAACCTGGACGAACATGATCGGTATCTGGTTAAATACTCAGGATTCATTTCCCGGATGACCAGGTCAGAAGAGGTCCTGTTTGTATATGTGTATGACTCTTTTGATATCCCTGAGGAGATCAGAAAGATTTACCCTCAATTATATTCACCGCCGGAAGCGATGGTGAAAAAACAAATGCAAAAAATCGTGGCTGAGCATTTCAACGGACATGAAGAGACTGCGGTTTTGTTCAAGTCCATGGAAGGGCCCCAGCTGGGCATGCTGATTTCGTGTACGAAAAATTATGATATAGACCTTTTGATCGTCGGCCATAATCCCGACGACTCGGCCGGTTTCAATTGGCTTGCGGAAAAGCTGGCCCGTAAAGCATTTTGCTCTCTCCTGGTTATCCCAAGCAATACCACCGCATATTTTGATAAAATCCTTGTGGCTGTCGATTTCAGTGATTACTCATTGAATGCACTGGATGTGGCCAGTGCATTTGCAAAGGCGGCAAACCTTGATCATCTCTACATATTGAATAATTATCAGGTTCCGACAGAACACCATAAAACAGGTAAGACCTACGAGGAATTTGCCTACATCATGCTTGAGAACGCGAAATCAAGATTGCGGATCGCCTTGTCCAAGGTTGATCTTAAATCCTTGGATATCAAACCAATTTTTAAAAAGGATAAAAATATTGTCAGCAGTATCCGAAACTTTTCAGAAAGCCTGGGGGACGCCCTGATCGTTGTCGGGGCCCGGGGCCGAAGTGGCAATATTGCTGCAATACTTCTAGGCAGTATCACCGAAGGGTTGATCAGAACAACACACAAACCGCTTCTGGCAGTTAAAGAAAAAGGCCAGGGATTAAATATTTTAGAAGCATTTACATCACAATAACAATTCATTCCATACAGGAGAAATAGAATGGATCATCATGACCACAGCGATGAACCCCTGATTTTGAGACTTCGTGCCATCATCCGATTTGCCGTAAGGGTTCTGGCTCTGATTATGACGGCTGTAATCCTTTGGGGGGTGGTTGATGTGTGCTGGGTGTTGTATCAAGAATTGATCTCACCACCCAGATTCTTGCTGACCATCAGTGATATCCTTGCTACTTTCGGGGCCTTTATGGCGGTACTCATTGCCATTGAAATATTTGTAAATATATGTATTTACCTGAGGGAAGATGTGATCCATGTCCAGATTGTCATGGCAACCGCCCTGATGGCCATTGCCCGGAAAGTTATTATTCTTGACTTCAACAAGACCAGCCCGGAATACGTGTGGGCCATTGCTGGTGTTGTTTTTGCCATGAGCGTCGGGTATTTTCTGGTATTCAACTCATCTCAAACATGTATCCCAATGTTTGATCCGATCTTTCCAAAGGATCACCATGAAGTACATAAAAACGAAAAGCCGGAATAGGCGGGTCCGGTTACGAATGCGTTACAAAAGAGCCGATTCATGCCCACCGGGATTGATAGCGGATTTTGGATAACAAAATGAATCGTCAAAAAACAATAATGGGTTTGTCCGTTGCGTTACATCTGTTTTTACTCATCGGGCTTTATGTTCTGTATACCCCTTTGGGTGTCAGCTGGCATTGGGATTGGGTACCGTCATTGGGGGCCTCATTTTCAATCCGGCTTGACGGCTTGAGCATGCTCTTTTCATGGCTGATCTGCGGCATCGGTCTGTTTGTCCAGCTTTACGCCTTCCATTACATGAAAGACAAGCCTTTAAGCGCTTTGTTTCATCTCTATCTGACCCTTTTTATGCTGGCCATGCTTGGGCTGGTCCTGGCTGGAAACCTACTGCTGTTGTTTATTTTCTGGGAGCTGACCACGGTGACGTCCTACCTGCTGATCGGATTTAACCACGATCAGGAAGTTTCCAGGAAAAATGCACTTCAGGCCATGCTTGTGACCGGCGCAGGCGGACTGGCGCTGCTGGCGGGGTTGATTTTGCTGGGGCAGATGGCAGGCACCTGGGAAATGGATCAAATCATCAACCGCGGCGCCGCATTCACAGCAGATAAACGATTTGCGCCGGCATTGATTCTAATCCTGATCGGTGCCTTCACCAAATCCGCCCAGGTCCCCTTTCATTTCTGGCTGCCCGGGGCCATGTCCGCTCCGGCACCGGTCAGTGCCTTTTTGCATTCAGCCACCATGGTAAAGGGAGGAATTTATCTTCTGGCCCGTCTTGCACCCGTATTCAACCAAAGCGACCTGTGGTTCTGGTCCCTTGCTTTGACAGGCGGTATTACAGCGGTCTGGACAGTGATTGTCGCACTGCAACAAAGGGATTTAAAGTTGATGCTGGCTTACAGCACCAATGTGGCCCTCGGCAAGCTGGTTTTTCTTCTGGCGTTGGGCACCCGGTATGCCATATCGGCAGCGTTGATGTTCACTATAGCCCATGCATTATACAAGGCGGCACTGTTCATGGTCATCGGCACTGTGGATAAGGCTACGGGTACGCGGAACATTGACCAGGTTGCCGGACTTGGCAGGATACTTAAATTCAGCTTTTTTGCCGCCGGATTGAGCGCATTGTCAAAAGCGGGTGTCCCGCCGCTGCCTGGATTTTTGAGTAAAGAATATATGTACAAGGCAGCACTTCAAATATCTTATGCGCCCACAATTTTGCTGGTGTTTGTCAATGCCCTGATGGGGGCAATGGCGCTTTTGGTCGTGGTCCGTCCGTTTATTTCCAAACCCGATGCCCGGACCGTGCCGGCAACTCCTGTTGAAAAATACAAATTTTTATGGATTGCGCCGGTCTGTCTTGGCATATTGCAGCTGTGGGCCACCACCCTGGGCCTGGACTGGCTCAATACAACGCTGATTATTCCGGCTGCACAGGCTATCGCCCCCAATGCCGGGTATGTAAGCTTAAAACTTTGGCAGGGCCTGAATCTGCCCCTGGCTCTGAGTGGTGTGTCATTGTTATTTGCATTTCTCCTGTTTAAATACCATACCCGGATTAAACGTTTCATTGACCGCACCACCCGCATGCTGCCGGCCGGCAGCCAATGTTACGAGCTGATAGTTAAAGGGATCATCCGGTCAGGATCGGCCCTGACCTCCGTTCTTCAGCATGGCCGGTTGACCGGGTATATTTTTATGCTCTTTTTTCTGATGGCATTGGTTTTCCTTTTTAATGTTCCTGCACTACCCATGCCTGATATCGTCGACCGGCAGGACATTCGTTTTTATGAAGTCTTGCTGGCCCTGGGACTTGCCGCTGCCGTCACCACGGTTATCCTGTCGCACTCCCGCCTGCTGGCCATTGTCTCCCTGGGGGTGGCCGGGTTTATCACCACCTTGTTTTTAATGTTTTACAATGCGCCGGATGTGGCTAAAACCCAGCTGCTGGTGGAGACACTGAGCGTTATTTTCCTGGTGATAATTGTTGGCCGACTGCCGAAATTTTCGGATGTCCTGCCCCATACGCCCGTAAAACGGATGCTGAATACGGCAATCGCCGTAACCATTGGTGCCGGTGTTTTCAGGGTTCTTTACGCCATGAGTGCGGGAGATCCGGATACTACGCTGATTGACTATTTTGCCGCCAACAGTCTGATCGCGGCCCATGGCCGAAATATCGTCAATGTCATTCTGGTGGATTTCAGGGCCATTGATACCCTGGGTGAAATCACGGTTGTGGTGATGGCTGCGCTGGCGGCCTCTGCCATCCTGCTGAAAAAGAAAAGGACAGATCAATGAAATCCGTTATTTTCAAAACAACCGCCCACATCGTTATCGGGATTATGCTCCTTTTTTCTCTATACCTGCTTTTCAGAGGACATAATGAACCGGGCGGCGGTTTTATCGGGGCACTGATTGCGGTGATTGCCTTTGCACTGCTGATGCTTTCGGAATCCCCCCATTATGTCAGAAAACGCATTGGTTTATCGCCTGGAATGATTGCCTTAACCGGGGTTGGTTTATCCCTGGGATCAGGTTTTTTTGCCGCATTTTCAGGCAAAGCATATTTAACAGGGCTCTGGTGCAAAACCGGCCTTGCTCTGGGAACTCCTTTGCTTTTTGATGTCGGGGTTTACCTGGCCGTAATCGGCGGAGTGCTTTCCATTCTGCTTGATTTGGCCGAGGAGCTATTATAATGCATCTACTGTTGAGCCTGATCACCGGCATGCTGGTCGCCGCCGGCATTTATCTGATGCTGGAACGTCACCTGCTTCGCATTCTTTTCGGCTTTATCCTGTTGAGCAATGGAATCAACCTGGCGATCCTGACTGCCGGGCGGCTTTCAAAAGAGGCCCTTCCCATAATCCCGCCAGGCGCTGTAACCCTTGACGGTTCTTTTGCTAACCCACTCTCCCAGGCATTGATTCTGACTGCCATTGTCATCGGTTTTGGTGTGCTGATCTTTTGCCTGAGTTTGACATACCGGGCCGTTAACGATTCAGGCTCAGCAGACGCTGACCATATGGACTGGTCGGAAAAAGGGGAATAATGATGAGCTGGCTGATCATACTTCCTGTTATTTTTCCATTGTGCGGCACATTTTTTCTTTATCTATTCAGAAGACATAACCGAATCGTCACCGCCGTATCCTGGGCAATAAGCGGATTTGGTGTAATCGTCAGTATCCTGTTGATGCACCGGGTTTACATCCTCGGCCCCCAGGCCATATCACTGGGGAGCTGGCCGGCACCTTTCGGTGTCGTCTTTGCAGCGGATCTCTTATCTGCCGCCATGGTCGCGGTGACCTGGCTGATCGGGCTGGGCGTGGTTGTTTATGCTGCGGCAGACCTTAACGCCAATCCCTCATACCCACGCTTTCATCTGTTGATACATTTTTTGCTGACCGGTGTTAACGGCGCTTTTTTAACCGGAGATCTGTTTAACCTTTACGTCTGGTTTGAAGTCATGCTGATTGCCTCTTTCAGCCTGATGACTCTGGATGCCGACACAACACAGATACACGGCAGCATTAAATATGTTTTGTTAAACCTGATCTCCACCTTAACCCTGCTGCTGGCCATCGGGCTGCTATACGGGGCCACCGGTATGCTGAACCTGGCCGGGCTCCATTTTAAAACCCATACGCTTTCCCCTGGATTTGTCTCTCTTTTGAGCGGTCTGTTTTTATTTTCTTTTTCCGTTAAATCAGCCCTGTTTCCTGTGTTTGCATGGCTTCCGGCCTCCTACCACACCCTTCCCAGCAGTATTGCAGCTCTTTTTGCCGGCCTGCTGACCAAAGTCGGTATTTATGCCATGATGCGGATATTCACCCTTGTCCTTCCTTTTGAAGGAACCATCTGGCAGACCATTTTAATTGTGTTGTCCGGTCTGACCATGCTGACCGGTGTTTTGGGGGCTGCCGGCCGTTTCACCATAAAAAAGATTCTCTCTTTTCATATCATCAGTCAGGTCGGGTATATCATTATCGGTCTTGCGCTTTATACCCGCCTGGCCCTGGCCGGTTCCATCCTTTATCTGATCCATCATATCATCGTAAAGGCAAACCTCTTTCTCATCGGTGGTTTTTTAAACCGCAAATTCGGCAGTGACCATCTGTCACACATGGGGGGTGTCTACCGATCCCTGCCTTTGCTCGCCGTTTTGTTTTTGATACCGGCATTTTCACTGGCCGGTTTTCCTCCTCTCTCCGGTTTCTGGAGTAAATTTGCAGTTGTCCGGGCAAGTCTTGAAACCGGTCACACCATACTGGCCGCAACTGCCCTTTTTGTCGGGGTTCTCACGGTTTACTCCATGTTAAAAATATGGAACCAGGTATTTTGGGAAGCGGCACCGAACGACGTAACACCCTCCTCGTCGGTGAGCTTTAGAGAAACAAATTTATATCTGGTGCCCATAGCCATTTTTGCCCTGATTACGATAATCATAGGGCTTTTTGCAGAACCCTTTTTTCAGTATGCCGACCGCGCCGCCGTTCAGCTTCTTGATCCGATTTTTTACATCAAGGCCGTACTGGGAGACAGATGATGATTTATTTTGTCCTCAACCTTTTATTTGCCGGTGCCTGGGTCCTGGTCAACAATGCCTACGGCATCATTGATTTTGTTATCGGTTTTTTGCTGGGCCTGGGCTGCCTGTGGCTGACACGCCCCTTTGGTCAGGACAACTCTTATTTCAGACGATTGAAGGCTTCAGTTGTTCTGGTGTTTTATTTTCATTACGAAATGACGATATCGGTTTTACGGGTTGCCTGGGAGGTACTGACGCCGACCCCTAAAAGTGTCCCGGACATTGTTCATATTCCCTTGGATGCAAAAACGGATGTTGAGATCACCCTGCTTGCCAATATGGTCTCGTTAACCCCAGGAACACTCAGTCTGGATATCACAGAGGAGAAATCCCATCTTATTGTGCACGCCATGTTTGCCCGGGATCACGATGCCGTCATTTCCGGGATTAAAAACGGACTGGAAAAAAAACTGCTGGAGGTGACACGTGGGTGATGTGATGACCATGGCTGTGACCATTACCTTCACCGGATTGCTGGTCAGCTTTGTGCTGGCATTTATTCGTCTGATTATAGGCCCGACACACGCAGACCGGCTCATCGCCCTGGACTTGATCGGGTCCATTACCATCAGTTTCATTGCCGTGTTTACCATTACCAGCGGACAAACCGCTTTTCTGGACATCGCAATCACACTGGCCCTGGTGATGTTTGTGGGCACCGTGGCTTTTGTGGCATTCATGAAATCCCGGCTGATTCAATCCAAAAAAAACAAGGAGGAGCCTCCATGGAAATCCTGATGGCCATCTGCCTTATCTGCGGTACTTTTTTTACCCTTATGGCTGCCCTGGGTGTTCTCAGAATGCCGGACATCTACATGCGGACCCATGCCGCGACCAAGGCGGGCACCTTTGGTATCGGAATGATAGTGATTGCAGTCTCTCTGTTTTTCATGGATACGGCTGTAACCTCCCGGGTTGTCGGTATTATGTTGTTTTTTATCATGACCACGCCGGCTGCAGCCCATCTACTTGGAAAAATCGTAATGAACTCCCCTTATCGGATGTGGCGTAACCCTTTTCAAAAAAACAGCCGGTAGAGCGACTTCACTGCAGTACCGGAAGGATGATTGCCGACCCTGCTTTCATAAATTCCAAAACCATCTTTCTCTCTTCAAATTCCGGCTAAATTAATGCGCCAACGTTGAATAATCTGTTGAATTTTTGCACATAGGATGTTAGAAGGCATAACCTGTAACAAATGTATAACTTATAACCTGTTGTTCCTAATACTAATTGTGAGGATCCGACTATGTTCAACGCCTTTGTAAAAAACTTTTTAGGAAATGCTCCCATATGGTACAAGCTTGCTATTATAGTGTTCCTAATTATCAACCCCATTCTCCTTATTACCGCCGGCCCTTTTATTACAGGCTGGGTGCTCATTGGAGAGTTCATTTTTACCCTGGCCATGGCACTGAAATGCTACCCGTTACCTTCGGGCGGTCTTCTGGCCATTGAAGCCATTATCATGGGTATGGCCAAACCCGAAACCGTTTACCACGAAGCACTGGTGAATTTTGAGGTTATCCTTCTTCTGATGTTTATGGTTGCAGGCATCTATTTCATGAAGGAATTTTTGCAGTTCACCTTCACTCGGATACTTGTGCGGGTGCAGTCTAAAGTTGTGATTGCGTTGCTTTTCTGTTTTGCCGGCGCTTTTCTGTCCGCTTTCCTTGATGCGTTGACCGTTACAGCGGTCATCATCGCGGTTGCATATGGTTTTTACAATGTCTACCACCGGTATGCCTCCGGAAAAGACAGCACCTGCGAACATGATCTCACCGACGATAATGCATGCCAAATGGCAAAACGGGATGACCTGGTTCAGTTTCGGGGTTTTTTGCGCAACTTGATGATGCATGGTGCTGTGGGTACCGCTCTGGGCGGTGTCTGTACCCTGGTTGGGGAACCCCAGAACCTGCTGATCGGCCACCAGATGGGCTGGCACTTTGTTGACTTCTTTCTCGAAGTTGCACCGGTCTCCATTCCCGTCCTCATTGTCGGGCTTGGAACCTGTTATGGACTGGAGAAAATGCACTGGTTCGGCTATGGCGTTGAAATGCCCGGCAACATCCGTTCCCACCTGCTGGAAACCGCAGTAAAAATGGAAGAAAAACAAGGAACCAGAGGCAAGGTCAGACTTATTACACAGGGCATTGCGGGTATCTGGCTGATCCTTGCCCTTGCCTTCCACCTTGCCGCGGTAGGTCTGATCGGACTATCCGTCATCATCTTCCTGACCTCTCTGAACGGAATTACCGACGAACACCATTTTGGAGAGGCCTTTACGGAAGCCCTGCCCTTTACTGCGCTGCTGATTGTCTTTTTCTCCATTGTTGCCGTGATTCACGAACAACACCTTTTCGACCCCATCATGCATTTTGTTCTCGGTCTTCATGGCCATCTACAGCTTGGGGCATACTATATTGCAAACGGTTTATTATCAGCAATTTCTGACAATGTTTTTGTTGCCACCGTATATATTACGGAAACAAAGATGCATTTTGTCAATGTGCTTGCACAGATCCCCGATATTGGTATGACCGGACAGGAACTGATGGACAAACTTACCAACCCGGAACTTGTCCGGGCTGACGTGCTGGCTGCCCTTCCGGCAGACGCTGCTGCCAAAGCACACGAAGTTATCCATCACTTTGACAACCTCGCCGTTGCAATCAATACCGGAACAAACATCCCGAGTGTGGCAACGCCAAATGGTCAGGCCGCATTCCTGTTTTTGCTGACTTCAGCCTTGGCACCCGTCATCAGACTCTCCTATGGCCGGATGGTTTGGCTTGCACTGCCGTACACCATCACCATGTCAATAACAGGCCTTATTTCCTGTTACCTGTTTTTGTAATACGTATACCTCATAGTATATAAAGATAAAAAAAGGTGGGCCCAATGCACAGATACTGCATTGGGCCCACCTTTTTTTACAGAACATGGTTAACATATAAAACGTTCTGCGGCAAAGCGTTCGCATGCCTCCTGCCACCCACAAACCGGAAAACAATCGAGCGTCTGGCCCGATCCGCATGGTGTATAAATCAAAAAAGCTTTCAACGAAAACCGCTGAAAGCTTTTATAATAACGTGGTGCCCAGGAACAGAATTGAACTGCTGACACGGGGATTTTCAGTCCCCTGCTCTACCGACTGAGCTACCTGGGCACATCAAACAACGACAGATTTATATGTTCTTTAACCGTTCAAGTCAAGCAAAAAATCATACAAGCATTAAGAATATTGTTTTAAACACCCTCCCATATCACCCAGCAGATACTGGATTAAACCACAGGCACAGACGGCTGCTGTTTCTGCCCTTAAAATCCTGGGTCCAAGGGAGTAACTTATAAATCCCGATTCAACGGCACTTCTGACCTCTTCCTCTTCAAATCCGCCCTCCGGCCCGATCAGGACAACAGCTTTGTTGTTCTCTCCGGGAGCTGGTCCGCCAAAGGGCCGGTCCGATGCTTCCCAGAAAGCGAATCTGTGTGAACAGCTTTTTGAAAAGGACAGGACCTGTTCAAAATCCATGGGAGGCATAATTTCAACAAGGCAGGATCTTCTGCATTGCTTCAAAGACTCCCTGGCAATGGTCTGCCACCGCTCAATGTGTTTTTTTTCCCTATTTGGGCCTGACAATGGAATGGATCTTTTACAATAAAAAGGAATCCAGCGAGTGACTCCAAGCTGGGTAATCTGTTTAATGATCTCATCCATCTTGTTGTGTTTGAGCATGGCAGTACACAAAGTCAGATCGAGATTCGATTCCGTGAGGCTTTTTTTTTCACTTAAAATGGAAATTTCAACACATTCAGGAGAGATCTTATCTATACTACCTGTAAAATCAGTGCCATGGCCATTGGTCATGGAAATGGTGTCTTTGGGCTTAAGCCTGAGTACCTTGCATATATGTTTTGCGTCCTGACCATGGATGACGGCCTTATCTGTGCTTAACGCCTCTGTATTGATTAAAAACTTTTGCATATTTATCTCTTTATTCCACTTATTCCACAAAAAAAGATGATTAAATTTTTAGAAATTATAGTATGAAACAGATAATTTTTACCATGAATTTATTATGTTATATTTCAAACCAACTGATTTTAGACACTTTTTTTCCGGATTACCAGGCAACGGGCGTGGGTTTAAAATACGGCAAATCTGTTCGTAACGCATGAATTATGATACATAAGGGGTCATGAAAACGATAAACAAAGAGAGCATTATTCTGGCCTCAGGTTCACCACGCAGAAAAGAGCTTATGACCCAGGCAGGCATAGATTTTAAAATTCATGTCGCTGATATTGACGAATCTAAAGTTGATCCGGGAATGCCACCCGAAAACTATGTTTGTCTATTGTCTAAAACCAAGGCCCAAGCCGTGGCCGGACATTATCCTGATGCCTGGACCATCGGGGCGGACACGATTGTGGCGGTTGGCAATACCATTTTAGGCAAACCCGCCGGGCACCGGCAGGCCGTAACCATGTTAACCCAGCTCAGCAACAGAGAACACAGTGTATTTACCGCTTTCACCATCACAAGACCAAACTCAGACGATCTGATTACACGGGTTGTAAACACCCGGGTGAGATTTAAAGCGTTGTCTAAAGAGGAAATCAATTGGTACGCAGACACCGGCGAGCCCTATGACAAAGCAGGAGGCTATGGAATACAGGGGATTGGGGCCTTTCTGGTTAAGGAGATATCCGGGTCTTATACCAACGTTGTCGGCCTGCCCGTGTGTGAACTTATTGATGCACTGGCATCTTTTGGGGCAATCAGTTTTAAGGAAGTAAAATAACAATGCAGATTCAATCCAATATAAAAAAAATTCATGATGACATACGCGCTGCTGCCCAAAAAAGCGGACAGGATGCATCCCGGGTTACCCTGATCGCAGTAAGCAAAAGAAAACCGCCTGAAATGATCCAGGAGGCCATTGATGCCGGTCACAGAGATTTTGGAGAAAATTATATCCAGGAAGCCATGGAAAAGATTGATCTTCTTGGGAGAAAATCAGCGACGTGGCATTTTATCGGGCATCTTCAATCCAACAAAGCCAAATTCGCGGTAAAGTATTTTGACCTGATTCATACCGTGGATACGGTAAAGCTTGCCCAAGAGATCAACCGCCAGGCCCAAAAAATCGGAAAAATTCAGAAAATTCTGCTCCAGGTAAATATTTCCCGGGAAGCGACCAAATCCGGTGCACAAGAAAGCGAAGTTGTAGATATTGCCAAACAGACCTGCCGGTTTGACAACCTGCATGTTTCAGGACTTATGTGCATGCCACCTTTTTTCGATGACCCTGAAGATGCAAGAATTTATTTCAAAAGGCTTAAACAGATCAGTAAAGAGATAGAACGGCTCAACCTTCCCAATACGGCCATGACCCATTTATCCATGGGCATGAGCAATGATTTTACCGTGGCCGTTGAAGAAGGGGCGACTTTAGTGCGCGTGGGCACAGCCATTTTCGGAGCAAGGCAGTGAGAATTCTTCTGCATACCTGCTGCGGCCCCTGCACCATCTATCCCCTTGAAACCTTAAGAAGCATGGACATGGAGGTTATGGGGTATTTTTACCGGCATAATATTCATCCATTTACCGAATGTATGAAGCGTGAGGAAACACTGCGTGATTATGCGGATCAGATGAATCTGAAAATGGTCTGGCAAAAGGGTTATGAGCTTGAAGAATTTTTGCGTGCCGTCACCTTCAGGGAAACAAACCGGTGCAGGTACTGCTACCACGCACGTCTGAAAGCCAGTGCCCTGGTTGCCAAAAAAGGAAAATTTGACGGGTTTTCCACCACCCTGCTCTATTCAAAATTCCAGAATCATGCCCTGATCACGGAAATCGGTCAGGGCCTAGCAAAACAATACGGCCTTAAATTCATTTATGATGATTTTCGCCAAGGCTGGAAACAGGGGATAGAGAGGTCAAAGGCCTTGGGTATGTACCGCCAACAGTATTGTGGCTGCATTTACAGCGAAAAAGACCGATACTATCAACAAAAAAATGTTGAGAAACCAGATCAGCCATAACTGTTATTGAGATATCATTCGTCTTTCGGGAGTTTGAATTGTTTTTTATCCAGCCCGTGCCGGGTCAGCAGGCGGTTTAGCTGCCGGGTAGTAATCCCTGCTTTCTTTGCCGTCTCGCGTATTCGGCCGTTCGTTTCTTCCAGCAGACTGGTCAGGTAGGAGATTTCACAGGCATTGACCGCATGCCGGCGTACCTGGGCCAGGGTCTGGCCAGTGCCGGGTGCTGGCATATCCCGAGCAGCCGCCAGCTGGGTTTCAATGGGTAAATTATCGGGCGTAATCACAGTGGCGCGCTCAAGGATATAGGCCCGTTCAAGGATGTTCTCAAGTTCCCTGATATTACCAGGCCATTCATAGTGACGGAATCCTTCCAGAACAGACGGATGAACCGTTTGAATATTTTTGCCGTACTTGACGTTTAATTTTTTCAAAAACATATCGACCAGATATTCCAGGTCTTCCAACCGTTCCTTGAGCGGTGGAATTTCAATGGGAAAGACGTTAAGTCGATAAAACAGGTCTTTTCGATACACCCCTTTTCTGACACCATCTTCCAGATCTGAATTGGTGGCTGCGATGATTCGTACATCAGTTTTGAGAATGCAATCGCCGCCGATCCGGCTGAAGGTGCGGTCCTGAAGCACCTGGAGCAACTTAACTTGGGCAGATGGGGATATCGTGCCAATTTCATCCAAAAAAATGGTGCCGCCCTCCGCCATTTCAAACCGACCGGGTTTTTTGCGTTCAGCACCGGTAAACGCGCCTTTTTCATGCCCGAACAACTCGCTTTCAATGAGGGTATCCGGGATGGCGCCGCAATGGACAGCGATAAAAGGTTTTTCGAAGCGCCCGCTGTGCCAGTGGATCAATCGGGCCAGGGTACCTTTGCCTGTACCGGTTTCTCCCAGCAGCAGGACGGTCGCAATGGTGGGGGCAACAGAACGAACATTCTCGAAAATCTTTTTCATGCCTGCATTTTTAGACCGGATGATCTCCAGCCATTCGGTTTTCCAAAACCGGTCCCTCAGGTAATCCAGTTCAAAATCCTTGGAACGGGACCGGTTTAAGGCAGGAAGCAGCAGGTGGATATCCCGTTCTTTGACCGGAGACAACAGGTATCCCACAGCACCGGCTTTCACCGCCTCAATGGCGTTACGGGTGTTGGACCGCGTGCATAGTACAATGAACTGAACAAATGGATTGACCGAACTGAACGCCGACATGCCCGGATGGGCTGCAAGCAGTTCGATGTCGGCCAGAATCAGATCAAATGGCGACTGGGTGTGCAGTGTCAGCGCCGTATTGAGATCAGGGGCCCGGCGGATGTTGCCGGCATCGGACATGACGTTTGAAATCAGGTGCCATTCATCTTCAGCATTGGTCAAAACCAGTATGTCTCTCATCTAAAGCCCCACCAAGGATTTCTTGTCACTCTGCTGCAATATAGATGGAACGGGCAGAGGTGGTAGTTTTTAACAACACCATGGGGTTCTGTCAATATTTCTGAAGTAAAGCTTGAATCTTAATCGCCATACACCAAGTATACGGCCCGTACTATAAAAAAATTTGGATTTGATCATGCTGAATGCTGATAAATGAGGTCGGCCTATGACTGCTATTCAGCCATGAATTTTTTTATCTGATCAATAAACATATCTTTTTTATCCTGGCTGATAAATGCAGCATTAAAAGAATTCATTGCCAGTTGCGCGATATCATTTCGAGTCAACTGAAACGCGTTTTGGAGCGCCAGATAATTTTCAACAACATATCCTCCGAAATATGCAGGATCATCCGAATTGACCGTCACGCAAACCCCCTGGTCAAACAGCGCCTTAAAATTGTGTTCCCGGATATTTTTAAAAACACACAGTTTGATGTTTGAAAGCGGACAAACCGTTAAAGGAATCTGACGGCGCTTGAGTTCATTCATAAGCGACTTGTCTTCAAGCGCACGCACGCCATGGTCAATTCGCTGGACTTTAAGATCTTGGATTGCTTCCCATATATATTCAGGTGGCCCCTCTTCTCCGGCATGGGCCACGGTCATAAAGCCTTCATTTCGTGCTTTTTCAAAAACACGCATGAATTTGGATGGCGGATGACCCGATTCGGATGAATCAAGCCCGACCCCCGTAATCTTATCCCTGAAATCCAAAGCCTGCAAAAGGGTTTCCATCGCCTCGGATTCCGGCAGATGACGTAAAAAGCACATGATCAGACAAAATGAAATGTTCAGATCGCGGGCACCGTCGGATAAAGCCTGATAAATACCGGTGATTACTGTTTCAAAAGGAATGCCTCGTTCGGTATGGGTCTGGGGATCAAAAAAAATTTCAACATGCCTGACGTTTTGGTCTTTGGCTTTCAGAAGATATTCCCATGTCAGTTCATAAAAATCGGTTTCGTGTTGAAGTACGCCGGCACCTTCGTAATAGATATCCAAAAATGACTGCAGATTATTGAAACGATAAGCCTGTCGGAGTTTTTCTACCGAATCGAACTTGATTTTTATACCGTTTCTTTGAGCTATGCGAAACAATGTCTCGGGCTCTAAAGTCCCCTCAATATGAAGATGCAGCTCTGCCTTGGGAATATCCCGAATAAATACATTCATATCCATATCCATCTCCTTGTTACGCTGGTTTTTCACTCAACTTTTGGGGTTCGCTCAAACAAACTACAAAACAGTAACGTACTGAGTTCAGATTAAAAATATATTATAAAGCCGGATCGTTTGGTATGTCATGAATTTGATAAAAATTATAACAATACCTATGAAAAAACTCAAGCAGACATTCAGATTCCATATATCGGCAACATTGCACTTGATAAAATTACGGAAAAATATACGACCACTGCGTCCGAATTCGCCCTCGTGAAGGCCCAAGGCTTTTTATCATTTTATTCTCCGGCTTGACAAACTGACTGCAACCGGCGTATTTGCTCTGCTATAATTTTTAATTACAAAAAAATAGATGGAAGATATTATGAATCTACACCACTGGTGGCTGGCCATCCGGCCAAAAACCCTTCCGGCAGCGGCTTGTCCGGTTGTTGTTGGCTCAGCCTGCGCTGTTTCTGATCACAAATTTTCAGCACTGATGTTTGCAGCAGCCCTGGCGGGGGCTTTATTGATCCAAATCTCCGTGAATCTGGCCAATGATTATTTTGATTTTCTGCACCACATTGACACCCCGGACAGAAAAGGCCCCAAGCGTATGACCCAAAGCGGTATGATCCCCCCTGAAACCGTTCGGAACGCATTCTTACTGACCATGCTGCTGGCCCTTGGCCTGGGCATCTTTCTGATTTTCAAAGGCGGGGTTGTAATCCTGTATGTTGTAATCGCCTCTCTTTTCGGTATTATCTGTTACAGCGCCGGTCCATATCCCATTGCGTCCAACGGCCTTGGCGAGGTGTTTGTATTTATTTTTTTCGGGCCTGTGGCCGTTCTGGGCACCTATTATCTCATGGCCGAATGTGTGACACCGGCTGTTCTCTTCGCATCCGTTCCCGTGGGGCTGATGGTTACAGCCATTATTGTGGTCAATAATCTGCGGGATATCAGGACAGATGCCAGGGCGGGCAAAAGAACTCTGGCCGTCATCATAGGTCCCTGGCGAACCAAGTTAGAATTTGTGTTTCTGGTCCTTTTCTCCTTTTTGATCCCCTGTCTGATGTTTGCCTCGGGCTGCTGGTCCTGGGCCATCCTGTTGCCCCTGGCCGTCTTCTGGAAGTCCTATCCCATATTTAAAACCATTTTTGAACAAGATGGGGAAATTCTTAACATGGCGCTTGCAGAGACGGCAAAACTGGCGCTTATGTTCAGTGGGCTTTTTGCCATTGGGATCGTGTTTGGATAACAGCTTGTATAAAACACATATTCGCAAAACGTTGCGACACCATCGGTACGGTAAGGGCCAACATTAAAAAAATGTTAAATGTATCGCTTTTGCAGCGTACACCGGATGAACCGTATTGCGTATTCAGTTAATTTGTGGTTTAAACGATACATGAAAAAAAGATATTATCGTTCCGGAAAGAATAACTCCGAATCCAAACTGTCCCGTCCCGTTCATTACCCCGAGCTCACTGCCGGGGCTGACAACGTATTGAAAAAAATTTTCAGCCAGATAGGTGTTCCCGAAAAACAGCCTTTCACACCGGACCCGTTCCAGCTTGAAGCCCTTGAAGCCATCAATACATCCGATTGTCTTGTTACAGCACCCACAGGTGCAGGAAAAACCTGGATTGCAGAACAAGCCGCCAAACGGATATTGGAAAACAACGGCAAGGTGTGGTATGCCACGCCTTTAAAGGCGCTGACAAACTCCATCCATGCCGGATTTTCAAAAATTTTCGGCAAGGAAAAGGTGGGGATACTTACCGGCGATATCAAGGAAAATACAAACGCAGACATCATTATCGGCACCACGGAAATTTTAAGAAATCAGCTCTATGACGCCATGTACACGGGCCAGAACTTAAAAAGTGATCTGATTATCCTTGATGAAGCCCACTTTCTTGGTGATGCGGAACGCGGCGTGGTCTGGGAGGAGATCATGATCTACCTGCCCGTGCGCATCCCGCTGCTCTTACTGTCTGCGACCATCGGCAACCCGGACCAGATTGCAGGCTGGTTGTCCTCCATCCGGGACAAGGCGTGCAAGGTGGTGGAAAATACCAACCGGCCGGTCCCCCTTTTTCCCTTATTTTTTCATCCGTCGGGCACCCTTTATCCGTTGCTTGAAAAAATAGAAAAAAACGGAAATCGAACCCGCCTTTATAAAAAGGTATATAAATTCAATCAGTCAAGCAAACCGCTTTTGCTTGCGCCGCCAGGCAGACTGCCCAAGTTTTCAGATATTCTCAAAGTGCTTTCCCACTTTGATTTACTGCCGGCCATCTTTTTTTTAAAATCCCGGGTAGAATGCGACCGGGCAATAAAACTATGCGACGGCAGTCTGTTGAAACATGCGCCTGAAAGAAAGCAGGCGCTGATGGAGCGGCTTGTAGAACTCACGGCAGACAATCCCCATTTATCGGCCCATCCCCAGCGGCCTTATCTGGAGGAAACGGGAACGGCAGCCCACCATTCAGGGCATTTGCCCGCCTGGAAGGTGGTGGTGGAGACCTTAATGGCCGAAGGGCTTTTAGATGCCATGTTTGCGACCTCCACGGTGGCAGCCGGTGTAAACTTCCCTGCCCGGTCCGTTGTTATTCTCAATTCCGACCGATTCAATGGCCGGGACTTTCTGTCGTTAACCACCAGTGAATTCCAGCAGATGGCAGGCAGAGCCGGAAGACGCGGCATGGACAATATCGGATTTGCGACAATTTTGCCTGGCAAGTATATGGATGTATCCCTTGTGGCCAAACTGATTAATGCTCCGCCCTTAAATGTCGACTCCCAGATCAAAATTGATTTTTCCATGGTACTCAATCTTCTGTTATCCAACACACCGGAACAGGTGCGCACCCTGTTGGAAAAATCCTTTGCCTCCTATCTCATTGCCATTGGTGCAAAAGCCGGGAAAAGCGGCAGAAAAGCCAGAAAAAAGTTCGGCAACGACATGGAATTTTTATGGCTTGATTTTACCGAACACATGGATTTTTTGATCCAGGAAGGCTTTGTCACGCCTGAAGGGGCAAACCCCTGCACCCTGACTGAAGATGGTATATGGGCCTCCAAACTGCGCATTGATTCGCCGCTGCTTGTGGCCCAGACGCTTCGGGACAAGCTTTTACCCGAGCGTGACCCTGCGCTTTTAGCAGCCATGATGGCCACTTTTGTCAATGAAAAAGAGTTCAAGGATGATATGCTGTTCAATACCGCCCTTTCCAAACAGCTTAAGGATGCGTTTCTGCTGCTTCGCCGGGGATTGAAGCCATTTGCCATGAAAATGTTGCAGTCAGGATTTCCTGCCCCCAATCTGTTTATCCAGCCGGCAGCCCTGGTTTACGCCTGGGCCCACGATACGCCCTGGGATGAGCTGATGCGCAAGTCTGATTTTGCCGAAGGCGATTTTGCCAGGCTGGTCCTGAGAACTTCTGAAAATCTGCGCCAGATGACCCACCTGCATCAGGATTTCCCTGTTTTTGCCAAAACAGCAGCGCAATCCATTGACATGATACTCAAAACGCCAGTGGTCACAGAATTCTAAAATAATGATAGAGGAGGCCATATGTCCGAAGATACAAAAAAAGTTATTTACTCAATGATCAATGTGAGCAAATTCCATGGTACCCGCCAGGTACTCAAGAATATTTCCCTGTCCTATTTTTACGGGGCAAAGATCGGTGTGCTGGGTCTTAACGGCTCAGGTAAATCAACCCTTTTAAAAATTCTGGCAGGGGTAGACACCGAGTTTGTGGGTGAAACCATCTTATCCAAGGGATTTACCGTGGGCTTTCTTGAGCAGGAACCCCTGCTGGACTCGGATAAAACCGTGCGGGAAGTGGTGGAAGAAGGGGTCCAGGAAACCGTAGACCTTTTAAAAGAATACGAAAAGATATCTGAAGCCTTTGCAGAACCCATGTCCGATGATGAGATGGACGCGCTTTTGGAAAAACAGGGAAAGCTGCAGGAAAAGCTTGACCATATTGATGCATGGGATCTGGATGCCAAACTTAAAATGGCCATGGACGCCCTTCGCTGCCCACCTGAAGATACCCCTGTCAGTGTTATCTCAGGCGGCGAAAAACGCAGGGTGGCCCTGTGCCGTCTGCTGCTGCAGAAACCGGATATTCTGCTTCTGGACGAGCCGACCAACCATCTTGACGCCGAATCCGTGGCCTGGCTGGAACAGCATTTAAGTCGGTTTGAAGGTACGGTCATTGCCGTAACCCATGACCGCTATTTCCTGGATAATGTGGCGGGCTGGATTCTGGAACTGGACAGGGGCGAAGGCATTCCCTGGAAAGGCAACTACTCCTCCTGGCTGGAACAAAAACAGCAGCGCCTGGCAAAGGAAGAAAAAAGCGAGAGCAAACGCCGCCAGACACTGGCCAGAGAACTTGAGTGGATCAAGATGTCACCCAAGGGCCGCCGCTCCAAATCCAAAGCCAGAATTACGGCCTACGAAGAGCTGCTCAACAAGGACAGCAAACAGCAGGAACAGAAAATGGAAATTTTTATTCCGCCGGGACCGCGGCTTGGCTCCAAGGTCATTGTGGCGAAAAATGTTTCTAAAGCCTTTGAGGACAAACTTCTGGTGGAAGATATGAATTTTGTCCTTCCACCGGGTGCTATTGTGGGTGTGGTGGGCCCCAACGGTGCCGGTAAGACCACGCTGTTTAAAATGATTACCGGAAAGGAAAAACCCGATTCCGGCACCATTGAAATCGGCGACACTGTGCGCGCGGCCTATGTTGACCAGGATCGGGACACCCTGGATCCTGAAAAAACAATTTATGAAGTGATCTCCGGCGGAAACGAGACCCTGTTGCTCGGGGACAGGGAAATCAATGCCCGGGCCTATGTGGGCAAATTTAACTTCTCCGGGTCTGACCAGCAGAAAAAGGTGAAAGATATTTCAGGCGGTGAGCGCAACCGGGTACACATGGCCAGTATGCTGCAAAAACAGGCCAATCTGCTGCTCCTGGACGAACCCACCAATGACCTGGATGTCAATACCATGCGGGCATTGGAGGAAGCATTAGAAAATTTTGCAGGTTGTGCTGTGATCATCAGCCATGACCGGTGGTTTCTGGACCGTATTGCCACCCATATCCTGGCCTTTGAAGGAGACAGTCAGACCCTGTTCTTTGAAGGGTCTTATTCAGACTATGAAAAGGATCGCAGAAAACGACTGGGTATAAAAGAAAACCAACCCACAAGGATCAAATACCGCCAGCTGACACGGTAAATTGGACAATCAGGCAATTTTTATATGAAAGTCTCAATAAGTTGTTGAATTTCTTTCTTGTTTCGTTGTGGGCGCAGCCTGGCAGTTGATATGTCAGCTCAGCCCATGGCTGTTTATAAGAAATGATCAGGCGATCTTCTAAAGAGGAGAAAGGCAACCATGGAAAAAGCAAAAGTTTATTTTACGGATTTTCGCACCAAGGCGTTTGGCGACGGACTGCCGACAAAACTCAAAAAGCTCATCAAAAAGGCGGGAATTGGGGATCTCGATATGGACGGCAAGTTTGCCGCCATCAAGCTTCATTTCGGAGAACTGGGGAACATCAGCTATCTTCGACCCAACTATGCCAGAGCGGTAGTAGACGTGGTCAAGGAACTGGGGGGCAAACCCTTTTTAACCGACTGCAATACCATGTATCCGGGAAGCCGGAAAAACGCCCTGGAGCACTTGGAATGCGCCTGGGAAAACGGATTCACCCCCTTGACCGTGGGTTGTCCCATCCTCATCGGCGACGGCCTTAAGGGAACTGATGATATTAATGTTCCCCTGACCGGATGCGAGTATGTCAAGGAGGCCAAGATCGGCCGGGCCGTTATGGATGCGGATCTCTTCATCAGTCTTACCCATTTTAAAGGGCACGAGATGACCGGCTTCGGCGGCGTCATCAAAAACATCGGCATGGGATGCGGTTCCCGGGCCGGCAAAACCGAACAGCACAGCAGCGGCAAGGCCCAGATTGACGAAACCCTGTGCCGGGGTTGTCTGGCTTGCCAAAAGGAGTGTGCAAACCAGGCGCTGGATTTTTATGAAGAGGATAAAAAGATGCGGGTGAACCAGGACAATTGCGTGGGCTGCGGCCGCTGCCTTGGGGCGTGCAACTTTGACGCGATCTCATTTGATTTCAACGCCGCAGTGGAGATGCTGAATCGCCGCATGGCAGAGTATGCCAAAGCCGTGGTGTACGGGCGTCCCTGTTTCCATATTTCCCTGGTGGTGGATGTCTCTCCAAACTGTGACTGCCACGGAGAAAACGATGTACCCATCCTGCCCAACCTGGGCATGTTTGCCTCCTTTGATCCCCTGGCCCTGGACCAGGCCTGTGTGGACGCCTGCCTGGCGGCCGATCCCCTGCCCGGCAGCCAGTTGGCCGAGAATCTGGCCAAGGGTGACTTCCATGACCATCACGACCATTTTACCAATAATCGGCCGGAGTCTGAATGGCAAAGCTGCCTGGCCCATGCCGAAAAGATCGGCCTGGGGACCCGGGAGTACGAGCTGATTAAGATTAAATGAAGCCTATTACGATCATAAAAACAGGGAAAACGTTTCCGGATCTCATAGATGTGAAAATGACCCTTTATTTATAGGATTGCCAGACAGGTTTAAAGTTCACCTGTTTCATTCCCAAAGTGTTATTCAATTGCCTCCAGATGCAATTGTTTTAGCCCGAAACGAATTTGAGCCGCATCAGGCATTTCGAATTGGTAAAAATGCCTGGGGGGTTCAATTCCATCCTGAGGCAAATTCAGCTGCGACTAAAAGTTATATTAAGAATCTATTAGAGGATGTTAAATCCGCCAATTTTGAACCTGAGTACCTTTTCGAGCAAATGGAAGAAACACCATATTCGGCTTCTCTTTTAAAAAGATTTGCTGAGTTGATTTAAGAAGCTTATTTCTTGGAAAAAAGAGAGTATGACTTCAAGAAAGCGCTAACAGGACCAAAGAGTGACAGTACAAAAAACCGGCATAAAGCATTATCTTTTTTTTGTTTTGGATTGAACCTGGATGATGATTGGCTGGCCGGGTCAGCCCGTAGCTGTTAGTTGCAGATTCGAAATCCATCACAGCCGAACACACAGAAAATAGGGTTGCATAATTGCGATCATTTTCAAAATTTTAACGCCTGAAGCTTTCAATAAGGAAAAAGCACCCGGTGCAATTATGCGATTTGGGCTGAAGAAATCCATATATAACATTTGCAAAAAAGCGATTAATATGCTTAATTAAGCTTATAAATATAAAAGGATTTCTCCACATGTCCCAAAACGATAGAAATACCCCGTTAAACACAGACACCACAAAAATCATCCTGGATTCAATTTCGGACGGGGTCTTTACCATTGACTACAACTGGAAAATCACCTCATTTAACAGGGCTGCCGAAGAAATTACCGGCATCTGCCGGCAGGATGCCATAGGTTGCCATTGCTGGGATGTTTTCCGTTCCAACATGTGTGAACAGGGTTGTGCCCTGAAAAAAACAATGGATCAGGGCAAACCATTTGTATCAAGTTCCGCATATATTATTAACACCCAACAAAAAAAAATCCCTATAACTGCATCCACCTCTCTGCTCATTGATAAAAACGGTGAGGTTCTGGGCGGGGTGGAAACCTTCAGGGATCACTCTGTGGTGGAAGCGTTAAGAAAAGAACTGACCGGAGGCGTCCGGGTGGGTGACATGGTGAGCAACTCCAGTGCCATGAAAAATATTTTCAATATCCTTCCCCAGATTGCTGAAAGCGATTCATCCGTTCTGATCGAAGGAGAAACTGGTACTGGAAAAGAGTTAATGGCAAGGGCCATTCACAACACAAGCCACAGAAAAGATTGCCCTTTTGTGGCCATCAACTGCGGCGCCCTGCCGGACACCCTACTGGAGTCAGAACTGTTTGGATATAAAAAAGGGGCATTCACCCATGCAGTAAAAGACAAGCCCGGCCATTTTGCCCTAGCAGACAACGGTACGATCTTTCTTGATGAAATCGCAGACACAAGCCCGGCCTTTCAGGTCAGGTTGCTTCGGGTACTTCAGGAACGCGAATACACACCCCTTGGCGGCATAGCCAAAGAGCAATCCAATGTCAGAATTATTGCCGCCACCAATAAAAACCTGACAACCATGGTGGAAAACAAGGAATTTCGTCAGGATCTTTATTACCGTATCAATGTTATTAAAATCTCTCTGCCGCCCCTGCGTCATAGAATGGAAGATATTCCCTACCTGGTAGACCAGTTCATCTCCCGGTTGAATCTACGCCGCAACAAAATGATCCAGGGACTTTCTCCTGAGGTGCTTGCCGCATTCATGGCTCATGATTTCCCCGGAAATATCAGGGAGCTTGAAAATATCATTGAACATGCCTTTGTCTTGTGCGCCAAAGAGTTCATCACCATGGCGCATCTGCCGCCGTCACTTGCGGCCAAATCAGGACCGGGAGCCGGTGAAAATAAAAATCCGGTGGCTGCCGCACAAACCAAAATGATTACGGACGCGTTGAAACGGAACAACAATAACCGGAATGCTGCAGCCCGGGACCTGGGAATACACAAAAGCACCCTGTTCAGGCGCATTAAAAAACTGGGAATCCAGTTGTAAAAGAGATTTATCCATGCAACCGAAAACGTATATAAGTCTCTTTTTTGCAACAATCACGATATTCCCAGGACCTGTCGCTTGAAAAACATACAGATCAGACAGGGGTTTGCCGCAGTTGTCCCCCTGGGTCTGTTAAGGCACAACCTTTGCATTTTTAATGCTCGCAAAAAAGAGTCCTAATAGGAGGAGATCATGAAAATTGCGATTACCACTTGGGGAAACCGGGTTTCGCCTGTGTTTGATGCCGCAAAAACCCTTTTAATTGCAGACATTGAAAATCAAAGCATTCATAGCAAGAAATATGAAGTTTTCGAACCGCACGATATCATTGCCCTGGCAGCGCTTTTAAACCGTGAAAAAGTCAAGGCTCTGGTTTGCGGTGCAATTTCGGAACCCTATGCGACCCGGCTTGTTGAAAACAGAATCCGTATGTTCGCCTTTGTCACCGGCAATGCCATGGATATCCTGAATTGTCTGGCTATGCATCATATTATTAAACCGGCTTTTATGATGCCCGGATGCACCCAGTTGCCGGAAATGCCTTTGCCCTGACCCCTGTCTCACAGAATCGGGCATCTTCCAAAAAATCAGGCTCTGCGCATCATTCCCATATTCTGGAGTTGCACAATAATATTATATTGAAAAAGTACCTGCCGCCTTAGAGGGAGGGAGGCGGCAGGTACTTTAGGCATCTCGCGCGTAAGGAGGACGCCAAGCAAATATGCAGGTGGTTGCGTTAACTTTATTTAGTACATTATTCTTGCCTGCATAGGAGGAAAATGCGCGGCCGCTGTCGAAAGTTCCGAAACAGCAGCCTGGGGCATGATTAATGGCTACCTAAAAAGTCAGGGTATGCATTACCACCATGTTCTGTAGAGTCGAGCCCTTCTATCTCTTCTTCCGCAGATACCCTTAGGCCCATGGTAGAGTCAATAATTTTGAACAGGATAAAAGCCGTGCAAAATGTCCATGCAAAGCAGGAAACAATACCAATGCACTGTATGGACAAAATTTTGATGCTTGTGCCGCCGATGTTAAAGATACCTGCAGCAAGGGTTCCCCAGGCACCGCAGACGCCGTGTACGGAAATCGCACCAACGGGGTCGTCGATTTTGATTTTATCAAAAAACAGTACGGAGAAGACAACCAGAATACCGGCAACGGCGCCGATCAAGATGGCGGAACCAGGCGTAACATTGGCACAGCCGGCAGTAATACCCACCAGACCTGCCAGGGCACCGTTCAAACTCATGCCCACTTCAGGTTTTCCAAACTTAATCCAGGAAACGATCATAGCTACAATACAGCCCGCAGCTGCACCCAGGTTGGTGTTTACAAAAATCATTGCAATGTCTTTATTTGCGGCAGTGGTGGAACCCGGGTTGAAACCAAACCAACCAATCCACAGGATAAACACACCAAGGGCGGCCAGGGGGATATTGTGACCAAGAATCGGTTTAATACCACCGTCTTTGGTGTATTTTCCAAGCCGAGGGCCAAGAACAATGGCGCCTGCCAGGGCCGACCAGCCACCAACGGAATGGACAACCGTGGAGCCGGCAAAATCAATGAACCCGAGGCCTTCAAGCCAGCCGGAACCATTGAACAACGACCCCCATGCCCAGGAACCGAAAATGGGATAAATAAATGCGCTCACAACGGCACTATATATAAGATATCCCGTAAATTTGGTACGTTCAGCCATGGCACCGGAAACAATGGTGGCAGCCGTTGCGGCAAACACTACCTGGAACATCCAGAAAGCCAGTACCCAGGGGTCTCCACCTACTTCAAAATCACTGAGGAAAAATCCGGTGGTACCGAAAAAACCGGTTTTAGAGGTACCGAACATCAGGCCAAAACCAATGGCCCAGAAGACAAGTGAGCCCATGGCAAAGTCCATCAGGTTTTTCATCATGATGTTTACAGCGTTTTTGGCACGGGTGAACCCTGCTTCCACCAGGGCGAACCCGGCCTGCATAAAGAAAACAAGGGCTGCAGAAACAAGGGTCCAGACATAGTCGGCATGGGTCTGGACCAGTTGAATTGCTTCGGCATTAGAGACCACTGTCGGGGCATCGTCTGTACCGGCCCATGCTGCTGTGATGGTGCAAGCCAACGAAGTCAGAATCATCAGTGCATACTTCATTTTTTTAACCTCCTTAATTAATATCAATTATTTAAATTTTATAAAGCTTCTGTTCCGGTTTCACCTGTACGAATACGAACAACATTTTCCACAGGAAGAACAAATATTTTACCATCACCGATTTTCCCTGTTTTCGCTGTTTTTACTATTGTATCCACCACGGCTTGAGCCTGGTCATCGGCAACACAAATTTTCAATTCAACTTTGGGTACAAAATCTGTCTGGTATTCTGCACCTCGGTATACCTCTTTGTGTCCTTTCTGACGGCCAAATCCCTTAACTTCCGAAATAGTCATACCGTTAATACTGATTTTGGATAACGCATCTTTAACCTCATCCACCTTAAACGGTTTAATCACTGCCACAACTTCTTTCATATTTACTCCCTTTGTTAATATGTGCGTTAAAACAACTTACGCTTTGTAAAGAGCAAGAGGGGTGCCAGAAATTATTTTTTTTGATATTTTAATATATATATTTGAAATTATTAAAATATTTTAATTTATTTTTTCAGAACACCCCACAAGAGAAATAACATTTTTGGGACAAAATAGATTACATTAATGTTATTTCATACATATATAGAAAATTAAAGCACAAAAGTTAACACATTTTTGTACTTTCATACACAAAATGATAATTAAGAAACGAAAATAAGTGTTTGCAAGCGCTCAAAAGGGCATTAAAATTTCATGCAGGGTCTTTCCAGTGGAATATACCCTGGAAAAACAATTATGTAGAATATTGATTGACAAAAACTCAACCGCACGATTAAATATTTGGTTAATCGAATTCTTAAACCGAGTACTTCAATTGAACCTAATATTTATTTTGATTGGGCATACAGCCAATGCAGAAGCGTGTTAAAGAAAAAAAACAAGAAAATGAAGCTAATGTAGTCACGGCATTGAATTTATGCAAAAATGCCCGAGACCTTATTCGCATTCGAAAGCCGGAACAGGCGGAACCCTTATTACTGGCCGCCCTGGAAGTATCACCTAAAAACCCTTATGTCCTGGTTGCGTTAGGTGATGTCAAGCGAATGCAAAAACAATTTAAAACCGCTGCAAAATATTATCAAAGTTGCCTTGAGGCAGATCCGCTTAATCCTTTTGCCATGTCCGGTCTTGGCGATGCATACAGGGGCACCAACAACCTGGACAGTGCCATTGAAATTTGGACCAAGGCCCTGGACACCCACCCTGAAAACTACCTGGTGATGACCCGGCTGGCGGATGCGTTGACCAAAAAAGGGGATTTTACCACTGCCAGACAAATATATGAAAGATCGATCAGGCTGAATCCTGATGATCCCTTTGCCCTGTCAGGTCTTGGCAACATATATGTCCGCCTCAAGGAATTTGACCTGGCCGGCCCGCTGCTTGAGAGGCTTGTAGCCAAACAGCCCCAAAATCCCAGAGCCATCGGCGCACTGGCTAACTTTTACCGCAGACAGGGAGACTTTGCCAATGCAAAGGCTCTATTCGAACGGATTCTGGAAGTTGATTGCCGGAATGTCTATGCAATGGACGGGCTGGCAGATTGTGCCCGGGGCAACAAGGAATACGAAAAGGCAAAACAGCTGTGGGAAAAAGCCATGGCAGCCGGAATGAATATAGCCATCGCCCAAACCCGGATCGCAGATGCCTGTTTGCAGATGGAACAATTCGCCCAGGCAAGACATTATTATGATCAGGTGTTGTCTGTGTCTGAAGACAAATTTGCCCTGTTGGGGCAACTGCGTCTGATCGAAACAGAGCCGGGGGACAAACAAAATAAGATTATTGATGCAGCGAAAATTTTTGACCGGTTACTGGTACTTGATCCATCTGATCACCGGACACTGAATGAATTCAACGCATTCAGGATACGGTATCCGGAAATTGATGCCTATATCCAGGCCTGATTCAGGCCTATTGTTCCTGATTTTCAATCAGGACATTTTTAAAAAAAAGGGTCCATCAAAATGACTGATAAACTTAACCTTCCCTCCCAATCGGATATACAGGCAGTCTTAACCCTTGACCGGGATACCCTGCCAAGTTTTCCACAGGTAGCCGCTAAACTGCTTGAAGTATCAAAAAACGATACAGCATCCCTGGAGGAGGTGGCAAAAATTGTTGAGACGGACCCCGGTATTTCCATCCGCGTACTGGAGCTGGTCAACTCCGCATTTTTCGGTTTGAGCCGAAAGGTGACCACCCTGTCGGATGCAGTTGTCATCCTGGGCCTTGATGAACTTAAAAAATTGGCCTTGAGCATCGCTATTTTTGAAAAAATATTTAAAACCGGGTATACAAAAGAGTTTGACCGCCTGATGTTCTGGCGCCACAGTCTTGCTGTTGCGGTGCTGAGTATGAAAATAGCCCAAAAAATTGAATACCCAAATCCGGAAGAAGCATATACTGCAGGCCTGCTCCATGATGTTGGAAAAATATTTTTAGATCTGCAGGGGCATCGCAGCTATGGCGAATTTATTAAAAATCTGTCGGAATCCACAGACCTTGTTATTGAAAAGGAAAGATCTGAAATCGGTCTGGGCCATGATGATATCGGGGCCTTTTTCTGCACCCGGTGGCAACTTCCCGAAAACCTGGTACTGGCCGTAAAATACCACCACCAATCCTTTGAGAACCACGACCTGACTGAGAATGAAAAACAATTGATTGCCATTGTATCTATGGCGGATTTCCTATGCTGGACCCAGGGCATGGGGTCCTTTGATTTCATCCGTCCTCCCATCCTTGCCCCGGAGGTGGAAACCTGCGTTAATCCGGAAAAAGTCAATATTATCAACTGTATTCTTGAAATGAACAAGGAAATCGAAGATATCTCAGCCTTTTACCAGTTTGTTTTCCCAACGGTAGACCAGCTTAAGGAAAACCTACTGTGGGCAAACATCAAACTGTCCCGGGCCAACACAAAATATTATTACCAGGGGGACCCAACGAGCCGAACACAGGATACCCCCTTAAGCGAGGACGGACTTTTGCCCCCGGACATTGGTTTTGAGATGGGCAAATCCCTGTCCAAGGCCCAAACCGTCAAGCAGGTTCTGGATATTGTCTTGTACCAGGTGGGCTGCATTTTTCAACCCTGCCACTGGTCCATCCTGCTCAAGGACGCCAAAACCGGTGACATGGTTTTTTCCGTGGTGGTGGGTACCAACAGCAGGCGTCTGCAGGGGGTGAGACTGCCCAAGGGTGAGGGGATTGCAGGATATGTCATGAAAACAGGGAATCCACTGGTGGTTGATGATGTAACAAAGGACAAAAGATTCAGCAACAGGGTGGATAAATACACCCGGTTCAACACCCGTTCCATCATTGCCACGCCGTTGAAAACCGATAACAAAATTTTTGGTGTCATAGAACTGGTCAACCGGGTTAATGAAGAAATGTTCAGCGAACGGGACCTTGCCCTGCTCTCCTCCATTGCCGAATATGCCGCTATTGCCATTGAACGATCCTACTATCACCAGGCACTGACCAACCTTGCCACCCGGGACAGTCTGACAGGTCTAAAAAACAGATTCAGTTTTGAACGTACCGTGTCTAACCTGGATGACTTCCAGGCCCGGTTTGGTCGGGTTTTTTCAGTCCTCATTCTTGTGGTGGATGGCATGGCACGGCAGTACGAAACCCTGGGACAGGATAAATGTGATACGGCCCTCAAGGAACTGACCACCATTCTGAATAAAACCAAACGCCGTGAAGACCTGATTTTCAGGTATGCAGAAAACAGCTTCCTTGTTCTTTTGCCCTTAACCTATTCCGATGGTGCCCAGAAAGCCCTGGCAAGGATAAAAAAAGCCCTGACCCTATCACCGTTGGATTGTAAGCAAATTTTTTCCTCTGTCACCATCCAATCACACACAATGGCAGGTGAAGATGCCGGTCAGCTCAAAAACCTTTTGGCCCAGATCCTTTCCAAAACCCGCCAGCCTGAGCAGGAAAGCGAGGTGGCAGATATGCAGGAAAACATCCAGGTGCTGGTAGAAAATGAAATGGCTCTGGCAGAGGGTGAAAACGCAAAAGAATCTTCACCTGAACACGCCTCGAAACAAGACATTAAAAATTTTGGAAAATCCGTATCTCTCCAGGGCCAGTTCAAACGCCTCAAAACCGGAGAATTTGGAAGAATCCGTGTGGAGCAGGTATCATTATCCGCCATTGGCATCAGGATATCAAAATCCCATCGCATCCTTGTCAATGATTTTTTGGATATTGAATTCAACCTGGATGATATCAAACGGGCACTGGTTAAACGCAGAGTGGTGGTCAGACAGATCCAGGGGAATTACATTTACGGAGAATTTTACAACCCGCCGCCCTATGCAAAGAATCTGGGCTTTTATATTTTTAGTTAGGGACTTATTACCGGCCTTGGGTTTTCAGGTTTTCAACCATTTCAGACACCAGTTTTCCCCCGGATGTTCGGGCCGTAGGATTAACTTTTACCAGCTGTTCCCAGGCCTCAATGGCTTTGGGGAGATCATTGAGGTCGTGCATATAGACAATCCCCTTGTTAAACCAGGCAGTTTCAAAATCGGACTGAACCGTAATGGCTTTGTTAAATGCTGTCAGGGCTTTTTCAGGTTCATTGTTCCGTCGATACATTACCCCAAGGTCCGTGAGAACATGTGGATTATCGGGCTGAATGGACAGGGATTTCTCATAGGCATTGATAGCATCCCCAAAACGGTCTATATCAAAAAAGGCATTGCCCAGCTCAACCCAGGCTTTCACATTATCGGGATTTTCTTTCACAAACGTCTGCAATTCCCTAATGTGTGGATCTGCCATGGTTGCAAGGTCGGGGCTTTGATCGCCACCAGCCTCTTTCTCAGGCGCGGGCATGCCTTTTGGCATATTCCCCACCATAGCCGGTGGCATATGTCCCATCCCCGGCTGTTTTGAATCCGCCAGCTTAAACGATGTATATACGGTACCAATCAAAAATCCCAATGTCAGGGAGATCAGAAGGGAGATATAAAAGGCCTGACGGGTCATCATTTTCTCTTTTTTTGTGTCCTGATTCATTTTTCCTGCTTTAAACAATCCTTAATTAAGAAACGTTGTCGTTGATTTTTCGTTTTTTGATCTGGTTATAAAGGGAAACCAATTTGCGGTCTGTCTCGTTGAGCCGGTCGGCAAGGACTGTGAAAAGATGCTTGGCTACATCAGGATATTTTTCTATAATTTCAATCAGCTTGTCTCCCGGAAACCGTTTGATCTTGGAGCGTCCCTTTGAAATAATAGACGCAGACCTTGGCGTACCGGTTATGGCGGCCATCTCGCCGAAATACTCTCCGGGCTGGGTGATTTCTGCGATCATTTTACCGCCCTTGACCACATAGACAGCGCCTTGAACAAGCTTGAAAAAATCAATATCCGTGTTTCCTTCACGGATGATTACATCCTTATCCTCGTATTGTTCAATGTCGGGGTTCACCAGATAGGCCGGCAGAGACTCTTTTGATATAACGGTTTTTTTTAACACTTCTTCCAGGGATGTCTCTCCGGATTTTATCTTAACCAGGCCTGCATCCCGAAGCGTGATCATGCCTTCGGCGACAGCCACCTTGCGCAACTGGTCTTCGGGCACTTCAGCAGAAATGGCTTTGGCGACCTCATCGGTCACTTCCATGAGTTCATACAGCCCGACCCTGCCCTTGTATCCGGTGCCGTTGCAGTGGGGGCAGCCTTTAGGGCCGTAAATCCTCAGATCGGGGATCTCACGCTTGTTAAATCCGTGCAATTCCAGCTCTTCCGGATTATACCCGGTGACCACCTGCTTGCAATCCGGACAAAGCCTGCGCCCAAGACGCTGGGATAAAACCATGGTAACGGATGAGGCCAGCATATACGGTGGAATGCCGATATCCACAAGCCTTCCAATGGTGGACGGACAGTCATTGGTATGCAGGGTGGCAAACACAAGATGGCCTGTCATGGCAGCTTTGATGGCAATCTCTGCCGTATCAATATCACGAATCTCACCCACCATGATAATGTCCGGATCCTGTCTGAGAAAGGCTTTCAAGGCTGCGGCAAAGGTCATGCCCACCTCCTCTCTTACCGGCACCTGGTTAATCCCCTTAAAATTGAATTCCACAGGATCTTCGGCTGTCAGAATCTTGATATCATCTTTGTTCAGACGGTTAAGAATGGAGTACAGGGTCGTGGTTTTACCCGAACCCGTGGGGCCTGTAACCAGAAGCAGGCCATAGGGTCTGGATATACAGCGTTTAAGCATCTCAAAGGTGCCGGATTCAAACCCTAGACGGCTCAGATCAACGCTCAATGCGCTCTGGTCAAGGATACGCATGACAATGCTCTCGCCAAACAGGGTGGGCAAGGAGGAGACACGAAAGTCCACGGATTTTTTCTTGCCCAGCCGAAGTTTGATTCGACCGTCCTGGGGGACCCTGCGCTCGGCAATGTCCAGGGAGGCCAGAATCTTTATCCTTGAAATAACGGCATTTTTAATTGACAGCGGCAGATTCATAGCCTTGTACATGCCGCCGTCCAAGCGGTAACGCACCTGAAAAGATTTTTCAAAGGGTTCGATGTGTATATCTGAGACGCCGTCATTGATTGCTTTGGTTAAGATGCCGTTTACCAGTTTTATGATGGGTGCATCCGAGGCCATGAACTGATCCTGGGCGAGGCTTGCATCGGCCCCGGCTACCTCAAGTTCCTCTGCCGCCTCGGAAACCAGGGAGCCGAAATCCTCAACAGAGGTTACCGGCTCATCATCTTCTGCCTCGTCATCAAAATGAAGAAAACTTTTATACTCCGCATCGGAAATTTTATAAAAATCACGATACGCCTGGATGATATCATTTTCAGTGGAGACAAGGGCCCGTATGTTTTTCCCCGTTTTCTTTCCAAGCTCAGCAACCACATCCGTATCCGTGGGCTCGGCCATGCAGACCTGCAAATCGTCCCCGGCCAGTTTCAAGGGGAAAACCAGATGATTTTTAGCTTGATCATAAGGCAGAATTTTCAATGCCTGGGGTTCCGGCTTTATTTCAGAGAACCCGACAATCTTGTAGTTGTATATTCGCCCCAGCACATTAACGATGGTATCCGGATCAATGTAGCCTTTCTGGAGCAAAATACTCGAAAGCCGCTCGTTGGTTTTTTTCTGGATCGCGAGGGCCTCATTGAGCATAATGGAGGTAATCTGTCCCTCTTTAGAAAGGATTTCACCGATTTTAACTTTGCCGGCACCAGACTGATCTTTAATGGTAGATTTAAGGCTGGACCCGGATTTTAAAACAGTGCTGTTAGCCATAAGATATCCTGAAACTATTACTACTTTTTGTAATTTTTGACCACCCGGATACTACCGGCCAGTACCAAAAGGAAACCTACGAAATAGGAACAGAACTTTATAATTCCGATCTTATTTTTAAAAAATTCAATGGTCTCAATTTGGGGTATCACATGGGGAACCCTTATGAAAACCGCGATGCCCACGACGATCAAAATAATACCATAATAGAATTTAAGCCTTTGTTTGTCCATTTCAATCCCCACTTTCAAGGCAGAATATTTCTTGGTCAAATTTCTTTTTTATTTTGTCTGCCCTTTCGGTTAGTTCCGCAAGGGTGTCAAACAGGGTTTCAATATCTGATTCCAGTTTAGCATGTTCTTTGGATAAAGTGGCAATTTTTAATCCGTCCTGGTCCTGGGAGGCGTCAAGCAGGTCGTTGTTCACCCGGGCCATTTTGGTCTCCTTTGCCTCTATCTCATTTTCAATTTTGTTTATTTTTTTATTTATCGGTGTCAGTTGCTTTGACCTTTCAGCCAAAGCTTGCGATTTTTTTTTGCGCAATTCTTTTTTGGGAAGCTGTGCGCTTTTTTTGCGCTTGACAGGGATCATTTCTTCATCCTCCCATCCCTGTTTTTCAAGAAATTCCTGGTAGGTGCCCTCAAATATGTCAATGCCGTCGGCAGTAAATATCACCAGGCGATTTGCCAGGGCATACAGAAACATCTCGTTATGGGTAACAAGAACCACAGCCCCTTCAAAGGCATTTAAGGCCTCCACAAAGGCATCGCTTGATTCAATGTCCAGATGGTTTGACGGCTCATCCAAAAGCAGAAGATTCAAAGGCCGGATCAGAAGCTTACCAAGCATGACCCGGGCTTTTTCTCCGCCGGACAGCACACTGATCTTTTTTAAGGCTGCATCCTGCTCAAACATCATGGCACCGCAAATATTTCTGGCAGTCTGGCGGTCTGTTTCAGGATAGGCATGCAAAAGCTCTTCTTCCACAGTGAATTGCGGATTTAAGGTCTGGATATTGGTCTGCTCAAAATATCCGATCTCCACACCTGGGTTGGGCTTCACCCATCCTTCATCCGGATTCATATTCTGACTGATCAATTTGAGTAGTGTGGTTTTTCCTTTGCCGTTTTTGCCAATCACGCCCACACGGTCACCCGGGTATATGGTCAAGGAAAAATTTTTGATCAAAGGGCTCTTTTTTTCGTACCCAAAACTCAAATCCTCGACGGTCATCACCTGTTTACCGGCAAAAGGTAGATAGTTAAAGGAAAAATCCAGATTTTTAAGTTCTGCCAGTTTGTCTTTTGTTTCAAGCTTGGCCAGGGTCTTGATCCTGGACTGCACCATGTTGGCCAGCCTTGCCTTGGCCCGAAACCGGGAAATGAACAGTTCAATCTCTTTTTTGCGTTTCTCGTCATTGACCCGGGTTTTTTCATAGATCTCTTCGTCCTGGGCCACCTGAAGATAATATTTGGACGTGTCGCCCTGTATCTTTTTCATCTTGCGACGGTGAATCCCCACAATATGGGTGACCACATTATCCATGAATCCGCGGTCATGGGTAACCAGAAGCATCTCCCTTGGCCAGGAAATAAGAAACCCTGTAATCCAGCGGATGGATGTAATATCCAGATAGTTGGTGGGCTCGTCAAGGATTAACAGATCCGGTTCAGACACCAGTACCTTGGCAAGGTTTAAACGCACCTGATAGCCACCGGAAAACTGCATGGGATCCTTTTGCATATCCTGTTCTGAAAACCCAAGGCCCGACAAAATTTTTTCAGCTTTCCAGAAATGATCCCGTTCATGATCAGGCAGACCAAGCATGGCCTCTCCAAGAACAGTGGGTCGGCTGAATTCTATATGCTGGGAAAGCACACCGATCCGATACCCACTGGGTATAATAATACGCCCGTCATCGGGGTGATCCATACCTGCTATGATATTTAAAAGCGTGGTTTTACCATGGCCATTTCTTCCCACCAGGCCCACCCGTTCACCGGAATTGATCTGCATGCCGGTATTGTCAAGCAGTACATGATCTGCGAATCCTTTGGTTATGGATTCTATATTCAGCATTTATTCCTCCTGTTTGCGCCTGTCAAGCGGCGATAACGTGCCAAGGCACACCATTTTAAAAAATAGCAATATTATCATCGACGCGGTAATTTATAAACATTAGATTTCAATGTTGACTTGATTTTCCAAATTTTTAATAGTAGACGTTAACATTTGGCAGGCTTTAGTAAAAAAAATCGAATTCCGGCTGGTTCCACGGCTTGGGCAAGCTAAATATCAATATGTCCTTAAACATATAAACGGTGAGTTAAAATGACCAAATACATTTATGAGTTCGGCCCTGATAAAACGGAGGGCGATGCAAGTCAGAAAAACCTTTTGGGCGGCAAAGGCGCCAACCTTGCAGAAATGGCAAAGCTGAAACTGCCTGTTCCGCCAGGATTTACCATATCAACGGAATGCTGCAATCACTATTTTGATTTAAACGGACGCTTTCCCGATACCCTTGAAGAAGAAATCCTTAAAGCCATGGCCAATATTGAATCCCATACAGGCATGATTTTTGGTGATCCGAAAAATCCATTACTGGTATCCTGCCGATCCGGAGCAAGAAGCTCAATGCCCGGAATGATGGAAACCATATTGAATGTCGGCCTGTGTACAACCACAATCCCGGGACTGATCAAAAAAACCAATAATGAATGGTTTGTCTATGATGCCTACCGCCGGCTGATCATGATGTATTCAGATGTGGTTATGGAAAAGGCGGAACAGATCCATCCCAAGGACGGCATGGGTATACGACTGAATCTTGAAATGATGATGAACAACCTGAAAAACGACAAGGGCTATGACAATGACACGGATATTTCCACCGAAGATTTAAAGGCCCTTTGTGAACGGTTTAAGAAAAAAATCCGGGAAAATCTGGGTGCCGATTTCCCCGATGATCCCAAAGAGCAACTTATGGGTTCCATCGGTGCCGTATTTAAAAGCTGGAACGGCAAACGGGCAGTATCCTACCGCCGCATTGAACATATTCCCGATAACTGGGGCACGGCCGTCAATGTCCAGACCATGGTTTTCGGCAACATGGGAGACACCTCCGCCACAGGCGTTGCCTTTACCAGGGACCCGGCCACAGGGGACAATAAATTTTATGGAGAATGGCTGGTCAATGCCCAGGGCGAGGATGTGGTGGCAGGCACCAGAACCCCTAATCCTTTGAACACCGATACCAAAAACTCACAGAATAAACACCTGCCCTCCCTGGAAGAATCCATGCCCCAGCTTTACAAGCAGTTGTTCGACATCAGGAATCTTTTAGAAGCCCATTACAAGGATATGCAGGACATTGAATTCACCATCCAGGAAGGCAGGCTTTACATGCTCCAGTGCCGGGTGGGCAAACGCACTGCCACCGCTGCCCTGAACATGGCCATGGATATGCTTGAAGAAGGCACCATTGATGAAAGAACCATGGTATGCCGTCTTGATCCTAAAATTCTGGATGACATGCTTCACCCCATTGTGGACCCGGATGCGGAAAAAACAGCTGTCAAGGTCGCTGAAGGCCTGCCTGCAGGACCCGGCGGTGCATGGGGACAGATTGTGTTCACAGCCGAAGACGCGGTTCAATGGGCCAAGTCAGATAAAAATGTTATTCTGGTCCGTGAAGAGACCAATCCCGAAGACATTGAAGGCATGCGGGCTGCCGCAGCCGTTCTCACGGCAAGAGGCGGCATGACCTCCCATGCGGCCTTAGTGGCCAGGGGATGGGGCAAATGCTGTATTGTGGGTGCCGGTGCCCTTAAAATAAATCTTGCAACCAAAGAACTTCGTGTGGGAACCCGGGTGTTCAAGGAAGGGGATATCTTCACCCTTAACGGCACCAAAGGTATGGTATACCAAGGCCAGCTCAAAATGAAGGACGCATCGGAGAATGTCAGATTCAAAGCGTTCATGGCGATTGCGGATAAATACCGGGCCATGCAGGTCCGCACCAATGCGGACACCCCGGCAGATGCCATGACAGCCCTTGATTTTGGGGCCCAGGGCATCGGACTTTTCAGAACAGAACACATGTTCTACGGTGCGGATTCGGATAAAGCCCTTTTCCTTTTGCGCAAAATGATTTTGAGCAAAACCCACGAAGAGAGAGAAGCGGCCCTTGAAGAACTGTTCCCCTTTGTCAAAGAGGAGATCAAAACCACTCTGCAGATCATGGATAATCTGCCCGTAACCATCCGCCTGCTGGATCCGCCCCTGCATGAATTTGTGCCCCAGTCACGGGAAAATCAGCAGGAAATTGCCGATGCCCTGCATATAGACATAGAAGAGGTATTCAAACGCAGCGAGCAGCTTTTAGAATCCAATCCCATGATCGGGCACAGGGGGGTGAGGCTTGGCATCACCTATCCTGAAATCTCCCACATGCAGGTAAAAGCCATATTTGAGGCCTGTGCAGAACTGATTAAAGCGGGTAAAAAGCCCATGCCTGAAATTATGGTACCCGTGACCTGCAATGAAAAAGAGCTGGCTTTTGTCCGGGACATTGTTACCCAGTGCCATGATCAGACGCTTAAAACTTACGAAATAGACGCACTTCCATATCTATACGGCACCATGATCGAAATCCCAAGGGCTGCTTTGATTGCCGATAAAATGGCAGAATATGCCCAATTTTTCTCCTTTGGCACCAATGACTTAACCCAGATGACTTTTGGATTTTCAAGGGACGATATCGGTTCTTTCATGAACGACTACATTGATAATGCCATCCTCAGTTCAGACCCCTTTGAGACCCTGGACCAGGAAGCTGTGGGATGCCTGGTTACAACGGCGGTGGAACGTGGACGCAAGACCCGGCCCGAAATCAAACTGGGTATTTGCGGAGAGCACGGCGGGGATCCGGAATCCGTGGTATTCTGCCACAAAGCAGGATTGAACTATGTATCGTGTTCACCCTACCGGGTACCCATTGCCCGACTGGCCGCAGCCCAGGCTGCCATTATGTATCCTGACTGCCGATAAAAAAACGATTGTAAACATTGCAAGCCTGGTTACCTAACGTGACCAGGCTTATTCTTCACGGCAATTGATTGTAACCTACATAAGGATTATTCTTGGCGATACGTACTGAGGAAATCACCTATTTTCTGGATTGCGCTTGACAGAACCTTTGATTCCGGCAACATGACCATTCTAAAATGATCCGGTTCCGGCCAGTCAAATCCACTTCCCGCAACAATCAAAATATGCTTGCTTTCCAGTAAATCGAGTACAAATTTTTTGTCATTTGTAATATTAAATTTCTGGATATCAATTTTTGGAAAAAGATAAAACGCTGCCGAATTTTTAACGTATGTGATTCCCTCAATTTGATCTAAAGCTTTGATTGTCGCTTCCCTTTGCTCATAAATTCTTCCTCCGGGAGAAATCAACGCTTTTGTGCTTTTCTCATCTTCCAGTGCTGCCGGAATCACAATCTGAGTAACTTACCCAGACTTTCTTATAAAAAAAATGGAGATGAAATTGAATTACGCCGGGTTGATCCAGTATCGGGTCCACGGGCATCGTTCCTTGTATGGATAGCGAATCAGTTCAGTGGCAAGAATGCGAAAGTCCTTGTATCTGACGGTGAAATAAGAAACCACCTTTTTTCCTGCTAACTCTCTTAATCCCATGGCAACATACAAAGTCCGGGATTGCCCTTGAACATCGCATTTAACCGTTCCGGTAAGAATGGTGATATCCAGTTCCCTGGTAACATCAAAAAGACTCACCATGGTAACGTCAAAATTTTTCCCCTTAAAATGGTTTTCAGCATCTGTCCGGGTGAGTTCGCATTGAATAAAATTTTTGAATCCGGCCTCCAGTTCATAAAACTCCAGGCCTTCGCTTCGGCCGCTGCCGGGAACCGTTAGAAAAAGTATAAATATGATACTGCATATTTTTGTTATCTTATCCATTTTATCCATTCACAGGTTGTGCCACAGTTTCCTTGTCAGGCTTTATCAAGGTTTTTATGGTCTGTTGAAGACGATTCAACGCAACGGGTGTAACCGTAACTGTCCCTGCCCCTGAAAATTTTGACAGATATTTGCGCTTGAGCGCTTCGTTATTATAGCCGGTTTCCACAATTATGGGTATTTTGTGATCAAGCTTGAGCAGTTCATCAACAAAGGTCTCGGAACCCATACCGGGTATATCATAATTCACAATGATCATTTTGAATTTTTCAGGCTGATTCCTGAATATTCCCAATGCGGCTTTAGGATCTCCTGCAATCATACCGATATAGCCCATACGCTTGACCACAGTATCTATAAGTTCACTGCGTTTTTTATTTTGATCAAGTACAAGAATATGTCCCTGACCAGCGCTAATCCAGGCCTGTGTATCCGACAAATCTGCGGCGTCAAAAACATGTCTGCCTTTCATTGACCAGCTTGTGGGATTATAGGGATGGACATTTGTCACATCAATTTCATAGACTTTTGACGCAATAAACAAATCGTTTTCATTATCAGGAACCTTGACAATGAACCCTTTATCCTGGGCAACATACCGGCGCAGCCATTTGCGGTATTCAGGATGTTCCCCGGTGAGCACCAGCATCTTTAAGCCCGCATGGGAGCGTACCTGAAAGGAATGGTAAATCATGGGGGTGCCGCTATCGTCCTCCTGATTTTCCATGTAGTTTTCCTCTACAAATTCCACCATAAAATCCCTGGCCCGGCAGGGCAGTGACATTGCAATCAAAACAAACACCAGGATAAAATAACGTGTCATAGCCGTCTTTCCTAATATTCTTGTGGGTTCAGATAACAAGGTTATCGGCATATAAGCAAGAATCCTTGATTAAAGACGAACATGACTATTTCATTCCTGATTTTATAGCAATGTTTTTGATAGAACAAACAGCAGACTGTAAAGAATGGTTAAAAACAACACAAGATTCCGGTGATCAGTGCTGCGCCGCCCCCGGTACCGGGAAAGCAAAAGAGCTGCAGCATTGATAAGCGTCCCTGTACCCAGCACGTCAACAAGAAACCGGACATAATTCTGATCCCAGTAACGCCTTAATTGCAGATTGTAGAAACGGTCAAAAACAGTTTCAAATTCGGGCTTGGCCCTGTGAAAAATCAGAATGGCAGCAATCAATCCTGCACAGGCAGCGATATTCATCCAGATAAAAACAATACCGAAAAAGTCGGTGGATTTTCGTCTGTTTGGTTGTTTTCTTTTTTCTGCCATCACCGTCAAAGATGAACCTTAATCACAAATTCAAACCGATTTGCGGGTGCATTTACATGAAATCCCTTATATGGGCCTTGGACTTGAACCTGCGCGTAATCATTTCAATGATCTCCTCGGCACTGGTCTCTATGGGCTTATTGCTCACATTGATCATGGAAAAACCTTTGGTAATATAATATCTCTGGGCGTGCTCAATCTCCTTTTCAATTTCATCCTTCCCGGAATAGGCGTAGATATCTTTTGCCCCAAGGCTCTCCTGGCGCATTCTCCGGTGTGCCTGAAGCTGGTCCGGATTAATATTCAGTGCAAACACCCGGCGCCGGTCCACGCGATCCAGGCTCTGGGGCATGGGAACGCCGGGAACAAAAGGGATATTGGCCACTTTCCATCCCATAACACTCATGTACATTGATAAAGGCGTTTTCCCGGCTCTGGACAGTCCTATCAACACAATTTCGGATTCAGTGATACTCTCCGGATTCAAACCGTCATCATGGGCCAGGGCAAAATCAATGGCAGAGACCTGTTCTAAATTCACCAGATGAATCTCCCTATAAAGCCCCGGGGTCTCCAGCGGCTTACGGTCAAGAAATGTTTCTATTTTTGAAATAATGGGGCCCATCAGATCAATGGTGACAATATGATTATCCATACCCTGACGCGTGAGGTACCTGCGAAGGTTTGAATCAACAATGGTATGAACAATAATACTTTCAATATCCTTGACCTTAGCGATGAGATCATCAACCTGGCTTTCCGTTCGTATTCTGGGAACTTTTACAACAGTGATGTTGGAATCAGGAAACTGTACAAGGGTGGATTCCACGAGATGAAAGGCATTGACACCCTCACCGCAGGAGGCGATATATATCATCTGGAATTTGCTTGATCCAAGCAAGTCTTTCATAAAATAAGACCTTTATCCTCTGAGAAATTTACGTTATAAAACACCCATACATGAACCTGAAATAAGAGTCAATTAATGATCAAGTTTCCTTGGGGTCCGGGAGTTTGTTAAGGGCCTTTTTTCTTCGCCGCAGCTTCTGTTTTTTCAGCCGGGCTGATTTTCGGGCTGTGGCATCCGGGATTCCGGATTTTAGCTGTTCAATTTTTTCCACCAGGTATCGCAGGGCCATAAACCGGTTCAGATGCTGAGATCTATATTTCCCGAATTTTACGCTTATTTGGGTCGGCAGGTGAGTCAAAAATACGGCAGAGGATGATTTATTGACCTTTTGGCCGCCACGGCCTGAAGATTTTATAAATTTTTCCAGGATATCTTTTTTGTAAATACCCAGATAATCCATTTTCTTTTCAAGATCTCTTATTTTTTCTATATTAGGACCGGGCATGGGAATTCATATGGCTATTTTTAAATGATAGACATCTTCGGCTTCAAAATTTTTCCAATTTTATCAGAAATCTCTTTTATGGAAAGCGGTTTGGACAGCACATCACTGATACCTGTTTGTGCCATCAAATCCAAAGTAATGTCGTCGCTGAATCCCGTACAAAGCAAAATAGGGATATCCGGACGGATTTCTTTTATATTTTCTGCCAGACAATTACCATTCATATGCGGCATATACAGATCCGTAATCACAAGTTCATACTTAAAAGGCTCTTTTCTGAAATCCGCCAGGGCGGCCAAAGGATCGGTCAGGGTTGTGGAGAGATACCCTAAACGGTCCAGCATAGACTTTGCTACTTTGAGAATCATATCTTCATCATCCACAAAAAGGAGATGACTTTGATCCTTATTCATGTCGCGCCTCTCATTTAAATCAGGCGTGTGAACCTGTGAGGCAATCATTTTTTTCATCGGTTTTGGAAAATATAATTTAAACTCACTTCCCTTGCCTAACTCGCTGTGTACCTTTATGGCGCCATCCATATCTTTGACGATACCATAAACAACAGACAGGCCCATGCCGGTTCCATCCTCATCGCCTTTGGTGGTATAAAACGGTTCAAAAATACGGTTCATCACATCCTTTGACATACCCATTCCTGTATCTGAAACACTTAAACAGATATAATCTCCGGGCTTTATCCTGCCGTTGGAGCCGAATTGAGAGACATTTACAGGCATCAATGAAATTTTAATTACACCTCCTGTCTTACCCATGGCATGCACGCCATTGCTAACCAAATTCATTATGGTCTGGTGTAGTTGGGTAGGATCCGCAATAACAGGAGAAGAGCTTGGGTCAATCTCTTTTTTTATTGAAATATTGCGTGGAATACCGGACTGCATCAGCTTGAGTACGGTGTTTATACAGTTTTGTATCTCTAACGGCTGTCGTTCAATTTTTTTGTGACGGGAAAAATTTAAGATCTGCCTGACAAGTTCTTTTGCCTGCAAAGCACTTTCATAAACCTGTGTCAAGCTTTCTTTTGTTTCATTGTCATAAGCAGAACTTTTAAGAAGCAAAAGTTCTATGTTTCCTAAAATGGGAAACAGCATATTGTTGAAATCATGGGCTATTCCACCGGCCAGGGTACCAAGGGATTCGAGTTTCTGAATCTGGGCCATTTTTTCATTGATCTTGGTCTCATTGGAAATATTCTGCTGTACACCGACATAGTTGGTAATCTCACCATTTTCATCCCTGACCGAAGATATGGCAATATCTATTGTATAAAAAGAGTTGTCTTTTCTTTTAAACTCAGCAGGGCCGCTCCACACCCGCCCGCAACTGATGGTGGCCCGCAGGTTGATGTTAAACTGGCTGTCATGCTTGCTGCTTCTAAACATGCTGATATCCTTGCCGATACACTCCTTCCTGGCGAACCCGGTTAGGTACTCAAAGGCAGGATTGAGATACTCAATGATCCCTTCGGAATTTGTAATGTAAACCATTTCAGAAAATTGCTCAACTACGGCGAGCAGCAATCCTCTTTCTTTTTCAATTTTTTCATTGATTACAACCGCGAAGTCAGCATGTGTAGAGCCAAAATCTGTGTCGTTGCTCCGGCAATCTTTAAATGAAAAAATATTTTTTTTCAGGGCGGCATTTTCAAGTTCAAGCGATTTAATCCGTTGTTCTAAACTTTTGTATGACGCCTTTTGAAACATGCTCCTCCTGGAAAAACAAACAGCGATTGTTAAGCAATTCAGTAAAATCTTGGATAATTTTTATATACTCTGTATATGAAAATATAAATGATTGACAAGAAATTTTTCACAAAATTGCTTATTTAAGCGATTTAAGGATTCGGTAAAATTATTGATATGATCGCAATGAATAGTATATGATATTAAATTCGGTTGCGAATCGGTGTGTATGGATTTAACATCTGATTGCCCAACCTTTTTGCAACCTAACAAAAGATATGGAGGTTACCGCGTTGTACTCAAAAATTGTAATTTTAGATTTCCCCCCGCAATCGGCCCAAAGGCCCATTGTCTGTCAGCTGGTTAAAAAATATGACCTGATGTTTAATATTCTAAAGGCACGAATATCTTCAAAAAGTGAAGGCCACATGGTGCTTGAAATCTCTTCCGCCGGGAAAGCTGCGTTTAACGAGGGGATTACTTATTTAAAGGAACAGGGTGCCCGTGTATCCACGCCTGAACATAAAATTTACAAGGATGAAGAGATATGTACCCATTGCGGCGCATGTACCGCGGTCTGCCCCACAAGCGCTCTGCACATCAAACGCCCTGAAATGGAAGTGATATTTGACCGGGAAAAATGCAGTTTGTGCGAGCGCTGTCTTCTCACCTGCCCAGTCCGGGCCATGGGCCTATTCAGTGAGGATTTAAAAGAAACGGTTTGATGCCTGATTCACCGGTTGTGGCCGTTGCCCTGAGCGGCGGAATAGACTCCCTTGTAGCAGGGTTTCTTATCAAACAGCGTTTTAAAAAAGTTTTCGGCATTCATTTCACCACAGGCTATGAAAAGAGCATGCCGGATGTATCTGCCCTGGCGTCTGTTTTTGGATTTGCCGTGCATACCATAGACCTGTCACGGGAATTTGAAGCCAGCGTAGTTGATTATTTTGTGTCAACCTACATGGCCGGAAAAACACCTAATCCATGTCTTGTCTGCAATATACAGATAAAATTTAAGACGTTGTTTGACCATGCGCAAAAGCTGGGGGCGGATCTTTTGGCAACCGGCCATTATGCAACAGTGATCAACAGACATACCTCTGACAGACAAAATATTGGACCCGCATGGCTTGAAAGGGGTGTTGATCTTCATAAAGATCAGTCCTATTTTCTATCCATGCTTTCCCATAAAATTTTAGACAGATTGGTGTTTCCCCTGGCCGGTCTTACCAAAAGCCAGGTTCGCAAAGTTGCCGGACAACACAACCTTGTACCGATTGTGCCGGGTGAAAGCCAGGATATCTGCTTTTTGCCGGATAAAAATCATGGGGCGTTCATTATCGCCAAAACCAAAGTTCCCCCTAAGCCCGGGCCGGTGCTTGACAGCCAAGGCAAGATCGTGGGATACCATCAGGGGCTTCACAAGTTTACGGTTGGCCAGCGCAAGGGCATCAACATTCCGGGTCCTGCGCCCTATTATGTAAAAAAAATTGATATGAACACCAATACCCTTCATCTGTGTTTTAAATCAGATCTTGCCCAAAAACGGATGACGGTTGAAGAGATAACCTGGAATTATCCCGAAAAGAAAAACATCAGGAATCTGACGGTTCAGATCCGGTACGGCCACAAGGCAGCCCCTGCCCGACTTGACTGGGATGATACAGATGCCATTGTAACATTTGACACCCCTCAAAATGCGGTAACGCCTGGACAGGCAGCAGTATTCTATAAAGGAAACCGCGTATTAGGTGCAGGGCTGATTTCAGTAATCCAATGAAAAAAAAAACATTTTACATCGAAAGCCTTGGCTGTAAAGTCAATCAATATGAGTCAGACGGCATTGCAGCCCAGCTTGAAGCCCAGGGATTTTCAAGGGCGGGTCAGGGCCGCACCGCTGATATTTGCATTGTCAACACCTGTGCAGTAACCGCCAGGGCCGGGATGCAGTCCCGCCAGGAAACCAGAAAGCTGATCCGTGAACATCCCGATGCAACAGTGATTGTCACCGGGTGCCATGCACAGACAGATCCGGAACAGTTTAAGAAAATTTCAGGGGTAAATCTCATTGTCTGCCACCAGGATAAAAATCTTATCCCTGCATACCTTGCCCGGAAAGCGCCTGAAAAAGATTTATTTGAATTCAGAAAACCTGAATACGGAAAAAAGGCATGCTTTGTAGGATTTGATCAGCCCGTATACGGAACAATGACCCGGGCCTATTTAAAAATCCAGGACGGATGTAACCAGTTCTGCACCTATTGCATTATCCCCTATGCCAGAGGGGCATCGGTATCCATGCCTTTTGAACAGGTCATGGCCCACATTTCAGGCTTAAATGGACAGGGGTTCAAAGAGATAATTCTGACGGGTATCCACACGGGGTTGTATGGTCTTGATTTAAAGCCTGAAACATCTTTGACACAACTTGTAAAAACCCTTGATGACAAAAAAACGGTGGATCAAATAAGGATCTCCTCCATTGAGCCCAATGAAATAACGGATGATCTCATTAATATGGCCCGACCCGGCCATATTTTGTGCGATCACTTCCATATCCCTCTCCAGGCCGGAGACGATGGTGTTCTGTCCCGCATGAAGCGGCCTTATTCAGTTGAACAATTTTCAGAAGTGATCCACAAAATTCATGAAATCCTGCCCCATGCCGGTATTGGTCTTGATTTGATCATGGGATTTCCCGGTGAAACCGACAAGGCGTTTGAAAATACATATAAGCTTGTAGCGGCTCTACCCGTATCCTACCTTCATGTATTCCCCTATTCACCAAGAAAAGGGACGCCCGCATGGCATTTTACCCCAAAGGTGCCATCGAACACGGCAAAAAAAAGAGCAGCGCTGATGCGCGAACTTGGTGAACAGAAACGTTCGGATTTTATCAAGTCAAACCAAGGTCGAATCCTAAAGGGCCTGATACAGAATCAAGGGGATCGGCAGACAGGCATGCTTAAGGCAGTCACCACCAACTACCTGACCGTCTTTATTAAGAATGAAAAGGATACACATGGCAATCCGGACAGCCTTAAAGGACAAATCGTTAATCTTAAATATGATCAATGCAGCAACGGCAACTGCCTTGTTGGCCGGATTGTTTCCTGACACCTCAATGTAGTTAATTTTCATCTCATATTGTACATAATAGCAGGCATATAAAATCGAACGATAGAAGAGAGAGGATTCCAAAACTAAAAAATCCCAAGAAGGCTTATCCTTCCGGGATCTTTATTGAGGTGGTGCCGAAGGGGAGATTCGAACTCCCACAAGCGTACGCTCGCTAGTCCCTGAAACTAGTGCGTCTACCAATTCCGCCACTTCGGCACACTCAGGATCGCTTTGTAGACAGCCCATTTAAAGATTGCGTAAAAGCGATGGTTGAGATATATATATGCGTTTGTTTGGTTTGTCAATAGTATTTTGTTTGAATTTTAAAGGACGACATGGAATTAATTGAAGACTTGAATCAGATTAAGGCCCCCTTTAACAACGCCGTTATTACCATTGGTAATTTTGACGGTGTGCACAAAGGTCACCAGGCCCTGTTGAACCAGGTGATTGAAACGGGGCGCCGAATTGGCGGCACCTGCATAGCCATGACATTTGAACCCCACCCGTTAAGAGCTCTGGGAATTTCCACCCCCCCGTTAATCACCCGGCGGGACCAGAAAATCGAACTGATAAAAGCCTCGGGCATAGACGTGCTGATCTGTCTACCCTTTGACAAATCCTTTGCACAGATATCAGCCCAGGAATTCATCGAAGATATTCTTGTAAAAAAAATCGGCATGAAAACCATAGTTATCGGCCCTGATTATAGCTTTGGAAAAAACAGGGCCGGTAATGTTGCGCTGCTCAAAGCAAAGGGTGGAGAACTTGGGTATGAGACCATTGTACCGGACTGGATACGGGATGTTGAAACTGACACGGAGCGCATTTCCAGCACAAGAATCAGAGAACTTGTCATGGACGGCCATGTGGACCGGGCAAAGAACTATCTTGGACGATTTTACCAGATCCGGGGCAAGGTGATAAAGGGCCGCAAGCGCGGCGGCAGTCAGCTTGGCTTTCCCACGGCCAATATAAAACTTCATGATGAACTGTGTCCCAAGTTCGGGGTCTATGCGGTAACTGTTGAAACCATTCACGGTAACTTCAAGGGTGTGGCCAATATTGGTTTTTCCCCTACCTTTGGGGATGGGATGTTCACCATTGAGGTTCATATCCTTGATTTTAAAGAAGATATATACGAATCTCGGATACGCGTTAATATGGTGAAACGACTTCGGGATGAAATTAAATTTTCAAGTATTGCACAGTTGTCCGACCAGATCAGAAAGGACATTGAAAAAGCAAAGGAAATTTTAAAATAAATGGCTACTCTTGATATTGTCACTTTTCCTGAACCCTCCTTAAAAATGGTCTCAGTGCCTGTTGAGACCATTGATGAGGAGCTGAAAACATTTGTTGAGGATATGGGTGAGACCATGTTCCATGATTCGGGGGTAGGCCTTGCCGCCCCCCAGGTCGGCGTAAACCGGCGGGTTATCGTTTATGACCCCCATGCAGCAGATGAACAAAAAGACCCTGAAGACAAAACATTTATCGCACTGATTAATCCTGAAATCCTGTCCAAATCCAAAGAGACTTTTATCTCTGAACAAGAAGGGTGCTTAAGTGTTGTTGACTACCGGGCCGATGTCAGGCGGCATGCAAGCGTCACGGTACGGGCCATGAATATTGACGGCGAAACCATTGAGTTTGAGGCCCACGGGCTTATGTCCGTTATCATGCAGCATGAAATTGACCATCTTGACGGTATCCTGTTTATTGACAGGATTTCTGCATTGAAAAGGGCCATGTATAAGAAAAAACGGTTAAAACAATTGAAAAACGAAAAATGAAAAAGACCCGCATTGTTTTTATGGGAACCCCGGAATTCTCTGTCCCGGCGTTAGAGGCCCTGGCAAAAGATCCGGGGTTTGACATTTTACTGGCAGTAACCCAGCCGGACCGGCCCAAAGGCCGCGGAAAAAAACTTAGCCCTTCCCCAGTCAAACAGGCCGCATTGAACCTTGGCATTGAGGTGTACCAGCCGGAAAAAATAAATACCCCGGAAGGAATATCGCTGATTTCCGGTCTTAAACCCGACTATTTTGTCGTGGTTGCCTTTGGACAGATCCTTTCACGGCAGATGCTGGATATCCCGCAAAAATACCCCATAAATATCCACGCCTCCCTTTTGCCAAAATACCGAGGGGCTTCCCCCATCCAGGCGGCAATTTTAAACATGGATGAACATACCGGCGTGACCACCATGGTCATGGCTGAAAAAATGGATGCAGGGGATATTCTGTTGATGGACACAACGCCTGTGGATCCTGAAGAGACCGCGTCAATGCTGCACGACAGACTATCGCTGATGGGTGCCGACCTTATTATTAAAACCATCCACGGCATTGAACACAATCAGGTTACCCCTGTTCCCCAGGATCATTCAAACGCCACTTATGTGACCATGCTTAAAAAATCAGACGGCCGCATTAACTGGAACGGCAGTGCAAGGTCTGTCTGCGCTCACATCAACGCCATGACACCCTGGCCCGGGGCCTTTACGGAACTTTGCGGGAAACGCCTTAAAATTTTCAAGGCTGTTTTGTCATCCTTATCCATTCCGTCATCCGCGTTGCCCGGCACCATTGTCTGCTGCAATGACAAGGGCTTGTTTGTGGCTGCGGGAAACGGTGTGGTCCAGGTGCTTGAACTGATGGGAAGTTCAGGAAAGCGCCTTGATGCAGCCGCATTTCTTTGTGGAAATAAAATTGATCTGCCGGCCTGTTTTGAATGAGCATGACCACTGATCCACGTTATCTCGCCTTTACCCTGATTGAAGCAGGGCAAAAGCCCTTCCTGCCCCTTGACCGTGCCGTTGATGATGCGGCGCTGTCGCTTGAACGCTTAAGTCAAAAGAATAGAGGGCTTTGCCATGCCATTGTATTCGGGGTGTTCAGACACAGGGGACGCATTGATCAATTGATTGGCCACTGCTCTAAACTTGCCTTTGACCGGATTGATCCCAAGGTAAAAACCATATTGCGGCTTGGGGTATTCCAGATTGTTTTCCTGGACAGGGTCCCTGATTTTGCAGCCATCGATACCAGTATTGAACTTGCAAAAGCTATCTGCGGCAAAAAGGCTTCCGGCTTCATCAATGCGGTTTTGCGCAATATATCCAGATCCCACAAAAAGATTGCCCTGCCCTGTTTAGATAAAAACCTACCCGGACACCTTGCTGCGGCCTTTTCCATACCATCCTGGCTTGGTAAACGCTGGGCTGCAAGATATGGCAAAGAAAAAACGCTGACCCTTGCGGGCGCTTTGATGGATTTACCCCCGCTGACACTCAGGGTTAATCCACGCAAAAACAGTCGGGAAGAGTTGATTGCAAATTTCGAACGAGCAGGGATCAAATCCCAAATAACACGGTTCAGCCCCTTAGGTCTTCAGGTCCGGACACCCGGCATCGCCATACCGGATCTGCCCGGATTTAATGAAGGCCTGTTCCAGATTCAGGATGAAGCGGCCCAACTTGCCGTACAGGTTTTAGCCCCCAAACCCTGCGAAAACATTCTGGATGCCTGTGCAGGCCTTGGCACCAAAACCTGCCATATGGCCCTTGAAATGGGAAACAAAGGCAACATCACGGCCAACGATACCGGTGAAAGAAAAGCCGAACGTTTGAACACCGAAGCCAAACGTTTGAACATTGATATTATTCGCACCACCCATGTAGACATGGCAAAGGCCGGGTTCAATGATTTTTCATCCTATTTTGACCGGGTGCTTGTGGATGCGCCATGCACAGGTTTAGGTGTCCTTGCCAGAAACCCGGACAGCCGATGGAAACGAAAACCAAACGACCTTATCCGCATGGCAGCCCTGCAGCAAAAAATCCTTAACGGCTCGGCCAATCTGGTGAAACCTGGTGGTGTGCTGGTATACGCAGTCTGTTCCTGTGAACCTGAAGAGACAACCCAGGTGATTCAACGGTTTTTGGACAAGAGGAAGGATTTTTCCCCGGACCCTTCAGGTTTTGAAGCGCGTCTGCCCTTTTTCTGCGAATCCGGGATTAAAACATTTTATAAAACAACCTTTCCTGACCATCTTGAAATGGACGGATTTTTTATAGCCAGGATGAGACGCAATAGGAAAAATTAAAATAGGAGACTATTATGACACTGATCGCCCCTTCTGTTCTCTCTGCTGACTTCACCCGTTTGGGGGAAGAGGTCAAAGCGGTTGAAAAAGCCGGCGCAGACTGGATTCACATTGATGTCATGGACGGACAGTTTGTGCCCAACATTTCCTACGGCCCCATTGTTGTGGAGGCGTGTAAACGCGCCACAGATCTGGTGCTGGACGTACACCTGATGATTGAAACCCCGGATGCCAGAATTCCGGATTTTGCCAAAGCCGGGGCCGACTACATCAGCGTCCATGCCGAGGCATGCCCCCATCTGCATCGCAGTCTGCAGCTGATAAAAAGTTTAGGCGTGAAGGCCGGCGTTGCCCTGAATCCGGCCACGCCGTTGTCCGCCATTGAATATGTCATTGATCTGCTTGATCTTGTCCTTATCATGAGTGTCAATCCCGGTTTCGGCGGCCAGAAGTTTATTGATTCGAGCTTAAATAAAATTACCGCGTTGTCCGAAATGCTCTCTGATGCATGCTCCGATGCCATTATCCAGGTGGACGGCGGCGTAAACAATGATACCATGGAAGCTGTTACCCGGGCCGGTGCCCTTTGTTTTGTGGCGGGTTCCGCCATTTTTAACACGCCTGACTATGGAAAAACCATAGCCGAGCTTCGCACGCTTTCCGACAAAGGCAAGATATGAACAAAACCAACGCCTAAAGAGTTAGGACGCCCACACATGAGTACCGCCCAAACTCCGGGACCGTTGCCCCGGGGGGAGAGAATTGATTATAAAATTGTCCTGGTTCTAAGCCTGGTTCATTTTACCGGAGATTTCTATTCATCCTTTTTCACCCCTTTGCTGCCGGCATTCCAAGCCAAGCTGTCTCTTACCCTGACCCAGGTGGGCCTGATTACCGGTGCCGTGCGTTTCTTAGCTTTTGTGGTTCAGCCGGTGGTGGGGTATATGGCTGACAGGTACGAAACCCGATGGTTTGTACTCACCGGATTGTTTTTGGTTTTTTTTGTCATTCCCTTTTCCGGTATCGCACCCAATTATTGGATATTGCTAACCACGCTGTGTCTGGGCTCTGTGGGTTCCTCCATGTTTCATCCATCCACTTCGGGTATGGTGAATCTGTATGCCGGAAACCGGGCAGGGTTTGCACAGTCTATTTTCAATACCGGCGGAACTCTGGCCTTTGCTTTGGGTCCTGTATTCATTACCTCGTATGTGAGCCGGTTTGGCTTATCTGCCATGCCCTGGACCATGATATTGGGTCTCGTATCCTTTATATTCTGCCTGAAGTATATGCCCAAACCCGTATCCGAGAACATGGCAGGGTTAGGATTTATCAACAGTTTGAAGCACACCTTTGGAAAGGTGTATAAAACGATTTTTTTAATATGGCTGGTCATGGTGCTGCGAGCTGTTGTAGGCCAGACATTTTTAACCTTCATGCCCATTTACCTGACCCGTCAGGACCATACCCTGCCCTCTGTGGGGGTAATCATTGCGCTTTTCACCATTGCCGGGACCCTGTCCGGACTGACCGCAGGCTATTGCGCAGACCGGTTCGGGTTTAAGCCTGTTTTTTTGCTGTCATACCTGCTCATGCCCCCGACTCTTTTGATGTTTTTATACATGCCGGGATTGGGGGCATACACCGGTGCCTTTCTTTCCGGTTTTTTTGTGCTGGCCCCCATGCCCTTAGGCGTGGTCATGGCCCAGAAGCTTGCGCCGGGATCCCGGGCCATGGCAGCCAGCCTCATGATGGGACTGGCCTATGGGCTTGGCGGGGTCATTGCCCCGGGAATAGGCCGGCTGGCAGATATTTTCGGACTGACCATCGTTCTTAAATGTACGGCATTTATCCCGCTGGCCTGCCTTGTACCCATTGCTCTGTTTCCCAAAATAAAGTAGGCACACAGCCCATGCCGGATGTTATATTAATCGCCCCGCCCATCCGGGAATTTTACCTGACAAAGAAACGCACCATTCCCTACGGACTGGCCTGTATTGCCAAGGAGCTGGAACAGGCCGGATTTTCATGCACCGTCATTGATGCGCTTGCCAGGGATAAATCAAAGATTATTGAATACCCGAAAGGGTTTGATCACCTGGTTCCCTATTACGGGAAAACCGATATTACCTTGTTCTCCTTGTTCCACCATTACAGACACTTTGGCTACAGTTTTGAGCATATTGCAAATCTGGTCAAACAGGAAAAGCCTTTTTTAGTGGGCATATCTGCCTTGTTCACCCCTTATTGGGACCAGGCCCTGGACACGGCACGGGCCGTGAAACGATTCTGGCCCAACGCCTTTATTGTTCTTGGGGGGCATCATGCCACCCAGTTTCCCAAAAACTGCCTCGAAAACGACGAGATTGATTTTGTCATCCAGGGAGAAGGCGAGACGCCCATGGTACAGCTTGCACAACTGTTAAAAAGCCACCCCCCAGGCAGCTTACCTGACGCAGATGATTTAAGACAAATCAACGGCATCGGTTTCAGGCTGGGCAATGGTATTGTACTCAATCCGCCGGCCTGGGCAGATTCTCCCCATGGGCTTGACCAGAATGCTTTGGATAAAATCGACTGGCACTTTTACCGGCGCAATAAAAAAGCAGCCATCACCATTGTGGCGTCAAGAGGGTGTCCTTTTTCCTGTTCATATTGCGCGGTGTCTGCATCCAGCAATTACGCGAATTTTCGGATGCGCCCGGTTAATGATGTTCTTGATGAAATCAAATTGCAGGCCAGGTCTAAACAGATTGGCTTCATTGATTTTGAGGATGAAAACCTAACCCTTAAAAAATCATGGGTACTGGAGCTTTTACACGGCATCCGGCAAATATTCAAGGGAGAGGATATTGAACTTCGGGCCATGAACGGGCTTTTTCCCCCATCCCTTGACACCGAGATCCTGACGGCCATGAAAGCATCCGGCTTCAAAACCCTGAACCTGTCCGTGGGCTCTTTCAGTGCAACCCAGTTAAAGCGCTTTAAACGCCCTGACGTCAGAGATGCCCATGACAGGGTGCTGGAGATCGCCAAAGAACTGGATATGGATTGTGTCTCTTATCTCATTGGGGCCGCTCCAGCTCAGACAGCAGAAACCACCTTAAATGATCTTTTGGCACTTGCGGCCAGAAGAACCATTGCCGGCCTCTCCATTTATTATCCGGCCCCGGGCAGTGCGGATTATACCCTGTGTGAACAACAGCAGTTGCTGCCCAATGAGTTTACCTTAATGCGCTCCACAGCCTTTCCAGTGCCGGATAGGACTTCCAGGCTTGAAGCGGTCACGCTTTTACGCCTGGCAAGAATTTTAAATTTTCTTAAATTCTGTGTGGAGCCAAATGGTGTTTTGCCTGAGGCGTTAAGTGCCGGCGAAGTTTTAGACATTGAAAACAGCTGCCATGGGAAAATGGACAGATACAAGGCCAGCATCCTTTTAATCCGGATGTTCTTAACAGACGGCATTCCCAGAGGAATGGATCATGAGGGCGGCATTTACCATCATCCCCACAGTATCGATTTATGTAGAAAATTCATTCAAGAGCTTGTTCTCCTTCCAGCAGGCGTTTGAAAAAAAGTCTACACAAATTAATATACTGTCTGTATAATAGTATTAATAAGTTGCTTCTCTACCTCAAAATGCACACATCTGTTTTTCGCAATACCGTGACGTTTTATTGTTCCTGCTGGGAAAATCGCATCAGTTGTTAATTGCAGGTCGTGCTGGATAAAGCTCAAACAAAGACTTCCGTTGTTATAAAGCTAATGTGGAATTGGCACATTCAAATCTCAAATTCAAATGCGTTCAGGCAGCTTATTAAAGTCTCTTATGTGCTATTTTATCGTTAGTAAACCCGAACTTTTAATTTTTAGGAGGTTATCATGGAAAATAGCGTTTACAAAATCATCGAATTAGTTGGGTTTTCCGAAAAATCCTGGGAGGATGCCGCCAAGGCAGCTGTGTCAACCGCCGATAAAACCTTGAGGGATATGCGGGTGGCCCAGGTGACAGAAATGGATATGCGGCTTGAAGACAACCGGATTGTGGGATACCGGGTAAAATTAAAAGTCTCATTCAAACTTGAAGGGTAATTGGCAAAGTAAATTGAGTGGGGTGAGGTCGGCTAATTAATTCGGTCTCACCCCTTTCACAGAACCGATACTATCGCATATCAATTTTTATTCATTCCAAAATTAAAAATTCCTTTTCACCGTCACCTGATTCGGCGTACACTCCAGAAGTTGGTAAACAGCTATGAGCAATGAATTGAGAAAATAGAACCACCTTTGTATGGGAGAACATAATGTCCGAATCAGCAATTGAACGTTTAGAAAAACAACTCAAACAGCTTCTTGGCGAGTCAGTTCCCGATCAGGCCGTCTATAACATTAATGCGGCCATGGAACTTGCCGGGATTCTTGAAACCCAAGGCTTTACCTTTCAGTTAAAAGATATGTGCCCCAAAAGTCTGACCGAAACCCATTGGCGTGCGACGTTTTTAAAAGAAGATGCAGTATTTTCAGCCGAAGCCCCCCGGTCATCGGTGGCCGTGTGCATGGCAGCCGCTGATGCACTTTCCACCCACAACATAACATGACGGTTTCAGAACCGTTCCAGATCCAGAAGCGCCTGCTTAATATCAAGAGTACCGGCAAATCCGGTTAATTTTGCGTTTTTGCCGATTACGCGGTCACAGGGAATTTTCTATTTCATCGTTTCATGGTTTGAATCTTATCCACTGATTAGCTCCTGGGCCTTGATTGCCAGTTTTTCCCTGAAAATTTTGGAGTTGTGTCGAATATCCACCGGGAATTTATATTCAATGAAAATGTATTTAATCCCGGCGGTCAAAGGATTTTTATGGGCAAGATAGGAGAGCTCCCGGATAAATTGCTTTTCATCGGATATTTTTTCAAAAGGCTCCACAAAAACCACCGGAATCTGACAATTTTTAGGGCCGACGCCTGCGAGCGCACTGCGGTAGACCTTTTCATGATTGTTGAATATGGCTTCGACGGGGATGGAGAACAAGGTCTCTTTTCCGGTTTCAACCCGGTGGGCCTTTCTGCCGCAAAACCAGATTCTGCCCTTTGAATCCTTCCAGCCCAAATCTCCCATCCTGTGCCATATTTTGCCGTCCGTATCCGGTATTTTCGCCAGAAGATCGGCATTGGCATCGTTAAAATAATGCTCAGTCACAAGATCTCCTTTTACCGCGATTTCCCCCACATTGTTTTCAGGCACCTCTATGAGATCCTGGATCCGGGTGATGGGCTCATCTGAAATCTTGATCAATTTCACCTGTGTATCTCCAATGGGCCGGCCCACGCACATGCCAAAACCATATTCCGAAAGTTTTTTCGTTTCCGAAAGGATTTCATGGGAGCCGATGGATATGATAGGAACCGCTTCCGTGGCCCCGTAAGGTGTATGAATCTGGGTATCATCGGAGAGCATGGATGAAAACTGTTCAATATTGGCCGGATTGACAGGTGCGCCGGCAGAGACCACCCGGCGCAATGAGGGCAGTTTGATGCCGTTTTCCTTACCGTATTTTCCCACCCGGTTCAAAAGGGCCGGGGATGCAAACATATTGGTCACGCCATGATTTTCTATGGCTTCGACAATTTTTACGGGATTCACCAGGGCCGGTTTTGTGGGATCCATGTCCGGAATCACCGCCGTCATCCCCAAGGCAGGATCAAACAGTGCAAAAAGCGGAAAGGTGGGCAGGTCAATCTCATCGGCTGAAATCTTAAAATGGGATTGGATTTGACGAATCTGGGCCTCAAAATTTCCATGGGTATAAATAACGCCCTTGGCAGGCCCTGTGGAGCCGGTGGTAAATACAATGGCAGCGGTTTCGTTCTCCGTGGTCTGTACCGATTTGAAAGGCGCGCCCGGGAACCTGTTCATCAACTGGTTCAGGGTGTAGCCGCCCCAGAACCACTTTCTGCCCACGGTCACCCATCGTTTCACGGTCTTAAAAAAACCGGGGCGCAGGGTTCTAAGCACATGGGCCTTTTCAATACCGATAAATGCCTTGGGTCGACTTTGGACAAGGCATTGCAACATCCGGTCAATCCCCATGCCGGGATCCACCACCACCGGCACAGCCCCGACTTTGAACATGGCAAACACCGTAAGAAAAAACTCCATACCCGGGGGTACCATTAAAATGGTACGGGTTCCCCGGCCAATGCCGATGCTGTCAAGCCCTGCGGCAAGGCTGTCGGACTGCCGGTCAAGCTGGGAAAAAGTCAGTTGGCTGTAAAGGACGCGCCCGGAGCTATCCCGTGAGGCCGGGTAGACCACGGCCCGTTTGAATGGATAGATTTGCGCGGAGTGTTTCAGGCTTTGGGCAATATTTGTATAGCGTGTCATAAGAACATTTTTTTTATTTTATACAGGGTTCCTTTGACCATGCCTTCGGGGGCCTTGGGCATGGCGTTCTTCAGCGGGGCTGTCTGTTCTTGGGCTTTTTTCAGGGCGTCACCGGCGTCCAGAATCATCTGTTCAGCAGTTTGATCAATTTTTTCCTGTCCCGCAGCCTGGTTGACCTGGAACAATACAAAGGTTTCTTTAATGGGTTTTTCCAACTTTTCAAAAGTTTTTTTTAAAGAATCCTTTCCCTTTTCCCATATTTTTTTTTGGCCGTCGGCAATTTTCTTTTGATCCGGATATTTGGTGGCCACTGCATCAATACGGGCAATTTCAGCCTCAAACAAATCCATTTCACCGTTAAATGCCACCAGGGCATCGTAAAGGTCGGGCATACGGGCAAAACAAAAGGCGAGTATCTCCCCGGGCAGGGAGACATGGGTAAGGGTTCCAGGTTGATAACCCAGGTCGTTTTGGTTATCAGAACTTAAAAATTTGGTGTACACAAAGAATCCGCCCCCGCCAAGTATTCCCAAAATGAGCAGAAGAATAATCAGCTTTTTGAACAAACCTTTATTTTTAGGTTTGGCTTTAGCGGCCTTGGGATCACCGCCATCTTTGCCCTGGGCCTGTTCGATCGGTTCCGACGACTCATCTTTTTTTTTCTTTTTTAATAGTCCCATAGCACCTAATATTTACCCGGTCCCAATTTATCCGGAATGGGGCTGAAAGTCAAAATCTAAAAAAGAAGAAAATGTCAGGACAAAAATTTTTGAATCAATTTAAGGCATGGACCGGGCTTATCTTCGAACAGGTAATGACCGGCATCCTCAAATACATGGGCAGAGGTTCGGGGAAATCTGTTTTTAAATTCCTCAAGAAAGTGAATATCAAAAACAAAATCCCGGGTTCCCCATAAAAACATTAACCGATCCGGGTCAAGGGCGCAAAGGCCTTGATCGACTTTTTGAACCCTGGCATAACTTCTGTCTTTTGCTGTTATCGGTATATCCTGGACAAATTTTAAGGTGGCAATGCGATTTTGCCAACTGTTGTATGGGGCAACAAGACCTTTTTTCACGGATTGGGACAGCCGGGTTTCGGCGGCAAGATATAAGGCACCCCGGGCAAATATGTTGGCGCCTAAAACAGCAGGCACGGCAAAGGGAAAAAGATATTTAATGATCCAAAGCGCTGCCGGCAAGCGTTTGGAAGCCGGCAGAAAAAATCCCGAGGTATTGGTGATAACAATTTTGTCCACCCGTTCCAGATTGTCCAGGGCCCAGGAAAGCCCGATCATCCCACCCCAATCATGGACGATCAGCGATATTTTTTCATTGATATCCAGCCGGCGGATCAGGGCATCCAGATCCGACACCCGTTGATCCAGGGTGTAATCATAAGTTTTCGCCGAAGGCTTATCTGAAAATCCGCACCCGATGTGGTCCGGGGCAATGGTCCTGAAACGGCCGGACAATCCTCTGATCAGATGACGAAAATAAAAGGACCAGGTGGGGTTGCCGTGGACCATGAGTACAGGCCTGCCTTTTCCCTGATCCACATAATGCATTTGATGCCCGTTAATCCTGGCATAATGGGGTCCAAATGGATAAAGGCGCTCAAACCCTGTGGTGGAAGTCCGCTGCCCGTTGATAATTCTTGTTACCATTCCACCCCCAGAAAATAGCAGTTAAGTCCGGACCCAACCCCCACAAATACCACAAAATCTCCTGGCACAAAAAACCCGCGTTCATCGGCAATGGCCGCCGAAATCGGCAGGGACACGGAGCCCACATTTCCCAGGAAAGGAAAGGTTGAAAAATCCTTTTTCCGGTCAATATTCATGGCCGTATAAAATCTATTGTGATGGCCCTCCCCCACCTGGTGACCAACTATTTTATCCGGTTTATCCGCAGGCAAATTGAACTCTTTGCGGAACAATTCATAAGTTTCCACGACCAGTTCCACGCCGTGGTCAAGCACTTTCTGGGCATTGGTACGCATGATCACCCTTGAATCCGTAGGCATCCCCTTATCTTCAAATCCCCAGGAACAAAGCGCCCAGTGACGGATGGCATTGTTCACCACCCCGCCTTTGACCGCATGGCGCTGGGTCGAGGATTTGCCCAGGGTTCCGTCGGTGAGCAGAATTGCCGCAGCCCCGGAGCCGCCGGTCATGGTAGCCACAGCTTCTCTGTAAAAATCAATGCTTTTATGGGTGTTAATCTCTTCAATGGTGGCGTCCACAATCTGCCGGGCCGACTCGCAGGAGACCACCAGTCCTGCTTTAATATGCCCGAGCTGAATCTCATTGGCCACATGAACCATGCCCGTAATCATGCCAAGGCAGGCAGATTTTACATCATATACATGGGTCCGCGGCCCCACCCCGATCTTGTCTGCCACCGCACAGGATGTAGCCGGTTCAAACCCGTCCTGGCACACCCCGCAGAAACACAGGGCCCCCAGTTCTTTGGGACTGATACCTGCTTCATCCAGGGCCCGCTTCCCTGCCACAGCCGCATGTTCGGCCAGGGTATGGTCCTCATCCCAGTACCGGCGCTCCCGGATGCCGGTTAAAGCCTCCAGCTGGCCCGGCACAAATCCCACAGCCTCAAAAAAAGGGGCGAGTTTTTCATCAATTTCCCGACTGGTCACGATGTGGGGTGCCAGCTCATATCCAAAGGATTCAATAAACACCTTGTCGTACTTCATGCTTTCCTCCAGTACGCCCCAAGATCCAGGCGAGTCGCCCCTTCAAGTTTCATTCCCATATCCTTGTAAAATACAATCTCAAGATCATCTGAAAACATATGAGCATCCGCCGTCACAAAAGGCTGGGGTTCATACCCGATTGTTTTTATTTCAATATCGTAAAGGGCTTTTTTCGTGGCACGGATCACAGGCCCCCGGCACTTCAAATCACTCTCGTTTTTCTCCAGCACATTATAACAGACGTGGTCATGGGGCAGCACCCAGCCCATTCGCTGGACAAAGACCCGCAGGGTATGCGCACAACACTCATACATCAGGGTGCCCGGCATCACCATGTCATCAATGAAATGGCAGGTCAGAAACCAGTCATCGGGATGGATATCCGCCTGGGCAATAATCCGGCCCATACCGAACCGACCGCCTCCGGGGTCCAAATCAAGCACCCGGTGGATCAGGCGCATGGGCCCGCCGGGCAGCCATTGGTCTCTTCCGGTGCGCTTTCCTTTAAAATCCGTGCCGAACGCTGCTTCAAGATCCCCTGTGCGAAGTGCATCCACCTGCGAATCATTCAGGCTTAACCTTTTCACCGGGGCAAACCATGCAGGCGGCGGTCCCGGCAGATTCATTTCCTTATCTTCTTTTTTCAGGATAATGCCCCCGGAATTTTCCACCTCCTGTTCGGTAAAAAAGCCTGCGCATCCATCCCGCATGGAGATAAAAGGCAGCTGATTAATATATCCCTGGTAGTGAAAAAAGAAAAGATAGATCTCCCCCTGCCTTAAGAAGCGGTCTATCTCAATGTGGTATTCAATGGTTTCACCAGGCACGGGCAGGCTGCGGTGAAAGGTCACCTTGGCATCAAGCAGCCTGTATTTGCGTTTTCCTTTGACCACATGGTCTATGCCCAGCCAGGAGCAAAGGAAAAGATCGGCCTGGCCCGCTTCAATGGAGATGGAGACCGGGGCTTTGCCACCGTCCAGGTACCAGGCATTTTCATGCACATCATGCTGGGTGACCACTTTTCCGGACGTTAAGGAGAGTTTTTCGCCATGCACGGATATAATCCGGTCCACCAGCATCAACGGTTCATCCGGCAACCTCACCCGGACCGGGTAGGTGTCAATGATATCGAAATCGGGACCCAGCACGTTTCCGGCTTTTCCCACGGCAAATTCAAGGCATTGGTCCCGGTCCATAAACAGGTCGGGAATCTTGGAAATATCCTGGGGCGCAAAGACCGGTTCCAGATCCATTGACGGATTCCGGCCATTTGGCATTGCACCGGCAATAGCGGCAAGCTGTTCAGCCATGGCCTGGGTGTTTTGGGCGGATAATTCCAGGAAGCGCTCATGGGCTCTGGCCGTAATCTCCTGGGTATGGGCCAGCAGTCCCGGGAGTGTGTCACAGGGAAATGGCAGTGGCATATTGGGCGGCTCAGTGCAGAGATCAAAAGAAGTTTCCTGCCGGGCGGGTTCAAAAGCCTCGTTGGCAATCAAGGCCCTGGGAAAAGGCGGACGGGTCACAGGAATCCTTATGCAGGTGGATGTATGCCCGTTTTTCTCCCGGGTCTGCGCAGCCTGACAGGTGTCGGCACCTGGCCCTGAATGATGGCAGCCTGACAAGATAACATGCCCTGCAATACCATCCCGGGTCAGGCATCCTGCCACAGCTGTCTTGGGAACGCCGGGTAACTTGTGCAAAGGCGCGGGAAATTTTCGGGTGTAAAGACACAATGCTGCAGCCGTAACGGTAAAAAGGCCTGCGGCAGCCCCGGTATGCCCGGACAAAGCAGACGGACAGAAAATCGGCAAAGCATTGTCAAGTGGGCAGACCTCCCCTGCCCCCAGAAAGTGAGACGCACTGTGCGTCACTGCACCAAGCCCGATATCCTTTAAATCCATACCGGCATGATCCAGAGCCTTTTGTAAAGAATTTTGGACAGCCGTTGACCGTGAGACATGGGCCTGCTCACCGGTTTCCCCGGCAAGTGCAGCGCCGCCGGCACCTGCCACACCATTGATCACGGCATAAATCCGATCATTATCCCTTTGCGCCGCATCCAGGGGTTTGAGTACCATGGCCACAGCCCCTTCCGAAGGCAGGGCCATGGGGTCCGTGCCGCTCAAAACCAGATCCCGGGTAAAGCTTCTGATGTCAGCGGCAAGATCCACGGCTGCACATAAAAAGGTGTCAGTCTCGCCTGTGGACAGGGATTTAACGGCAATATCAATGGCCGTTACTCCCGAAGCTGCATCCGCAGAGAGGGTAAAGCAGGGGCCGCCCAGTTTAAATGCCCGGGCCAGGCGGGAGGCCACAATGCCCCCAAGGGCACCCAGTGTTGAACCAAAATTGAGTGACGGCCCGACGGTGTCCAGCAGGTCACTGGATACACCTTTTTTTTGCCCCTGAATTTGCCACCTTAAATGGTAGTCCGTAGCCCCGAAATCAAATTCAATGCCCACGGCACAGCCCATGTTTACCCGGGGTGGTTGTGACGCATCCGGTTTGGCAGAGATACCGGCATCTGCCAGGGCTGCCAGGGCTGCTTTGAGCATCATCAGATGCTGGGGCAAAATCTGGCTCATCTGGTTGGGGGGGATATTAAAATCTTTGAGATCAATGCTCAGATCATCCATGAACAACGTTAACCCCCTGCGGACTTCAGGGGGCAGATGATCAAACCTGCGCCATCGGCTTTCTCCAGATCGGCCTACAGTGGATTTTTCGCCCAAAATAAGCTTGGAAAAATCCCCAAGGCACTCCGCACCACCTGATATCAGCCCCATACCCACAATGGCACAGGGAACGCTTTTTGGGGCCGAGGCAGGTGTAACACCCACCGCATGAGGACGTGATTGAGCCTTAAAAGATTCCACAAGAATCTGGGCATTGATGCCGCCAAACCCAAAGGCGGATACTGCGGCCCGCAAAGGCCGGCCGTCGCGGGCAGGTATCCAGGCAGAAGGGTGATCCTGGACCCTGACACCGCTATTCTTAAAAGGGGAGTCATCAGGCAGCGCATTGAAATTGTTGGATGGCGGCAGCAGCAGCTGGTTCATGGCCATAATCGTTTTAATGAATCCGGCAGCGCCGGCACCGGTCAGCAGATGGCCGATATTGGACTTTACCGAACCAATGGATAAGGCGGTATCCATGCACTGATATTTTTGACGCATCTGCATGATACTGTGGACTTCCACCTGATCCCCCTTGGGGGTTCCGGAACCGTGGCACTCCATGTACTGGATATCATCAAAAGACCAACCGGCCATGTCAAAGGCACCGGTCATGGCCCGGACCTGACCTTCACTGGCCGGAGCCACCAGGTTGCCTTCAATATCGTTGCTCACCCCCCATCCTTTAATCACGGCGTGGATGGTGTCCTGGCAGGCCAGGGCATCGTTCAGGCGTTTAAGCAGGACCAGGCCTGCACCCTCCCCCACCACCAGACCATCGGCATCCCGGTCAAAGGGAGCGCACCGGCCCGTGGGCGACAGGGCCTGGAGCTGGGTAAATCCCACCTGGGTGTAGAGGGACTGGGGCCGGGATACCCCGCCGGCCACCATGGCGTCCACCCTTCCGGAGAGCAGTTGTTCGCAGGCAAGCTTTATGGAAAACAAAGAAGATGCACAGGCGGCATCCAGGGTAAAACTGCCGCCGGCCAAGCCCAACAGCCTTGCCAGAATTGACGCAGGCGCCGACAGCATGCCGGCGCCCCAGGCTTGTTCCCGGGAGGGCATTGCAGGATTTGGCGCCAAAAAAAGATCTCGGGTCAGCCGCGATGCGCCCGGTGTGGGCAGGGCAATGGCAGCCAGCACAATCCCTGTGCGCGCCCGGTTTGCTTTGGAAAGCCGGGCATTGGCCATAAGATCAATGCCGGCGGCAAGGGCTAAATGGTGAACCGGGTCCAGGGCATGGAAAAAATCATTATCCAGACCATGCCCGCCCATATCCGCCCCGCAAAAATCAAAATCGGAAGGATTAAACACCGATTGGGAAATCAGCCCTGCAAACCTGCTGCGGGCCTTATCCGGCAACGGCGTGCCGGCGCGGTTGTCCACCATGATGTCAGCGGACACACCCCACCGGTCTGGGGGAACCTGGATTACACTTGATTTTTTTGCCATGACATTGGCAATGAACTGCCGAATATCACGGGCACCGGGGAAAATACCGGACATGCCGACCACGGCAATATCTACACGTTTTAAACTCATGGAGCCCATATAGTTGACCCGGAAAAAGATTGCAAGACAGCTGTGTAAAATTTGTGTAAAACGCTTGCAAGGTCATTAGTCTTCTACACTTCGGAAATCTCCATTAATAATCGCGAAGTCCCCACCTATTTAATTTTGCTCTCACCCCATTTATCCTAAAAACATCAAAAAATAGGGGTTTCCCTGATAGACATTTATCCTGGTTAGTGATACGAAATCAATTGGGGGGGGGTAATCTCTATTTTATCTTGATTCTGTTTTTGTAATGACCGGGTGTAATCGCTTAAATCGTTCTAATTTTAAAACCGGGAGCCCATTTTACTTTGGAAAAATGAAGACTGAATTGTAAATTATAAAAGGAATAAACAGAATCCGCACATTACCATATTGGCCCCCATTATGCCTAATTAACTATTGGGCTTTTAAAATTAAGAGAGGTGAGAAATGCGTTTCAAAATTTTGATTTTTTGTTTGGTATTGTTTACAGCTACGAGTGTATTTGCTTCGACCAAATTTCTGGATGCTCATAAAGCAAATTCTTCAGATGTAGCGCGGGCCGAAAAATTTCTTAGGGATTTACCTAAACCCTGCTCTGGAAGCTATGCATACGCATCAGATGACGGGACTGTAAATATACGGGTAATCTGCATAGGCTCCACAAAATCAGAATCAATGGATGGGCTTATTACGATTAAAAATGGCGTTGTGAGCCAAGTAAAATAACTGATTACCCAACATCATGCTTTACGCGAACAGGTGCTCCGCTGCCGCTACACACCTGCAAGAGAGCAGTCCGTTGGTATTCAAAGTGGAGGAGAATATGATCATCATGTCAATTAGAATCTTATTTATACTCACAATGATTTTGTTATTAACATCTTGTGAAGATCATGTAGAGAAAATAAAAGAACCAACAAAAGCAATTGAATCATCATATGACATTGACATCCGAAAAGCGACGACAAGCGTAAATTTAACGAAAGCTGATTTAGCTTGGCATGCTGTTAATACTTATGGGTGGGACTGCGAAGAGGTGGTTTCAAAAGACGAATTGAACTCTGATGGATATTTTTGCATTAAATGCTCAAGCGGGTTAAAACTTCATGTATACCCGAGACAAGGACAACATCCAAAAATTACAAATGAAAGCGGTGGATACGAGTAAAAAAATGCCGACCATTTGTTTCACACTCGACCGGGAATCCAGAGTGGCCTTTTTAATTTTTTAAATTGGCTTATGAATCGGGGGGGGGGGGGGGGGACAGCTCACTTATTTATCGACATGATGAGGTCAGACCTTAATTATTGACTTTAAATGCTTTTCAAGAGCGATAATCAGGGTCTGACCCCCAAACATCTGACCCCAAACATTCCAGATCAAGGTTATAATTCTTTTTTTGAGGACAAAAACATCAATAATCTATAAAAAAGTCCCCAAACAACATAACTGAATTTGGCTAAATCATATTTGTCCTCTCTATCAGTCAATGTCATTCACCTAAGGCAGAACTGTGTACAACTATTAAACCTGCAAGACCAGGGCGAAAGTATCCGAAAAATTTTAATAATAGGATTGTCATTGTAATCACCTATCAAAGGAGGCGAGTATGATTAATACGCATATTGAAAAAAGTCTGGGAGAAATCAATTGGAATACATTGAAACAAGGTAGAACTTACTATCCGTCTCCAATTGCATGGGAAGACGAGGTACTCTATTTTCTCTTTGTCGATCGATTTTCCAATGGCAAAGAATTTGGGGGGTTTAACGATATAGATGGAAATCCGGTTCAAAAGTCCGCTTTAAGAACAACCCCTCTGTTCAATCTCCAGAACGATGCCTGGAAAGCTGATCGGGAAACTTGGTTCAATGCCGGAAAAACCTGGTGCGGCGGACATATCAAGGGAATTGAGGATAAACTCGGCTATTTGAAACGCATGGGGATAACCGCCTTATGGCTCAACCCCATATTTGAACAGCTTCCCCAAAGCGGAAGCTATCATGGCTACGGAACATTTAATTTCCTCAATATAGATCCCCGCTATGGCAGCAGAGAGGATCTTAAGGAGTTAGTTGAGGCAGCCCATGATAAGGGCATCAGGATCATACTCGATATCATCCTCAACCATGCCGGGGATATTTTTGCCTACAAAGGAGGAGACCGCTATTATTATTACCAGGGGCAGGTATGGCCTGTGGAAGGCTATCGCAAAGATGGCGGCGGTTATCTTGATATGGCATCATCCCATGAATCTGAATGGCCGACCTCAGCGGTCTGGCCCATAGAATTCCAGGATCAAAAGATTTGGACCCGTAAAGGAGAAATTAGATCCTGGGATGCTTTTCCGGAATATATTGAAGGCGATTTTTGTGAATTGAAGGAGATCGAACATGGTTCCGCAATCAAGGACCCGGCAATGGCCTGGGATCTGAAAAAACGAATTGATTCCTTTCAAGGCGCTCCGGGCTTCAACTACCTGTGTGATATCTATAAATTCTGGATCGGCTATGCCGATATTGACGGCTACCGGATCGACACAGTAAAACACATGGAACCCGGCGCGGTTCGTATATTCGCCAATGTAATTCACGAATATGCCCAATCACTGGGCAAGGAGAATTTTTACTTGATTGGTGAGGTGACTGGCGGACGATCCAACGCCTTCAATATTATCAATTATACAGGCCTCGACGCCGCACTGGGGATCAATGATATTCCTGACAAACTCGAAAACCTGGCAAAAGGAAAACGAAGCCCAGGCAACCCGGAAACCCTTGATCAGGAAGGATATTTCGATTTGTTCAGGAACAGTCTTCAGGACGACAAGAACACCCACCAGTGGTATGCCAAACACGTGGTAACCATGTTCGACGATCACGATCAGGTTGGCGTAGATCATAAATACCGGTTTTGCGGTGATTCGATGGAAAGTTATCAATTGCTCCGGCCGGCTCTCGGACTCAACCTTACCAGCATCGGTATCCCTTGTCTCTATTATGGCACCGAACAGGGATTCAACGGTGCGGATCAAAGAAAGGACGATAAAAACTTCAGTGACGTCTTTTTGCGGGAATGTATGTTTGGCGGTAACTTTGGTTCACTGCAAAGCACCGGCAAACACTTTTTCAATGAAACCCACGAAATATTTGCCTTTATCCAACGTGTCTGTGCAATACGCGGCAAAAAGGAAAACATCGCTTTACGTCGGGGAAGGCAGTTCCTGCGTCAGGTTTCCCATACCGGCGTTGATTTCTTTTACCCGCAACCCATTAACAACGAGCTCAAATGGGTTGTCGCCTGGTCAAGAATTTTTTCCGAACAGGAGTTCGTGTGCGGAATAAATACAGATCCCAATAAAGATATTTCCGTGTGGATAACCATCGACAGCGCTATTCATGAGGGAAATACGGCACTGACATGTCTTTACTCGACTGATGCAGGCCAGATCGGCAGACAGATGCCGATTCACGCCAAGAATGGATTAGCTGTCCATATTAAAGTACCCAGGGCTGGTTTTTTCATTCTTAAATAAGATAACTCCACTACAAAAGCATGGGATAACTGCCCGTCCCCTTGGTGAAAAGAGCTTTATCACGAGCCTTGAAGCCAAACGGATCGGGTACTGAAAAAAAGAAAACCGGCCCCAAAGGAGTCAGACCCAGTGACCTTGGTGTTATGTTTGACTAAAAATGGCTACATTCAGAAACCTAACCGGACACTACTGAAAATGAATCAAAAATTCTTTAAGGTACTCATTCTTGGAACATTTATCCTGGGCGTTATCCTGTTTTTTTCATTGGATCTTCACCGGCACCTGACCTTCGAGGCTCTTAAATCCCAACAGGCCGCCATGGAACATGTTTATGTCGAAAACACAACTCTAACCATCTTCATCTATGCGGCGGTCTATATCGTTATAACGGCCCTCTCACTTCCGGGAGCCGTGGTGATGACCCTGGCAGGCGGTGCCGTGTTTGGGCTTTGGACCGGCACAATCATTGTCTCCTTTGCCAGCACCATCGGTGCGACCCTGGCCTTTCTTGCGTCCCGATTTCTGTTAAGGGCGTACATCCAGGATCGATTTTCCGACCGGCTCAAAAAAATAAATGAGGGAATTGAAACCGACGGTCCCTTTTATCTTTTCACCCTGCGCCTGGTGCCGGTGTTTCCCTTTTTTGTCATCAACCTTCTCATGGGACTGACCCCCATTAAAACGGGCATATTCTACATCGTAAGTCAGCTGGGCATGCTTCCAGGGACCCTTGCTTACATCAATGCCGGCACCCGGTTATCCCAGGTGGAAAGCGCATCCGGGATTCTCTCCTTTCCATTGCTCGCTTCCTTTGCCATTTTGGGACTTTTCCCCTGGATGGCAAGGGCGTTCACAGGCTTTTTGAAAAACCGGCGGGTCATGGCAAAATTTTCCAAGCCTTCAAAATTTGACTACAACCTGGTGGTTATCGGTGCCGGTTCCGCAGGTCTTGTGACCTCTTATATTGCAGCGGCTGTGAAGGCGGGTGTGGCATTGGTGGAAAAGGACAAAATGGGGGGAGATTGCCTGAACACCGGGTGTGTGCCCAGCAAAGCCTTGCTGCGCAGCGCAAAAATGCTCTCGTATGCCAAAAGGGCCAAGGAGTTTGGTTTTGAACATACCCATATTGACTTCCATTTTAAAACGGTCATGGAGCGGGTGGAACAGATCATCAAAAAAATAGAACCCCATGATTCTGTGGAGCGGTATACCCAACTCGGGGTCGATTGCATCCGGGGCGAGGCCCATATTATCTCCCCATATAAAATTGAGGTGAACGGTAAAGTCATCACCACCCGCAGCATTGTCGTGGCAACGGGCGCCCGGCCGATGGTTCCGGCCATCCCCGGCCTTGACCAGGTGCAGTATCTCACCTCTGATACGGTCTGGTCTTTGAGAGATTTACCCCAACGGCTGGTGGTGCTGGGGGGCGGTCCCATCGGGTGCGAAATCAGCCAGGCCTTTGCCCGTTTAGGTGCCCAGGTTACCCTGGTAGGCAGAGCTGTCCGGATCATGGGCCGGGAAGATGACGATGTGTCCGATTTCATCCAAGAGACCTTCATCCAGGAGGGCATTCGGGTCCTCACCGGGCACACGACAAAGGAGATCCGGGTGGACAATGACGAAAAAAAACTGATCTGTACCCGAAATTCGGATGGACAAGAAGTGCCCGTTCGGTTTGACGCCCTTTTGATTGCCTTGGGCCGTGTGGCCAATTCCCAAGGGTTTGGGCTGGAAAAACTGGGGGTGGCGCTCAACCCCAATGGTACCATTAAAACCAATAAATGGCTGCAGACCACCATGCCCAATATTTATGCGGCCGGTGATGTTGCCGGCCCTTATCAATTCACCCATGTGGCCGCTCATCAGGCCTGGTATGCCTCTGTAAACGCATTGTTCGGGTCTTTTAAAAAATTCACGGCAGACTACAGGGTGATCCCCTGGTGTACGTTTACCGATCCCGAAGTGGCCCGGGTAGGAATGAACGAAAAAGATTGTCTTGCCGCCCATATTCCCTACGAGATGACCCGCTACGGGATTGACGATCTGGACCGGGCCATTGCCGACTCCGAAGCCCGGGGATTTGTCAAAGTGCTGACCGTTCCCCAAAAAGACAAAATCCTGGGGGTGACCATTGTGGGGTCCCATGCCGGAGATTTGATCCATGAATTTATTTTGGCCATGAAATACAATATCGGACTTAATAAAATCCTTGGCACCATCCATATTTACCCGACCCTGGCAGAGTCCGGCCGATTTGCTGCGGGTGTCTGGAAAAGATCCCGGATGCCGAAAACCGCGATAGGGATTGTTGAACGGTTTTTGGCCTGGCAGCGTAAATAATTATTTTTTGAATCTTGATACTTGCACAATCACAATGGGAGTACACACCATGGATACAGATCGATATCATAGAGGACAACCCTGTGTGAAGATGACAAAAAATAACGCTGTCATCATTTTCATCAGATCCCCGGAAAAAGGCCGGGTCAAGACGCGCCTTGCAAAGGGTGTGGGAGACACAGCAGCCCTGGCGTTATACCGCTGCTTTGTGATGGATATTCTGGATATGGTTCGATCAACTCCCTGGGCGTTGCGGGTCTACTATTACCCGGAAAACGCCATTCATCATATCAGGGATTGGCTGGGAGAGGATTTGGATCTTTTCCCCCAAAAGGGCACCACCCTGGGAAAAAAAATGGAAAATGCCCTTGCCGACACCTTTACCGCCGGATATGAAAGGGCCGTTCTCATCGGGTCTGATTTACCGGATCTGCCATCTCAGATACTTGATACGGCCTTTAAGGCTCTGGAGCAGTGCAGTGCGGCCATCGGCCCAAGTCATGATGGCGGATATTATCTGATCGGGTTTACGGCCAAAGGATTTACCCCCCGGATATTTCACGGTATCCCCTGGGGAACCGACCAGGTATTTGATCTGACCCTGAACAGATGTAAAGATCATCATGTGTCACACTGTACTCTGCCCGTGTGGCGGGACATTGATACCCAAAAGGACTTAGCCTTTCTCAATCTTGATCCAGTCGGCAAAACGGCCGTACACACAACCAATTATCTTTTAAAACAAGGAGTTAAATTTTGAGTCGACAAAAACAAATTTGGATGGCGGTCAGCTTTATCATGGTTTTGCACCTCGCTGTTGCGCTTTGCGCCGAGCCGATATTGACCGTAGGGGACTTTTCCCAGGCGAATACCGGGGAAACCTTGCCCAGGCACTGGGAGCCTTTGACATTTAAAAAAATAAAGGCACATACCACATACAATATGGTTGAAGACCAGGGGCGAACTGTAATCAAAGCCTATAGCAAGGCATCCGCTTCGGGACTGATCCGCAAAATCGGCATTGATGTGAAAAAATATCCCATTATTCAATGGCAATGGAAAATCACGGACATTAATAAGAAAACCGATGTCACCCAAAAAAGCGGGGATGATTATCCGGCACGAATTTATGTGGCTTTTGAATATAACCCTGATGAGGCAGGGGTCTGGGAAAAAACCCGATTTGAAACCGCCCGCCTGATATACGGCCAGTATCCACCTGCAACAGTGGTGACCTATATCTGGGCCAACCGCGTCCCTAAAGGGACCCGGATACCCAACCCCTACATCAATCAGGTTATGATGATCGCCGTGCAAAGCGGTGACGACAAGGTGGGCACCTGGGTCACCGAAGAACGTAATATTTATCAGGACTATGTGGATAGTTTCGGACACCCGCCCCCCATGACTTCGGGTGTGGCGATCATGACGGACTCGGACAATACGGAGGGGACGTCAACGGCCTTTTACGGGGATATTATTTTCAAATCAACTTCCGGAACCTCAATCCAATGAACCCTGTGATCTCCGTTATTATACCGGTATACGGCGAATCGGACCGTATTAACCGAACCATTGACGACCTTAAATCATCGGCATCGCAAATGTTGTGGGCGACCCAAATTATTGTGGTGGATGGAGACCCTGAAAAACGCACCCTTCAAGCGATCAATGACCCGGATGTTATAAAAACAGCATCACCGGCCGGCCGGGGCGTGCAGATGAACCATGGGGCCCGGACCGCAACCGCAGATCTGCTGCTGTTTCTTCATGCAGATACTGTTTTGCCTGCAAATGCACTCAAAACAATTCTTCATGCCTGCCGGGACAAGGAAGTTGCCGCCGGTGCATTTGATCTGGCCATTGGCGCAAAGCAATTAGGTTTTCGTATCATCGAAAAGGTGGCAACGTTGCGTTCCCGGATCACCCGGATTCCCTTTGGCGACCAGGCAATATTCATTAAATCAAAATGCTTTTGGGACTTGGGAGGATATAAACCAATTGCACTGATGGAAGATGTGGAGATCATGCTCAGACTCAGAAAAAAGGGGTATAAAATTCACTTCATTTCAGATCCGGTGGTTACCTCGGCCCGGCGCTGGAAAAAAGAAGGCATGATATATACAACCCTGCGCAACTGGATGCTTCAGCTGCTCTTTTATATCGGGGTCCGTCCTGAAACGTTAAAAACCTACTATCACTAAACAAACAGCTTCCGAATGTTATCCGGTTAGAAAATTTGGCTACCGACATAACGCGGGACCGTTTGACCTGGTGATGAGCGTTTTGCAGTACCTGAACCTCATGAACCGGGGGTTTCTGACAAGCCTTATTTTAAAGGGTATCCCGGCTTAAAACGGTAGGCGAAAATTTTTAACACGGGCACAAAATGATTGTTAATTTCGTTCTTTATTGATACAGGATTTATACATGTTATTTAAGGAGAATTTCCCACCCCACTACCCCGTGGCCATTGAACAAACCACTGCACTGAACAAGCCAGTGATTTAAATATTAGCCAAGTTACTACACGCACATCAGATTGATACCGTCACCAAATATGATGGAGGAATTAAAAATGAATAGAGTAAGTATCAATGGTTTGTTAAAACCTACCACAAGTGAAGTTGAAATCACGGATCAATACCTTGGGCATTTTTTAAAGGTCAGCTACATCCAAGAGATAAGTGGGAATCCGATTTACAGTAAGGATCGCGTTGATGTAGAGGAAAACGGTGCTTTCCGTTTTTTCTTACCCAAAGAAGACTTGTTAAGCGGTCAAAATGTGACCATAGAGGTCTTTGCCCCAGATGGCGATCTTCAGCTAAAACAAATATACAGCTTCGGATACTTGTACTCAGCGAACATCTCTGAAAATGCTCCAGATAAAACAAAACCTTTCGAGATTAAAGTCAATCCTAAAGTCATTGAGATCATCTACGAAGAAGGCCCGATCCTAAATATTCCCAGAAAAATATCGGGTAAATTGGTTGACATTTCAGGTGAACGCCGAGCTTCAGGCGTTCAAGTAGTAATTGTTGCTAGTAGCGATCCCGCCGCAGCACCGGATAGCGATAGCTGTCGACCTATTTTTAGTGCTCAAACTAATAAGGATGGTTTTTTCTTTGGCCGAATCGACAATAAGGACTATGAGCACGCGTATGGTTTAATTGCCGGACTGAGTGAAGAGCCAATTCGGATTAATTTAGAAAACAAGAAAATCCCGAAAGATATATTATTGATGACCGATTTATCGCCCTTGCCCGCAAACGCAAGTTCCGCAGCCAGCACAGTACCGGCATTGCCCGATGCCAGCGAACTTGTGGGTAATTCGTCATTTTCACAAGATATTGGCGGCAAGTGCGTCGATTTTACCATCCCAAATCGCACCTTGGAGGAATTTAGTTTTTATCATACGGTTCGGACCACAGAGCCTGAAATCCGAGGTTTGACGATTACCCCCCTTGAAAGCAAACGTCTAAAGGCAGAGTTGTTAACACTTTCGGATGATTTGTTTGCGATTTTTGGTCGTATCAATAGTTCTATGAATACCTTGAGCTTGGTGGCCTATTCGGTTGATGAAGACAGTGATGCAACAACACAACCATCGATTGAAAATGTTGCTAATGTGAGAGCTTATAACATGAGTACGGCAACAGTTTCGGCTGATCCTGTGTATCAATTGAAGCTGGATACGTTGGCAGGGAAACTGAAATTTAGCACCCAGCAATTGAAGTATAATTTTAGTGTTATCTTGAAATTGCTGGCTGAACAGGCTAGACGAAAGGCAAAATTACAGCAATTACATTATGAATTGGCTGCCGCTTATTGTGGCAAACAAGGGGCACCTCAAACCAAGACATATTGTGAGTCACTGATTGCACAAGACTCCCTAAATCGAGCCACCGTAGAATCATTGCTTGGTCATATCGAGCAATACATCGACCAGCCTTCCGAGAATTTGTTCCAAAATGCCTCGTTGCCAAAACAGTTGGCAGCTTATGTGCAGAATATCAAAAAGTTGGTACAACAACCGTATGTGGATATCTCATCAATTTCAGTTGTTCAAAATCGCACGGAGAAACTGATAGAAGCCGTTGATAAACAAACCGTCGAAAGTCAGGACCAAGAGGAGTTGTTAGGCTATTTACGCCGCTTAGTCAGTGAACTGGCGCAAGCTGGTGAAGGCGGCTTGTACAATTTCGAGCCTTGCCCTATTCGAGAAACTCAGACTATGGGCATTATGTGTCTGCAGCAACAATTTGAGGATACGCGAGACACACTGCGCAATAAATCAGTGTTATCGCTTGGAGAAATCCTGACTATTCGCGCCAATTACGATACCTATATCACAAGTATAACGGCGTTTTTACATTTATTGGAGAAATTCCATGCTTTTTACAACGCTGGCTCGAATTTTCTGATTTCACTGGAAGACGACTATTTTGTAAAGAATTATGACGCGATTCGAGCATCCTTGAATGCCTTGAAGAGACAAATATATGCGGCAATAAACAAGATTGAGGCCATAGAGAGGGCTTATATTTCCGATCATCCCGGTCGTAAGGAATTGACAGTAGAAAACAGCGTTGATTGGGACGAAACGCCAACGATCTACGAAAACACCACGATTGCACATGGTCATATCCTTCATTTTAAGCAGCAGTGGAAGGCCGATGGATATTCACTTGGGGATTTATTGTACAGCCTGCCGCTGGCACCTTGTCAGGAAAAGCAAATCGCCATTGTAGATTGGGATCGAGAAGAGCGCGCAGTCCGTACAGAAAATCAGACCGTGGCTGAGTCTCTGTCAGCAGATCTATCCCGAAACCGGGATATTAGCGAGATTATCAATTCATCGCTTACGGAGGAAATCCACGCTGTTTCAACCAATAAAACGAGTTCTACTAGCGGAGGTGGTGGGTTGGGGTTTGGCGGAAGCATCGGGGGCTTTTCATTAGGTTTGGGAGGAGGAGTGTCACATTCCGGCGCCTCCTCACGTTCGACTGCTGATCAGAATTCAGCCCGCAATCTGTCCGGTAGTACTTTGAATCGTCTTCAAGATAACATTTCCCAATCTGCCTCATCACTTAGAACACAGCGCAGCACGGTAATACAAACGGTTGGACAAAACGAAACCGTTTCCGTGCAAACAGAGGTGGTAAAGAATAACAATCATTGCCATGCCATCACCATCGAGTATTTTGAAGTACTCCGTCATTATGCAATCGAACAAAACCTGGTGGATGTTCAGGAGTGTCTGTTTGTACCTCTACCGATGAGCCTGTTCGATCATGCGAAGATCCTTCGTTGGAGAAATACGCTACGTCGGACCGTATATGGAACAAAGCTAAGAAGGGGTTTTGATGCCATTGAACGGATTACCAACAATTATGCTGACTCAGATTTTCCAACAGGCAGCTATGCGGATGAAGTAATCCAATATTTTAGCGGTAATTTTTCTATTTCTTTCGAACTTAAACGTCCTCCTATCGATGAAATTGATAATCAGACTGTAGAAACCATGATTGTAGAAACCATCGATCTCAATAAATGGCATCCCTGGTTTACTGGTATCTTAAAATTCACATACACCAAGGAAAGACCACTTACTGAGGCCGAGAAGGATGCTATTTTCGAGGCTGATTATGTCCCCAATATCGTGCGTGACTTTATCGATACAATCCACATTTATGGTGTTGCAGAAGACGGTTTTGAAAAACGACTGGATTTGGATTTTACACTACTTTCTAATTATCGGCGCGGCATACCGCTTCAAGTGAATATCGCTACTCGAGAACCGCAAACTATAACGCGGCGGCAAATAAAGTATCTAAGATTTCGGGCCAACACATTTGTCCATCCGTCTTCAAAAATCATCTTACGCGCAACGTACTTGCATTATCAGACGAAGCATCTGAATGAAGCTATCATTCAAAACGGCAACGTTAACAACGATATCATCAATTCGATAGAGATTCCCGAAAATTTTCCGCCTGTTCTCAAGATCAAGACTGATGCTGCTTTGATGTATACACCGCTCTCTGACAAGGAACTAAGAGAACCACGCAAAGAAGATCGTGAAGCTGCCTCCGCATTAGTCAGCTTTTTGAACGAAAATCTCGAAATGTCGCACAAGGCCATTTGGTCGAGCATGGACAGCAGTCGACTGTTTGGGCTACTTGATGGCTATATCGCGCCAAACGCGGGTGGTAAGAGCGTGGCCAGCGTTGTCGAGAACAAGGTCGTGGGTATCGTCGGCAACAATTTGGTATTAAAGGTAGTACCGGGAGAACGCCTCGATCCAGTGTTCAGAAAGGTGGATGATTTATTAGCTTTTTACCAGCCGACGACCAAGCCTGACCCCTTCCGAGTAAGCGTGCCAACCAAAGGCGTTTATGCGGAATCAGTCATGGGTAAATGCAATAGTTGCGAAGAGATCGACGAAACTCGTCATTGGCGGTTTGATGAAGCGCCGTGCGGTACTCAGGCAACCCCGATTGAAGCAGTGTCGACTGCAAGTCGACAGTCCGATGTAGGTAACCTACAGGTTAAAAATTTACCTTCCAGCATTATCAATATGCAAAATGGCCCTGCCGCCCCAGATCCAACGGGTTTGGCGGCCGCCTTTAATCTCCTTGGTAAGAGCGATGTCTTTAAGGATATGACTGGCTTGGCAGGAACTCAGGCCAATGCACTTGGTGCATTGCAGACAACATCTAAGAGTGTAACCGATCTGGCGAGCATAGCTGCTGATTTGCAAAAGCAAGCAGCTATGAAGAAAGACATTGGCAAAACTCTTAAGATCATTGACGAGCTTGAGAGCGAAGGGAAGATGTCATCAGAAGATGCTAAAGCAGCTCGTAACAAAGCCGTTGGAACGCTTATTGGTACTCCATTCGACGCCAACGAACAAGAAATACAAGACAAGAATAAGGTGGATACTGAAGCATTAAAGGAAATGAAATCTGATCCAACTGGTAGTAGCCAAGTAAAGATGAAGGAACATAAAACGGATGGTTCGTCTATCGAATATGATTATTCATATACGCCTGGCTCGCCTTACATGCTTGCCTCTTATGAAAGCGATTTATCACCTATTTTGTTAACAGAAATAGTAAGGCCGACAGATGAAGAAGGACTTCGACAAGCCTTTGTTGCAAACCTATATTCGGTTGTCGGTCTCGAAGCGGGAATTCCTGCCCACAGAAAAAGATGGAATGAAATACTTGGCTCCATTAACGGTCAATGGGATCTCGATCGGCCATTTGGTTGCGCAAAATACAACGATGAAGATCCACCAAAATGCACTCAATGGCAAGGCATATCCACTTGTGGAGTTGTGGCAGAAGGCATTTGGAGAAGGATGAGAGTGGATTTAGACTCTCTATATATCCCATATATTCCAGGTACCGCGATTAAGCGTGCGATAGATTTTGCGAAACGAGACGATATAGGTGCTTGGGTTACGCCGGGTGAGGGTCGACGTCCTAAAAAGGGTGATTATGTACATATCTTAGGTGGTGAACATGTTTTAACGTGCATTGGATGGGGTGAAGATGACATGCTCATTAGCATTGACGGAGGGCAAGTGGGAGTAAAAGGTTTACAGGCGATTAAAGAACGTTCAAGGAAATGGATAGAAAACGGAGCGGAAGTAAAATTGGAGGGCAGAAAACTCGATGGGTGGATAGATATTTTAAAACTAAGGTATATAGGTGACACTTGCTTTGTTCCATCGGGCTCAGAGGCTGTAAATGTTGTTAACGTATAGTCGTAAATATAGAACAAAACTTTGGCTAACAATCACATTATGGTGGACCCCAAAGTCAAGACAAAAATCCACCGAGTTTAAGCTGTGCATTGAACTTTCATTTCATCTCAGTGATGTCCGGTTAGGTTTTTGCATCACGTGATTTTATTGGTTCTTTGAAATTACCTAACCGGACATCACTGGAAAGGATTACATAAAGAATAATTCATAAATATCTCAGGCCTTAAGCATCGTGTTCAACTTTATTAAAGAGGAAAACGGTCTTTAGGTTGGGGGATAGAGCTCAAGGAATTCTGTAACATCTCTGTTTTTGCAGATGATAGTTCAAGTCCCCGATTAGCCACCCCCTTATTCCTGAAATTTATAATAGCCCGGTCCAGCTGAAAAAATATCGGTTGGCAAAAGAGCTCAAATAGGCGGATGAGGAATACTGAGAACCTTATTGTAAAGAAATGATAAGGGTGCGGCTCTTTTGAAACATGCCTAACAACAATTTTTTGTTAGTCAAAATATTCCTCATTTTCTATCGTGATTACTTGATTACTCTGAGATGAACTCGGTTAGACGAAGATTTAGGATGCGTTGTGGGGGGAACTTCACCGTCTTGATAAAGATTCTGGTGATTCCGCTTGTATTCACAAGACTCATGGAAGGCCCAGTACTCATCAAAATCGTTACTACTCCGTAGAGCGCGCAGGCGCAGCACCGCTTCGGCACTTGTCAACCTCCATTTGGCCCCGGTTATATCCATACGATCCTTGACAAGATGACGGCATGCACCCTCAATGACCCCTGTGGCAATGGGGAATCCCAGATCAAGATATCGATTATATTTAAGGTAAGGTGCCTTGTTTTTCAGATAAGTTGCACAAGTTTCGACGGGTTCTCGTTGTTTTTCTGTGAGCTTTTTCACTGTGGCGCTCCTACGCATTCCGCCTGCCATCAATCCGGCTTTGCCTTCAAGTATTTTAAGAATCCGATACTGAACCCATTTTTCAAGTTCAGGGCCGGATTTGGGATGGAAGGCTCTGCCGGCTTTCCACAGATATTCAATGACATGGATAATATCGACGATGATTGTAAGATCCACACCTTGTTTTTTGGCCATACTCTTCAGGATTCTCAATTGTTGATTTTCACCATCCACCAGAGCTACCCAATGCTTTTCCTGCGTGGGATCACGATGTGATGCCTCTGAAAAGGCAGATTCAATGACCTGTTCGGTTGATTTTTCAAGGCTTGCCCAAACACGTTTTTGTTCCGGGCGAGTAATTTTGGGGACACCTTACTCATTGTTATTTCGACCAGTTTTTTTGCGCCTCAGCCGCCTGTCTAAAATAGCTTCCAAATGTTTTACAAAAGTCGTTTGAACGGTCAGTCGGTCCGTTCATGTTTTCTGAATAATTCAATTTCAGATTTATGAATATCAGAAAATAAAAAATCTCTCCAGGGGATATTGACAATCTCAAGCAAGGGGGGTGTTTTGACAAGAATCTCATCCTTTTTATCCATATGTGTGCCCCGGCACTGCTCCATTTCCAATCCTCAGAACATTTTGCAAGACCGGCACGGACCGAATTGTACTCAATATAATGGGTACACGCCAATAACCACCTCTCTTACATGGTAAATGACACCCCCCCTGTCATAAATGACAGCGCCAAGCTTCCCTTCCCCCTTTGTGTAATGTGATGGGGAAAACCCGGCGCCACTGCCCTTGCCCTTCGTGCCATGAAGGGATTTAAACAAACATTCTAATTCCTGTTAACCAATAAGTAAGATGTCCGTATGCCGTAACAACTGTAGTTCTAACAGGTTAAAGTCCTGAAGGAGGAATTATCCGTACGCCTTCTTAGCACCGGGAAGCAGCGTCTGGGTAACCAGAGGTTGTAAGTTTCTTATGGGCAAAGATGCAGGCCGTAACGAAAGTGAACCTATATGTAGCCTCGTCAACTAATTGAAGATGCCGACCTTTTGGACATCAAGGGAAGGCCGTAGTGCCTGGGAGTAGAAAACGGAAATCCTTTCAGGTGATCTTCCGGGGTAGCAGGGATGGCATGTATCGGAAGAATTGCAGTGCAGTGCGGGAGACCCAATGCGGTTACGGTGAAGGGCCGTTAACTGATGGATATAAGGAGATCCGAAATTCCATGGGGCTGTATTGGGAGTCGGAGGGGTTCATAGTACCGATTGAGGCTGAGGGACAACATAACCCCGGCCAAGGAAAGGGACCCTACTTTGTTCACGTAACTAACGAGCGGAGGATCAGGAGATTGCAATATGCTACTAACTCCGGATAGGATCAGGACGCTTCAGAGGAAGCTCTATTGTAAGGCCAAGCAGGAACCGGATTTTCGTTTCTATTCTTTATATGACAAGGTCTACCGGGCTGACATCCTTGGTCATGCCTATCGCCTTGCCCGGGCAAACAAAGGTGCACCTGGAATAGATGGTGTCAGCTTTAAGTCCATAGAGAAGGATGGAGGGGAAATCAAATTTGTGCAAAAGTTGGAATCCCAACTTACGCAAAGTGGAAAAGGGCGCAAGCCTTACAGCGAAGAACATCGGAAAGCCGTGTACGGGAGAACCGTATGCACGGTTTGATGAGGGAGCATTGAGGATGCAAGGCCTTTGGAACACGTAGTAGCCGCGTGCGGCAAGGCGTCTCGAATATAAAAAGGGCTGAAGAAACCGGCCGAATCAGTGCTCTACTCTACCCAAATTTTATGGACTCTTTCAGCGATTCGCAAACCACACCCGATAATCTTCGATAAGTTGAGTGTTGGCTGATTGCTTGTCAATTACCGCTAATTCACAAAGCGGAAAATCATATTTTCTGCGACCCAACCGCAGTGCCACAATAACACCATACAAGTCGTCAATTAACGTAATTTTTTTGACACTCACCCGATCTCCTGACCGCAATGGTCCTCGTTCCTGCCATTCATCAACCTCAGCGTCAAAAGGAAAATTCAAATGCTCTTCAAGATAGGCACCCCATCGTTTCATCGCCGCCATCTCGTCTCCATCATCAACGCCGCTTAAGATCTGGTGAATCCGTTTACCTGGGTCACCTAACCAGCTATAGCTTTTGTACGAAATCCGCTCAAGCTCTTCTTGGGCATTCTTCACGTCTTGTTCAGTATCTCTTGCTGTTGTCACCTCAACGTCATCAGGATACAATCCCATTTGTGTCCAGTCTAAACCCTCTTCCTCAGAGGCTTCAATGGATGACGCTGGCATCTCTCGAAGCGTGATACTATCCCACTCAATATCAATGATCGTTGGCCCATCTTCCTGGGGTCTGATGTCAAGAATTCTCCCTTGCCATCCTTCAAGGCTGAAGGCTTCGGTATCAGGATCAAGTACATCCGGTTTTACCCTAACCGAATCGCCAATCTTAAATGAAATTTTGCTGTTATTCATACTCCGTTTTCTCCTTATATATTTAGAATACTTGCAAAATTTTTCAATTAATTCAGATAACATAGTTCACTGAGCACTAATGATATTTTTTGCCAATAAAGCATCTATGGCCGGTTTGCAAACGCAACTTACTCCTACATACGAAACCGCCTCATGCAACAGATGCAGAAAAGGCAAACCGGCCGTCAAGCTCCAACGCCAGCTGGTCACCTGATTTCAACGCGGCCACACCGGCCGGGGTTCCGGTAAGTACGACATCGCCCGGCAACAGCGTAAAAAAACCGGACATGTAGACGATCAAGTCAAATATTTTGTTAATCATCAACTTTGTACTCTCATCCTGGCGCACCTGGCCATTTACTTCCAGTTTCAAGCGCGTATCCTGGGGGTTTGGAAGGTCATCAGGTCTAATAAATGGAGAGATCGGACAGGAACCGTCGAATGCTTTTGCCTTCTCCCAGGGCAGGCCTTTCTCCTTGAGGGATTTCTGTATATCCCGCAATGTCAAATCCAATGCAATCCCATAACCTTCAACCGCAGCCTCAACCGCTTCCCGCCCTGCCCTGCTGATCTTTTTGCCGATCAACACCGCCAACTCCGTCTCATTGTGGCAATCCTTGGTAAAGTCAGGAATGACAATGGGCTGGCTGATGGGTTGCAGCGATGTTGCCGGTTTCATAAACAAAATAGGTTCCGTGGGCATGGGATTGTCCAGTTCCCTGATATGATCCACATAGTTGCGACCGACACAAACCACCTTTCCCACCGGCAGTTCGCACACCGATCCGTCGTTAAATACATGCTGATAGTTCATAATTTCCTTTTGTGCTTAATGTTATCAATTTTTCAATCATAAAAGTGCCGGAGAGTGATCCACCAAATATTCTGCAAGCGTATCGACCTCTGAATAAACACGAGAATCCAGCCGTTTCAACCAGCGTTTCGGTATGCCCTCGACCCCATAAAGAGCACCGGCAAGCATCCCGGCCAGTGCGCCGGTCGTATCCGCATCCCCCCCCTGGTTTACCGTGCCGATGAGGCAATCTTCAAAGTTGTCCGTTGAAAATAAAAAATGGAAAACGGTCTGCACCGTATCAACAACAAAGGCTGAACTTTTACCTGGATACGGATCATAACAAAAATCCGGATATTCATTCACAAAACCTTTGGTCTGCATCAGAAGCGGACCCAATTGACCACCCATCATGGCCTCGTGAAGTAGACGGCCAAAAAAGATACATGCCGTATCAGACAAAGGGTTATTGTGGGTCAGGTGGGCCTGTTCCACCACATATTGTGCAAGGGATTCTTCATTTCCCAGTGTATAGAGCGCAACGGGAAGCATACGCATCAAGGCCCCGTTTCCGGCACTCCAACGGCTCGGTGGCGCTTCAAGGGTTTGGTGCAGAATGTAGTTTCTGATTCCTCTTGCACATGTGGAGCCGACATCAATCGGGCGGCCTTTCACCCAATCGGCAAATTCATCTGCAACGGCGGTAAGATTCCATCCCTGGGAATCTCGAATGGCCCGTCCGATACAAATCGACATTTGGGTGTCATCGGTCACTTGACCGGCTTTGAGATACAGCCACCCTTTACCAATGATCTGTTTATGTACACCATATTGTAATTTGATCTCCTGGGGTGTCATGAATTCGGTTGTCGCTCCCAAGGCATCTCCAATGGCAAGACCGACAAAGGCCCCCTTTGCCCTCCCCACAATTTGCTTTCTGTCAGGTATTCGAACCGATTGCATGAATGATGCTTTCCCTATTATATGATCCGTCTGGAAATATCGTACACACCACCAATGACCAACACTTCCTCCTCCCCCTTTAGTATCCCGGCATGAAGAAAAGCACCATCAAAAAAAATTTTTGAAACAGGCACCCTGGCTTCAATAACAAATGTTCCAAATTCCCAAGCCCGCTCAAAATCATGGGTAAAGGAGTTTAAATTATTGAGCCGGACCACACCTTTACCCGTCTTCTTGTCCCATTCAAGCAGTTCATGGTCGTAAAACCCATGAACGCCTCTGAAAAGGGTGATGTGGATAGTATCCGGATCGCGACGTTTCATCTCGTACTGAACAAATTCATAGAGAAGATCCAGTTGGTTGAAAATACCGTTGGTTCTCGCTGAGCCTTTCATGCGGTCTTTCATGTATGATAAATACTCTTTACTCTCTCTCCCGTTGATCCGGCCGCCATGATAAATTGGGGGCAACCCCATCCTGGTCTGCACCCACCCCTTCAAGACGGCCCCTTCAACGGAATCGGCATCAAAGAGCCAGCCCCGAAGAAATCTTAAGTAACTGTGTTTTATACTGAGCAGCTGACCCACATTACCTTTTTCCCGCCATTGGTGAAGATGAAACGCAACCTCCATATAATCTTGAAATATTCTTGCCCTTTCTTCCCAGCTGGAGAGGGCATCCAGCTGTTTGAAAAAATGGGCATGGGTAGCCCGTACACCATGAACACTTAACGACGTAGGATTGGCGTTGAATTCCCGGGAGCCAATGACCCACGACGGCACACTGCACAAGCTGTATTGATAATGATAATGGGACATAAATTATTCTATAAAAACCTTCACACGGTTTAACGGGTTATGGGACTAATCAAAACACACCTTCTAAGTAAGGGTCAATCAGATACTTTTAGATAGCAAGTAACAATATTTATTCCGTTTTGATTGGGACTTTCATATAGCTATCCTATTGGAATATCAATTATCTATGGGGCGAAATTTTACCAGACTTTAGAACCAGGGTAAAGATGATCTCCAGATTATTTCTTCTGTCTTCCTTGATAAATAAACAGGTATACCATATAACAGCCGTGGGTGGACCTGGTCTATCAACGCCTGGACCCGACCCACGACAAAAACTGTGCTTAACATTCAACTATTGTTTTTATGATACGGACAAAATCAGACAAAGTATTAGCAGACTCGACCCTGAAACAGATGGAAATAAAAAAACCGGTTCCCGGGTTCAATATCGGTATTCCCCTACTGTCAAAGGAAACCATGCCATGCTGACACAGACCATTACATTTCCTGCAGCTTTTGCGGCAGGCCTTCTGTCGTTTCTCTCCCCTTGTGTGCTGCCGCTGATCCCGGCTTATTTCAGCTTTATCACAGGACTCTCTTTAGATGAACTGACCGCCGACAACAAAGAAGTACGCAAAAAGGTAATCCTCTCCACCCTGGCCTACGTGGCCGGATTCTCCTTTATTTTTATCCTGTTCGGGGCATCCGCCTCGTTTCTTGGCGGGCTTGCCTCGCGGTATTCCTGGGCTGTGCGTTATGTGGGGGGCGGCATCATCCTGATTTTCGGGTTGCATCTGCTCGGTATCATCAATATTAAAAGTTTTCAGTTCGAACGTAAATTTCATTTCAAGGAGACACCTTTTCATCTGTTCGGCACATTTTTGATCGGCATGGCATTTGGCGCGGGATGGAGCCCATGCATCGGCCCCATGCTGGGCAGCATTCTCATTGTGGCGGGCAGTCAGGACACCATCCTTCAAGGGGTGCTGCTGCTGGCAACCTATTCTGCAGGTATGGCGCTGCCTTTTATTGTCATATCCATCTTCATCAACTCCATGCTCAATTTCATGAAAAAGGCCACCCGGGCCATGGGCATTATCAATAAATGCGCAGGCGGGCTTCTCATTATCATTGGTCTGCTTTTGATCTTTGACAAGTTCCGGCTTCTGGCGGCCTTTTAACCGAACTCATGTTGACATACGCCTGATCGTTTTTATCCTAATATAAGTAAGCCCAAAGTCTGGCTAACAATTAAGAACGTCAACCCATGGAAAAGGATAATAAAATGATAAAGCATTTAAGTGTCGAAGGAATGTCCTGCAAACACTGCGTGAACCGGGTTAAAAAATATCTGGAAACCGTTGGCACCAATGTATCTGTGGACCTTGAAGGGAAAAAGGCCGATTTCAATGCCGAAAGCGATGTGGATATGGCCACAGTGATCAAGGAGATCTCTGAATTTGGGTTCACGGTTAAGGAAATCTGAGGTGCCATGACCACTACCCATGAAATAGAAGTATACGGCATGATGTGCATGCACTGTGAAAATACGGTCAAAAAAGTCCTGGAAAGATTTGACGGGGTCAGTGATGTATCGGCGTCATTTGAACAGGAAATCGTCATCCTGAAACTGGAAAAAGGCACAACATCATTGGATGAACTCAAGGCCGCAATTGTAAACGAAGGCTATGCCCTGACCCGGGAAGCGGCTGCCGAGGATGATGATAAACCGGCAGACCAGGCCAATACAAATACCGAAAGACCGGATGAAAGAGCTGCTCTTCGCAACCTCACCTTCTCTATCCAGGGCATGCATTGTGCCAACTGTGCCCTGGCCATTGAAAAGGCATTTGCAAAAACAGAAGGCATCGCAGAGACAACCATCAACCTGCCCCTTGAAAAGGGTTTTGTTTCATATAATCCGGCCCTGATGGATGATCAAAAGGTCCTGGATGTGGTTAAAAATGCGGGCTACAGCGCATCCCTTGAAATGAATCAGGGCGAGACGGCCGACCGCCGGGAAAGATTCAGATTCCTGTTTGCACTATGTGTCACCGTGCCCATGATGGTCATCATGCATGTTATGCCCTTTGGGACTGCGGTCACAAATATTATCCTTTGCATCATGGCTACGGCTGTCATGGCGGTTTCCGGCCGAACCTTTTTTGAAGGGGCCTATTATTCCCTGAAAAACCGGCTGGCCAACATGGATGTGCTTATCAGCTTAGGGGTCAGCGCCGCATATTTTTACAGTCTTTTTTCCCTGATTTTTATAGATGCTTCCCAGATGCTGTTTTTTGACAGTGCGGCCATGCTCATCACCTTTATCATGATCGGCAAAATGCTTGAGGCAAGAGCCAAGGGAAAAACCGGCCAGGCACTCAAAACCCTGCTGGCGTTGAATGCAGATACGGCCAGGGTTATCAAGGACGGCAAGGAACGTGTTGTGGATGTTTCCATGGTCGTACCCGGCGATACGGTCCGGGTATTGGCCGGAGAAAAAATCCCCGTGGATGGCGAAATCCTCAGCGGAGAAACCGCCGTGGATGAATCCATGCTCACCGGTGAATCCTTTCCGGTTGAGAAATCGGTCGCAGATGCCGTCACAGGAGCCACCATCAACCTCTCCGCGGCGATCACAATGGCCACCACGCGCACCGGCAGCGACACGGTGTTGTCCGGCATCATTAAAATGGTAGAGGATGCCCAGGCAGACAAGGCTCCGATCCAGAGAGTGGCCGACACGATCTCCAACATTTTTGTACCTGTGGTGACGGTTGTATCCCTGATCACATTTGCCGTCTGGTACATTACAGCCCCAACGTTTATCCCGTCCGGTTCCACCCCGTTTTTATTTGCCTTTGAACGCATGATTGCCGTTCTTGTCATTGCCTGCCCCTGCGCCCTAGGGCTTGCGACGCCCACAGCCATCATGGTGGGATCGGGCCTGGGTCTTAACCGGGGTATCCTGTTTAAAAAGGGCTCTGCTTTGGAAAACATCTCCCACCTGGATATAATCCTGTTTGATAAAACAGGCACCCTGACCACGGGAAAACCTTCTGTCACAGGTGTATTTCCTGCCAAAGGGATTACGGAAGAACAATTGCTGTCCTGGGCCGCCAGTGCGGAAATCAATTCCACCCACCCCCTGGCACCGGCGGTTACAGGCTTTGCCCGGGAAAAGGGAATCGAGCCTGAAGCCACATCGAATTCAAAAGAGATCTCGGGCCGGGGCATAGAATGCCGCCTTGACGGCCAACTGCTCAGGGCCGGCAACATGGCTTTGGTCGCAGATGAGAAAATCCCCGATGATATCCGCGCCAAGGGTCGGGAGTTGTCAAACCAGGGGAAGAGCCTTGTCTTCATCAGCCTGGATCACCAGGTTAAGGGGGTGATTGCCCTGGAAGACCGGATCAAACCCGAAGCAAAGGACGCCATTGAGCAATTGAATACCGCAGGCATTCAGACCGCCCTGGTGTCCGGGGACAATAAAGCTGCAGCCCTTTGGGCAGGCCGACAGGCAGGCATCCGGGAAGTGGCTGCCGAGGTCATGCCCGAAGATAAAATCAACCAGGTGAAAAAATGGCAGGAAAAGGGATTAAAGGTGGGCATGGTGGGAGACGGCATCAATGACGCCCCGGCCCTTGCCCAGGCAGACATCGGCATTGCCATTGGTTCGGGCACGGATGTGGCTAAGGAGACCTGTGAGGTGGTGCTGGTAAAAAATAATCTAAAAGATGTCTACCGGGCCGTACGATTGGGGAAAAAAACCCTTTCCACCATAAAACGCAATTTTTTCTGGGCCTTTTTCTACAATATTTTAATGATTCCGGTGGCTGCAGGCATCCTGTATCCGGCATTCAGACTATCATTAACCCCGGAAGCGGCCAGTATCGCCATGTGGTTTTCATCCCTCTCCGTTGTGGGCAACTCCCTCCTGCTCAACCGGTTTGGAAGGCACCTGGATGATTAAAACCCAACGACCGTATCTCGCCGGACCAGATTTCAAATCCTTGATCATCTTTCCATTCTTGGCTATACTTCACGTGTAAGAAAAAAAATTCCTATATCTAAACTACAAACTAAGGTGATGTATGAACAGATCAACAATACTCGCTCTGCTTATGCTTGTCGGCAGCGCATTCCTCCTTTCGGGGTGTGTGGTTCCGGCTGACGGCTACCATTCTGATCCCTATTACAGTTCCAGTGTGGTGGTCGTGCCGGCGTTGCCTTACACGGTAAACCTGTACGAACGGCCCTACTACAGCCACAATGGCTATTACTATTTCTATAACAATCAACGTTGGTACTACAGCAGGAGCAGAGGCGGAAACTGGACCGCGTTGCCGCGTACGCACTGGCCACGTGACACCAGATGGAAGGGCCGCCATTACCATAATGATCACCGCAATCATAAATACGATCAACACGACAGGCGGCCGCCAAAAAACCCAAAACATCGGCCCCAAGAGAATCCACGTTGGAACGACAAAAACAAACATAAAAACGACTTTCTCCGCAGGGACCCATGGTATAATGAAAAGAACCAGCCCAAAAGATATCCACACAACAAAGACCGGCGTCGAGAGGATTCTCGTCGGTTACAACGAGAGTATCCTCCTCGGTTACAAAAAGATAAAATGCCAAAAGAGGGACGACGTGATAAAATAGACCCGCGGAAACAGCATCCAGGAAAGCGGACCATGGATCCACGTCAACATGATCGCAACAAAATGAAACAGGAACAAAATGAGTACAATCAACGCAAGAGGCATCCTCTCCAGAATAATAGAAACCCCCAGAACGACAAAAACCGCACTGGAGAGGAAGAGGCAATAAACCCCGATGCACGTCAATTTAAGCGTCGCTGAAGAGACCGGCATCATGGTCACGGCAGCTACAAAAGCGATTAAAAAGGATGTCTTAGGGGCTGTTTTTACCCGGACCGCTTGGCAGTCATCCTTAAAATTTTGACCTCAATTACGGCGTTTCCCTCAGCTCCTGCGCCTCAAATTCAAAGGTGCAGGAGCTGTATTGAGCCATAATACAATTGAATATGATGCCGTCAATCTGATCCTGATCGGTTATCTGTTTTTCTTTTCTTCGCACAATACCATCTGCCTTAATCGTTTAAATTCCTGTTCATTCACACCTGCTGTTCCCAAAGGACGTTTGGCGCTGTCATGGCAGTCAGACCCCCCGGTGACAAGCAGATCATATTTTTCAGCCCAGGACAAAAGCAGCACCTGATGTTCCGGTGAATGGCCCGGATAATGGACCTCAAGGCCTTTGACGCCGGCGTCCAGCACTTCGGACAGCAGACGCGTCACGATTTCCAGAGGCGGCAGCACCTCCTTGTAATGCCCCTCGCCGGGAAAAGAACCGGCAGCCGGGTGAGCCAGCACAGCGACCACAGGTTCACTTTTTATAAACCCTTTTACCTGTTCAAGGTCCACCCCCGAAGGCAGATAGGCGGGACTGTTATTACCGATGATCCGGGTAATGGTATCTTTGTCTGAAATACCCAGTCTCTCGGCCAGGGCCATGGCAAAATGGCGGCGGGAGACATTATCCGAATATGCGGCAATCTCTTCAAAGGTAAGATCCCTTGACAATAAAGGCGATTCTCCGCCAGGCCCGAACACCTCGTTAATTTTCTCAATCCTTGCCCGGACAAGTCTCTCTCCCCGCCCTCCGGCCAGAAGGGTTTTAAACCGTGTGACAAACCCCGAATCTTTTAACATCGCGCTTGAAAAATAGGTCAGCACGTGAAGGGTTCCCGTGAAAAACGCACGTTTGAAGCGCACGGAGATCTCAACACCCGGAAAGACCTCTACGCCCTGTATTTTCCCCGCATCCAGGGCAGCTTCAAGTCCATCCAGAGTGTCATGGTCGGTCACGCCTAAAACCTTTATACCCATACCTGCGGCCAGGGCCACAAGATCGCCAGGGGAAAAATCCCCGTCAGATGCGGTGGTGTGATTATGCAAATCTGCAAATATATGTGCCATCAACGGCCTCCTGCTAATGTCATGTTACCTAAATTATACAATGTTCATTGTTTTATCATAATTTATCCCTGCCCGGACATCTTTTCTTTTTTTAACCAATTTGTAATATTTTATTTGTTTTTGATAGATTAAATGATAGAAATGAGGATTTAAACATTGACACTCCATAACCATCTGGACTTAATTACTTATGGACCCTTTACATACCCTTGGGAAAATCAGTTCTCCCGATCAGGCCCTAAATCTGTTTGCATCAAAACTTGACCGTACACAATTGGCAAAAATTGCCAAGATCAAACACCCGGATGTACTGATCCGTATCGCCAACGCCATTGTTCTTTGCAGGCCGTCAAAAGTATTTATCAATACCGGATCGGAAGAAGACAAGGATGCCATCCGGAAAATTTCCATTGAAAAGGGCGAGGAACGCGCCCTTGCGATGGACGGGCACACCATCCATTTTGATCTGGCCGGTGAACAGGGAAGGATCGTGGACCGCACCTATTACATTGCCGAACCCGAGGACCTGGTATCCAGCCTTGCCAACCGCATGCCCCCCGAACAAGCGGTAAAAGAAATTGAAAGCAATATGTCCGGCATCATGGAAAATCTGACCATGATTGTAGGATTTTACATGAGAGGACCTGTGGGATCCCCTGTATCCAACCCCGCCTTAGAGCTGACATCCTCAGCCTATATATCCCACAGTGCAGAGCTGCTTTACCGAAACGCCTTTAATGATTTCGACCACGAAGTTGAGCAAAAAGGATATTTTTTCACAAATGTACACTCCGAAGGCCTGAATCGTACCGAGGATCTTCCCCATGCGCGCGTGTTCATGGACCGGAAATACCAGACCACCTATGCCTGGAAATGTACCTATGCCGGCAATACCCTCCTGCTTAAAAAGGGCAATCACAGATTTGCCGTGGACAAAGCCGTATACCGGGACCGGGGCAGGGAGTTGTCCGAACATATGTTTATTACGGGCATCAGCGGACCGGATGGCCGGACCACCTGGTGTGCAGGCGCAGCGCCTTCCGGATGCGGAAAAACAACCACAGCCATGGCCGGAAATGTGTTTATAGGCGATGACCTGGCCCAGATGTGGATTGCCCAAGACGGCAGCATCCGAACCATAAACCCGGAAAACGGGATATTTGGAATTGTGGAAGGTGTGAACGCTGAAGGTGATCCTTTATTAATGAAAGTATTGCGGCAGCCTGGATACGAAGTGATCTGGTCAAATGTCCTTGTCGATGAAAAATCCAAACCCCACTGGATTGGCAATATGGAACCTGCCCCTGAAAAAGGAATCAACTTCCAGGGTGAATGGTACCAGGGAAAAACCAATGAGAAAGCAGAACCCATCCCCATATCCCATCCCAATTCCAGATACACCCTGGCTTCGAAAAATCTTGACAACTACTCGCCTGAAGCAGCCAACCCGAAAGGCGTGGTCACACGGATATTTACATATTCAGGCAGGGACGAGGACACCATGCCGCCGGTGTGGGTGGCAAAGACCCCGGATGCCGGTGTGGTCATCGGCGCATGTATAGTATCTGCGACCACGGCCACAGAGGTCGGGGTCACAGGCATTAAACGCGCACCATGGGCCAACGCTCCCTTTATCCCCGGTGCGTTAGGTGATTACATGGATGCCCAGTTCAAATTCTTCAATAACCCTGACATCAGCAAACCTTTCAAGCCGGTTATGGCAGGTCTGAACTATTTTCTGACCCACCGGGCCAGGGGCGGCGATTCAGACAAGCTTCTCGGAGAGAAACGGGATGTCAAAGTGTGGCTGGCCTGGCTGGAAAGATATGCCCATAACGAAGTTGAATACCTGCCCACCCCCATCGGCAACCTGCCCGCCTACAATGATCTGGCTAAGCTGTTTAAGCAAATCATTGACAAGGACTATCCCAGGTCCCTTTATGACATGCAGTTTGCTCTGTACACGGTAAAAATTATCCAGCGCATTGAACTTCAGGAAAAGGCATATGCAAAGGAAGAGAATATTCCGAAAAAACTGTTTGAAATCCTGGCAACTCAAAAAACAGCCCTTCTGGATCTGAAGAAAAAAGCAGGGAATGTCATTATGCCGGATTATTTTGAAAACCTGCATTGATACTGACAGTATAAATATATTTTGAAGCGTAGGCGCTTGTTTGGCAATTGATGAATCGGCTGTAATCAAAAAGCGCCTGATCATAACTGATCAGGCGCTTTTTTTGTGGAAAGACAACCAGCCGGAAAGCTATTATTTTATCATACGCCTAGTTAGACGGCATATAAGCTAAATTTGAATATAGCTTATCATCCCATGGCAGACCTTCATTTACCCATCCCCCAACTTTTCTCTGTCCATAAAATGCGCTGTTTTTATTTTTTACTTTATCGCCTTCAAATCCACCCAGCAGACTAAAAAGCTTTTCTTTAGAAAAACCAACCTTGATAGCTTCATCACAAGCCAGACAGCTTCTTTTTCCACTACGACACATAAATATGAGCGTGTCTGTTGATGGATTAAATTTGGCTAAAAGATCCTTTCCAAAGTTATTATTTGTAGTCATTTTGGGCTGAAGGTGTCCATTTTTTTCTTCTATTTCATTGGTTGAAAATTTTAAAGGAATATTATAAGAGCCTGTTGGGTGCCCTATGAATGCGTACTCGGCAGGAGTTCTAGCATCAATGATAAAAGTATGTTTTGGATTATCCATTACCATTTCATAAGCTTGAGATGGTGTAATATCGAATCCTTCATGATTTAATTTTGTTTTGTACTGATAATATTCAGAGCAATTAACGTCTTTATGCTGATGTTGGATAATTTGATGAGTTGTATTTTTTGAAGTTGTTGTGCATCCCGTACACGACAAAAACAAAACAACCGTGCAAAAAAGCAGTAACTTGAAAGAATTTTTCATTGTTTTATCTCCTTTTGTTTTTTGTTAAATTAACATCTTCACTTGATCATCTCTTAACATTTTTTCATTTTGCTTTCACAAGAATGGTGTTTGTTGTCTTTCTCTGAAAGAAACTGCCAAACAGCGTCATGACTGCAAGGAATGAGTCGTAAACCACCTGAGCATTAAAAAAAGGCCATCATAGACCATACATTTAAAAATTCTAATCGGGCGTCTTATTTCGTGCTTATTCCTAATTTTTTTTCTACGCAAAAAAGTCGCTAAAAACAACATAATTTTACATTTTTTTTCTTGATTTAAATAATTATGTACAATTCTATACCGGGTTTCTACTTGATTTTAGACAAAGTGTTCAATAAGATAAATATTTACCTAATTTATTAATGACATTTGCCTTTATAAATTATATTCAACACCCAAATCAGGAGGATAATAATGGCAAAAATAGTGCATCGTGAGGAATTGGCTCAGGGAACCATTATCCTCAACGAAATAGAAGCGCCCCGCATAGCCAAAAAGGCCAAACCCGGCCAGTTTGTCATTCTTCAGGCAGACGAAACCGGCGAACGTATCCCGTTGACCATGGCAGACACGAACCCTGAAAAAGGAACCATCACAATTATTTACATGGTTGTCGGCAAATCCACAGCCCGGTTCAAGGATCTTAAAGTTGGTGAAAAATACTATGCCCTCATTGGTCCCTTGGGTGCGCCTACGCATATTGAAAAGATAGGAAAGGTCGTCTGCGTAGGCGGCGGCACCGGTATTGCCGTACTGCATCCCATCGCACGGGCAATGAAGGAAGCCGGTAACGAGGTCATAGCCATTCTGGGTTCCAGAACTTATGATCTGCTCATCCTGGAAGAAAAGATGCGGGAAGCCTCCCATACCCTGCATATTTGCACCGATGACGGTTCCAAGGGCCATCACGGATTTGTTACGGATGTGCTCAAGGAGACCATTGAAAAAGAGGATATTGCCCTGGTTGTAGCCATTGGTCCCATTCCCATGATGAAATTCTGCAGCCTGATCACCAAGGAAAAAGGCGTCAAGACCATGGTCAGCCTGAACCCCATCATGGTGGACGGCACAGGCATGTGCGGCGGATGTCGAGTATCAGTAGGCGGGAAGACTAAATTTGCCTGCGTGGACGGCCCTGAATTTGACGGGCACCAGGTAGATTTTGATGGACTAGCCAAACGACTTGCATCATATAGGGAGGTTGAAAAACAGTCCATGGATGCTTACAACAAATGCAAATGTGATGCAAATTAATGCGCCCGTTTCTGGGATATATGGAGAGATAAATGACTGATAAAAAAGATAAAGTTGATCGTGTAGTGATGCCGGAGCAAGACCCGGACGTCAGGCGCAGAAATTTTTTAGAAGTTCCCCTAGGTCTTACCGAAGAGATGGCAATAACCGAAGCCAAACGCTGCCTGCAGTGCAAAAAACCTGCCTGCATGGATGGATGCCCGGTTTCCGTATCCATTCCTGCGTTTATAAAATGCATAGCTGAGGGTGATTTTTCTGCGGCCGCCCGAAAACTTTGGGAACGTAATGCCCTTCCCGCAGTCTGCGGTAGGGTCTGTCCCCAGGAAGAACAATGTGAAGGCAAATGCCTTCTCGGCAAAAAAGAAAAACCTGTTGCCATTGGTTATCTTGAACGCTTTGCTGCGGACTGGGAACGTAACCACGGTACCGGTGAAATACCGGCTGTAGCGAAAAAAACCGGCAAAAAAGTGGCGGTTATCGGTTCCGGCCCCTCCGGACTGACCGTTGCCGGAGATCTTCTGGCCAAAGGCCATGATGTCACTATCTTTGAAGCATTTCACAAACCCGGCGGGGTTCTGGTGTACGGTATTCCCGAATTCCGTCTGCCCAAGGAGATCGTTGCATCGGAAGTGGCCACCCTTGAAAAAATGGGGGCAAAGATTGAATGCAACACGGTCATCGGTGCCACCGTCACCGTCGACGAACTGTTTGATGAAGGTTATGATGCGGTATACATCGGCGTAGGTGCAGGGCTCCCCAAATTCATGAACCTGCCCGGCGAAAACCTCATAGGTATTTATTCGGCCAATGAGTACCTGACCCGGACCAACCTGATGAAAGGGTATCTATTCCCGAAATATGACACCCCCATTGCCCGGGGTAAGCATGTCGTGGTGCTTGGCGCAGGCAACGTGGCCATGGACTCTGCCAGAACCGCCATGCGTTTAGGGGCAGAGTCGGTCAAGGTTGTTTACAGACGATCCAGGGATGAGATGCCCGCAAGAAACGAGGAACTGCACCATGCGGAAGAGGAAAAAATTGAATTTATGCTTTTAACCAATCCCACCCAATTCCTCGGAGATGAAAATGGAAGGTTAACCGGCATGGAATGTCTGAAAATGGAACTGGGGGACCCTGATGCTTCCGGCCGCCGCCGTCCTGTGCCCATTGAAGGCAGCGAGTTCAAAATAGAGTGTGATCTGGTTGTCGTGGCTGCGGGATCCAACGCCAACCCGCTGCTCACCAATAGCACCCCGGACCTGAATTTAAACAAATGGGGTAATATTGTTGCAAATCCCGTCAACGGCAAGACTTCCAAAAGAGCTGTCTGGGCCGGTGGCGACATCGTTACGGGTGCGGCCACGGTTATCCTTGCCATGGGTGCAGGCCGTGCTGCAGCCACCTCCATCCATGCGTACCTGACCCTTGGGTGGTAATTTTTGATAGATCGTGTTTGAACAAAAAGTAACCCCTTTGCGGCGTTGCATAAAAATTTAAAATCCTTACAACCCCGAGGTTGCTTCTGTTTTAAGTTTTTATGCGCGTTGCATCCGGGCAAATTTCTCGTCACACGAATTTCCTTTCAGGCACGACTCTATTCAGGTTGAATAAACACCTTATGCTCCACCAGGGAGAGGGAATGAATCTTTCCTTTTATAAATTTTTGTTCACCAAAAATGGACACCAGGCGGATACCCTCTTCTTCGGGCTCCACCTTGTCCACAGACTCCAAAAACAGCGATTCCTGTCCACTCTTGTCCACGAGATATGCATTTGCTTCACACATAATATGCACTCCTGATCTTTAGATCTTTTAACGGGCCATATTCCGACTTTAGGAAAACACCCACAATAAATATATTAATTACAACCCAAACCCGTTGCTAGGACAGGGGGAAATAAACGTCCAGCAATTCATCTACCAGCTGGGGTAAAGACGAACCCACCATCCCGACAATGGCAATATTCTCCTGAGACAAGGGCAAAAGCACCTTTTTTGCCGGGGAACATGATACGGCTTCGGCCATCTGGGGGGTTACCTCTCCCATCATGGAATGGGGCATGATAATCCCAACGGTGCCGATAATCATATCAGCATTCTTAACCGTCTGCACAATGGCGTTGGTGCCGGAAGCACCCTTGTTGGCACGGGCTTTAAGCATCTGGGCAGTAGCAATGGCATTTGTGCCAAGGGCAATCACCTCAACGGATTCCTCGAACCGTTCCTTGATCCGCTTGATTATGGTTGATCCGATACCGCCGCCCTGACCATCGATAACACACACTTTTTTCATGTTTTTTCCTGTTAAATTACAAGGCAGACTTGCTCCCAGACCGCTTTGGCTATGTTGTCCACAGAATTATTTCCGTCGATCACAACCACATGCTCCTGGTGCGCCAAGCGCTTAAAAGCCGCCAAATAATTCGCCCGTACCTGCTTCATGATATCTATTTTTTCATAGATTTCAAGATGTTTTCTGGTGGTTTGAAGCCGCTTCAGGCAGATTTGGGGGTCAACATCAATAAACAGGGTGATATCCGGTTTTAAAATGTCGGCATTGAGTCGATTGGCCTGGATCACCCACTCCATATCCATATACTGGCTGTGATAGGCATAGGAAGAAAAGTAATACCTGTCACACACCACAATTGTACCGGTATCCACCATCTGCCGGATACCGGTTTCAGGGTCCATCAGATGTTCGGTGCGGTCTGCAGCAAAAAGACTTGCAATTGTTCGCTGGTCTGCCGGGAGAGTGCCGGACAGCATCCGGCGGATCAAACGCCCCACAGGCCCGTCAGTGGGTTCGCATGTGGTATAAATCGGGAATCCTGTTGATGCCAGGCGCTTGCAAAGCAGTTCCACCTGTGTGGTTTTGCCCGAACCGTCAATCCCTTCAAACACCACAAACCGACCTTTGTTCGCTTTTTCCAAACTTACGTCCTTCATACAACAAAATAAACCCGGCAGCTCCCGGTAACCGGGACCTGTCGGGCTGATTATTTAACTCCCCGAACGGATCAGGGTTAAGATGCTCTGTGGCAACCCTTACAATTCACAGGGGCGGCTTTGGGAAGATCCGCTTTGTCTATATTGCCCTGCGCCATGGCGGCCTTGCGTTTTTTATCGGTATCCCGGTGGCAGCTAACGCAGGCATTGTGATAGGCAGCCAGATAGTACATCTGGTTTGCCTCATCCTTTATATTTCTGGTGCCCGAGGGCTCGGTTTCACTGTGGCATGAAGAGCATGCCTCAACTTCGCTTTCTCCGTCCCAGTCATGGTGACACGATTTACAGGCAAACTGGAAATGAAGTCCGTGGGGAAAACCAACAGAACCCCTTGTAGCTTCGACCCCTTCAGGTGCCTCTATGTTAATAACACCAAGGGGAATTGAGAGCGCTGTATCACTGTTCTCAATCTGGGAGTGGGGATCAGGATGGCACCCGGCGCAAGCAACAGGGCCTGTAGCAATGCTCTTGGAACCGGCAGCTTTTTGCTGGTCAGCCTCTTTTCTGTGGCAGTCCCGGCATACCTGATGAAAGGCCCCGACCATTGATTTTACGCCATTTTCCGATACATCCACCTGATCAGGTTTAGGCACCCAAAAATTTTCATGGCAGCCGCTTGTCCCGCAACTCTTTATGGGACCGTTTCCATCCCAATTGTGATGGCAGGCTTGACAGGAATAGGAAAAATGAAGGGAATGGGGGAAACTAACCGGGGACAGCGTGGCCTTGTATTCGGCATCCTGAGGGGCCTGCAAGGTAATGGTACCAGTGGGAAGCTTAAATGTAGCCTCAGTGTCCTCAGCAAGGGCAACGCCCATTAAAACAAAAGCAAACCAGGGTACTGCAATGAGAAATAATCGTTTCATGATCCCTCTCCAATAAAGCTGTTATATCAGATTGTACCGGATTTGGCCAGCGTATTTCAATTGTCCGGCCTTTCATATCACATAAACGTAAATATTCGGGTTAGTAATAATTTTTTCTCCCATCTCAAAAAAAGCGGGACACTATCATAAAATATTGATACAAGAAGAAGCATGGTATCTTCTTGTCAAAAAATATCAGCAGTGTGCATGCATCAAATTGATGGTCAGACTATTGATCTGCAGGCTGATTCACAGCCATATATTTCAATCCCAGAGAGCGAATATCTGGAATTAAGAAACCAGGTGGGGTATTGGAAAGGCATGCACCAAAAAGCTCTTTTGCGGGAAGAAGGGCTCAAGCAAGAAATAAAAGAAAAAGATGGCCAAATCCGGGATCTGAAAAACCGATTATTTGGGAAAAAAACCGAAAAGAGACCTTCAAAAACAGAAAAAGCCAATCCAAAATCAAATGAAAACAAAAGGCCTCGTGGTCAACAACCTGGAAGTGAAGGTCACGGCCTGACAGAGCGTCCTGATCTTCCTGTAGTATACGAACAAGCTTGTTTTCCCCAAAATCCAGTATGCCCTTGTTGCGGGTTGCCCTATACACTTGATGGGAGTTCAGGACCTGAAACCCAAATTATTGAGGTTGACGTCAAAGCCTACACAAGGAGAATTGTCCGTCAGACAGGAACAAAAATATGCTCGTGCAAAGGGGTGCCTCAAACGATTACTGCGCCAATGCCTCCAAAGCTGATGCCCAAAAGCCCATACGGAATTTCAATCTGGGCAGACGTTTTGTTGAACAAATTTCGTTATTGCCAGCCGACCAATCGTCTTTTAAATCATTATGAGGAGCTTGGTTTACCCATTTTCAGCCGGTACAATTTCAGGCGGCTTGAACAATCTCAAAGAATTATTTGAACCCATCTGCAACAGGCTTTACCTTCAACAAA
>NZ_CM001488.1:2247433-2249952 GCF_000233695.2 Desulfobacter postgatei 2ac9 | reverse complement strand
CAAATCCGGGATACTGAAAAACCGATTAATTTGGGAAAAAAACCGAAAAGAGAACCTTCAAAAACAGAAAAAGCCAATCCAAAATCAAATGAAAACAAAAGGCCTCGTGGTCAACAACCTGGAAGTGAAGGTCACGGCCTGACAGAGCGTCCTGATCTTCCTGTAGTATACGAACAAGCTTGTTTTCCCCAAAATCCAGTATGCCCTTGTTGCGGGTTGCCCTATACACTTGATGGGAGTTCAGGGCCTGAAACCCAAATTATTGAGGTTGACGTCAAAGCCTACACAAGGAGAATTGTCCGTCAGACAGGAACAAAAATATGCTCGTGCAAAGGGGTGCCTCAAACGATTACTGCACCAATGCCTCCAAAGCTGATGCCAAAAAGCCCATACGGAATTTCAATCTGGGCAGACGTTTTGTTGAACAAATTTCATTATTGCCAGCCGACCAATCGTCTTTTAAATCATTATGAGGAGCTTGATTTACCCATTTCAGCCGGTACAATTTCAGGCGGCTTGAACAATCTCAAAGAATTATTTGAACCCATCTGCAACAGGCTTTACCTTCAACAAATGACCGAAGACAGATTCCATCAAGATGAAAGCAGCTGGAAGGTTTTTGAAGAAATTGAAGGTAAAATCGGAAATAAATGGTGGTTATGGGTCAGTCGTTCTGAATCCGTTGTCTATTTCCTGATTGCGCCGGGACGAGGTGCAGATATTCCGATATCATATTTTGAAAATACCCGGAAAGGTAAAATCATTGTTGTCTGCGACCGATACAGCGCCTATAAATCACTGGCTAACAAAATGCCTTTCATTATTCTGGCCTTTTGTTGGGCACACGTCCGCCGTGATTTCCTGGATGCAGCCAGGAAGTATCCGGAATTGGAAGAATGCGCGTTTTGCTGGATTGAGAAAATCGCACAGCTGTATCATATAAACAACCTGCGTTGTGCAGCCTTTGATAAAGCATTACCTGTGCAATGGCAGTCGGAATCATTCAAAAAGCGACATGAATCTGTGATTAACAAGATGAATGAAATGACGCAGGACCGAGATGCATTTATAGAATCACACAATCCCGATGACCCTAATTCCACCCTGTTATCCAATGCTAAATACAAAATTTTGAAAAGCCTGAAAAACCATTGGGATGGATTGAGTGTGTTTGTTCAACATCCGGAAGTCCCCATGGATAATAATAAAGGTGAAAATGCCATTCGGAATCCAGTAACAGGTCGTAGAAATTTTTATGGTTCAGCAAGTGTATGGAGCGCTCAACTGGCAGCAATGATGTTTTCACTTTTTAAAACCTTGGAGTTGTGGGGACTGAACTGTCACCACTGGTTAAATTCGTACCTTAATGCCTGCGCTCTAAACCATGGGAAAGCACCTGAACAATTATCACGGTTTCTTCCCTGGGAAATGGATAAGGCCCGCCTGGAGAAATTGTCAAAACCGATAGATACCTCATGATCCGATACTGTGGCCGGGATTTTACCCCAACAGAAATAACACAGATCAGGGCTCTCATAAAAAACAATCCCCAGTTCAACCGAACGCGACTTTCAATAGAGGTGTGCCGGATTCTCCAATGGTTCAAACCGGATGGAAAAACCAAAGATATGTCGTGCCGTGTTGCTATGCTGAAGATGGAAAAGGATGGGGTGATATGCCTGCCGCCCTCTACTCAAAAAACAAAGCGTGACCGACGCATTAAATTAACGTCAGCTACGGATCCGCAAAGCCGGGTTGTCTGTCCGGTTCATCGTTTGCCGGAACTTAATTTGCAGATCGTTACCAAAGCGACATCTGGTTTGTGGAATGAATACATCGAAAGGTATCATTATCTTGGGCATAAGCCGTTGCCAGGTGCCCAACTTCGATATTTCATTACTGCCGGCGAACAGATCGTTGCCCTGGCAGGGTTCGGTGCAGCGGCATGGCAAACCGCACCAAGAGATCAGTTTATTGGATGGACTCATGATCAAAGAAAGGCAAATTTGCATTTGATTGTGAATAATGCCAGATTCCTTATTTTGCCATGGATTCAATCAAAAAATTTGGCATCCAAAGTTCTCTCATTAATCACACACCGACTCCCGGATGATTGGCACAACAAGTATAATATCCGGCCTGTGCTGCTTGAGACGTTTGTTCAAAAAGATCGTTTCGCAGGGACCTGTTATAAAGCCGCAAACTGGCAAATTGTTGGAGAAACTAAAGGGCGGGGTAAATTAGGTGCTAACCCAAAGAAAGGGACGGTGATTGTTCCCATCAAAGATGTTTGGGTTTATCCTCTGGACCAGAATTTTAGGACTTTACTCAAATCAACTTAAAAATGACTAACCCGAATATTTACTGGCACGATTTTTAAAATTCAATAATATCAATTTGTTATCGAATCGCCGTGGGAGATCTGGTTCCAAATCATGAAATTTAGCCTCCTATAGTTATGCGATTTGACGAAAAACTGGATCATCGAGTATAGATTACAGAAAAATCATTTTTTCTTC
>NZ_CM001488.1:2044402-2247333 GCF_000233695.2 Desulfobacter postgatei 2ac9 | reverse complement strand
ACCGAACGCGACTTTCAATAGAGGTGTGCCGGATTCTCCAATGGTTCAAACCGGAATGGAAAAACCAAAGATATGTCGTGCCGTGTTGCTATGCTGAAAGATGGAAAAGGATGGGGTGATATGCCTGCCGCCCTCTACTCAAAAAAACAAAGCGTGACCGACGCATTAAATTAACGTCAGCTACGGATCCGCAAAGCCGGGTTGTCTGTCCGGTTCATCGTTTGCCGGAACTTAATTTGCAGATCGTTACCAAAGCGACATCTGGTTTGTGGAATGAATACATCGAAAGGTATCATTATCTTGGGCATAAGCCGTTGCCAGGTGCCCAACTTCGATATTTCATTACTGCCGGCGAACAGATCGTTGCCCTGGCAGGGTTCGGTGCAGCGGCATGGCAAACCGCACCAAGAGATCAGTTTATTGGATGGACTCATGATCAAAGAAAGGCAAATTTGCATTTGATTGTGAATAATGCCAGATTCCTTATTTTGCCATGGATTCAATCAAAAAATTTGGCATCCAAAGTTCTCTCATTAATCACACACCGACTCCCGGATGATTGGCACAACAAGTATAATATCCGGCCTGTCCTGCTTGAGACGTTTGTTCAAAAAGATCGTTTCGCAGGGACCTGTTATAAAGCCGCAAACTGGCAAATTGTTGGAGAAACTAAAGGGCGGGGTAAATTAGGTGCTAACCCAAAGAAAGGGACGGTGATTGTTCCCATCAAAGATGTTTGGGTTTATCCTCTGGACCAGAATTTTAGGACGTTACTCAAATCAACTTAAAAATGACTAACCCGAATATTTACACATAAACACTATTGCTAATTCAATGCGCTAATCTATAAAGTTGTCTTTGTATATTAATTAATGTTTATAAAATCAACCTGAAATTTCGGCATCAGGGGTAAAAATCCATTTCAGGTCTATGAAAGCGCAGCATACCACGCTGCATTTAAAATATCAACTACTTGGAATAATAACACATTATGTCTTCCTTTCTATGTATTCACTCTATCTTTGCAGTTGCGGATAAACCGATCAAATAAAGGCAGCATGCCATCACTTTTCTGCATAAGCAATTCAGGGTGCCACTGCACAAGATCAATGGGCAAAGATTCATGCTCTGCGCCTTCCACCACGCCGTCCGGGGCCCATGCCGTGATTCGAATGCCTTTGCCCGGGGCATCAATGTGGGTTGAGTATGGGTAGTGATAAAACCTTTTTTTAGGCGTCTTTGATAACGGCTCTCAAGCGGGCCATTTTAGGGTGAATATCAAACGATTCAGGCACCTGCAACAGATGAGGCTCCAGTACGGCAAGGGCTTTAGCCGCAACTGAGACAGCCGCCTTTTTCCTGTTGTAAGCCAGCAACTCAAATGTACCTGCGGTACGTATCATTGCCTGCAGGACCTTTTTTTTCTGCCCCTGAGCAACCCTGTAATTTTGCTCAAGCCATTCATGACATTCAAAAAAAAGGGCTTCATCCCAGAGCAGACAGGCCGTTGCATAGATATCGGCACCCAAAATCGGATTTGATGATATTTGGGATAAAACAGCGGTATACCGTTCATGTCTGGCTTTGATATAATTCTGGGCCCGGTCAGGCAACTTTTTCCGGCCCAGGTCAGAAACCGCCTGTGCCACAGGTGTATGATCGCCTTTATGCAAGGCGCTGATAAATGCACTTCCCAAAAAATTTCTGACATCCCGATCTGTCCGGTCTTCAAAAGGATTAAATAGTATTTTCATCATAACTGCACTCATACCTGAAAAAAGCAAGAACTTTCAAGAGGAATCATAAAAATAAACAGAAATATCTGCCAGTAAAATCCTTGAGCATTATCTTTAATTAGCGTATTTTGTTTTACTGATTTAAGAGGGAGTTGATTCGGGGGGAATTGACACGATCCGGACTTTATACACATTTTAAATGCCGGACAAACAAACGAGGTTCTCATGGCAAAAAAAATTATTATTGTTGGCGCGGTGGCCCTAGGTCCCAAAGTGGCCAGCCGCCTCAGGCGGCTTGATCCCGATTGTGAGATCATTATGATAGACAGGGACAGCTTAATTTCATATGGCGGATGCGGGATTCCGTATTATATCGGTGGGGATATCGGAGAAATCGAAGAATTATACTCCACCACGGCCCACCATGTCAGGGATCCGGAATTTTTCCGTACAGTCAAGGGTGTTGAGGTAATTACCCGGGTTGAAGCCATCGGCATTGATCGCAGAAAAAAACAGCTGAAAGTCCGTCATCTTGACGACGGGACCGAGTCTGAAATGGCCTATGACAAGCTGGTCATCGGCACGGGCGGCACGCCTTTTACCCCGCCCATCCCCGGCGCAGACCTGCCGGGCGTATATCCCGTCTCCAATCTCCACCATGCCCAGGCCATCAAAGAGTTGATCAGTAAAGGTGCCGTGGGAAATGCCGTGGTCATCGGTGCCGGTGCCATCGGTGTTGAAATGGCCGAAGCCTTGACCGATCTGTGGGGCGTGCAAACCACCCTTGTGGAGATGGCCCCGCATGTGCTGCCCGTAGCCATTGGTCCCAACATTGCCCTTATTGTTGAAAAAGAGCTTGAGAAGAGCGGGGTGGATGTTAAAATCGGTGCCCAGGTCACCAAAATCATTGGGGATGCCGAAAGCGGCGTCACCGGGGTTGAGGTCAGCGGCGAAGTGATTGAATGCGATCTTGTGATCATGGCCGTGGGTGTTCGCCCCAATACGGGTTTTGCGGCAGAAGCAGGCCTGGCTGTCGGCCGGGGCGGTTCCCTGATCGTGGATAAAAATTTAAGAACAACCGACCCGGATATTTACGCAGGCGGCGACTGCATTGAGATACGCAATCTTGTATCCGGGGAACAGCTTCCAATGGCTTTGGGCTCCCTTGCCAACCGCCAGGGACGGATCATTGCCACAAACATATTCGGCAAGAATGCCCAATTTGACGGCACTGTGGGGACCTTCTGCATCAAGGTGTTCGGCATGGGGGTGGCCACAGCAGGCCTGACCATTCACCAGGCCAAAGCAGCCGGCTTTGATCCGGTTCACTCTTTAGTGGCCCAGTTTGACCGGGCCCATTTCTATCCCAACTCAAAATTCTTGTTCGTCCAGCTCATTGCAGACCGGGCCACTCGCAGGGTGTTAGGCGTGGAAGCCGTGGGTGAACAGATTGATTCAGTCAAAGCCAGGGTGGATGCCGTGGTGCCGCTGCTTCACAAAGGCATGAATGTGGACGAGGTGTGTACCCTGGAAGTAGGCTATGCACCGCCATTCTCATCTGCCATGGATGTGATCAACAATGCCGGCAATACGCTTGATAATATTCTGGACGGCAGAAACATCCCCATGGACTGGCCTGAGTTTTCTGACCTGTTCGAAAAAGGCCAAATCACGGTGGTGGATTTAAGAGAGGCTGTGGAAGCCCAGCCGTTTATTGACCAATACGGGGCTGAACGCTGGATACACATTCCCCAGCCCGAGCTGCGCGAACGCTGTAATGAACTGCCCAAAGACAAGGACCTCTGCCTTTTCTGCGGCACGGGTGCCAGATCTTTTGAATGCCAAATCATCCTGAACCAGAACGGGTTTACCCGTGTTAAAAATCTTCAGGGTGGATATGCCATCATCAGGGTCACGGATCCGGATTTCATTCCCCAGGGAGGGTAGCCGTTACCTGGCGGGACCTCCCCGCTGCAGTGCATGAAAACGACAATCCGGTAAGGGACCTGAAATGCACACAGGTCCCTTAACCGGGATGTTTCGGGTGAGCGTTCTAAGGGCCTTTTTGGAAATTGGGACCATTTTCATGAAATTTCGCTTCGATCTCCTAATTACCAAACAAGATCTAAGTCAGCTGAAACCGGCCTACCATTGTATTCAGATTCTCAGCCAGCCTGGACAGTTCACCGGCACTGGTAAAAATCTGTCTGCTGCCGTTATTCATTTCATCGGTAGCATTGCTGACCGCGGTAATATCCCTTGTAACCTCAGCAGCCACAACAGCAAAGCCCTTTGCCTGCCTCACCGGCTCTTGCCGCCTCAATGGTTGCGTTAAGGGGCAGAAGAATGGCCTTGGCGGCGGATTCCATCTGCCACGCCGATGTTAGCATTGTCGCATCCGCTTCTTTTATGCTGTTTTCCAGGGAAATATATCTATCAAATGCCTGCCGGTATTTGTCGGCCATATTGACCATGTCATCCAACTGCCCAAGGCTTTCGGGATCAGTTGATCGGGCCTTGATTGCGTTGATTTCTTCTTTGAGCAAATCAGATTGCGCGATGACAGCCTTCACGTAGGACTCATCTCCCCTGAGCATGAAATTTTTTTCCTGCTGCCTCGCTTCGTACATCGTCATGGTCAAATTACCCGTGTCAATGGCATCTGTCATTTGCCTGACCACTCTTGAAAATCCGTTAAATCCTGCTGCGACGGCCACCAGCAGCAATATCAAAATAACGCCGAAGCCAATACTGATTTTCGTTCCAATTTTTATAGAATCAGGGGATGTTGCTATAAAAACAAAAAGCCCCGCCAAGTCTTGGCGGGGCTTTGGTTGCCGGTAGGCAGTGTTACGCTTTGTTTTATTTTTCCCAGAAACGCATGGTGCCGTTTTGTGCAAAGCTCAGATGCATTTTGTAGCACTCGTCCAGCAGCTGGGGTTCATGGTGGCCACCGGTTGCCTTGGTGGCGCGTTCGAGATAATCGTACATATAATCTTTGTAAGCCGGATGTGCACATTTATCAATGACAACGCGAGCCCGATCAATTGGCGCCAGACCACGCAGGTCAGCCAGACCCTGGTCGGTAACCAGAACATCAATATCGTGTTCGGTATGGTCGACATGCGGAACTTTGGGCACAACACCGGTGATGCCGAACTCATCATTTTTGGTGGCACGGCAAGCGGGACAATGCATTATGGATATGTAAGCGTTGCGTATAAAGTCGCCCGAACCGCCGATACCGTTCAACATGCGGGTACCGCCGGCATGGGTGGAGTTGGCATGTGCATACATATCAAATTCAAGCGGTGTATTCATGCCGATGACGCCCATACGACGGATGAGTTCCGGATTGTTGGAAATCTGCTGGGGACGCATCATAACCATGTTCTTATAGGTCTCGAAATTTTTCCACCAATCAACAAATGCCTCGTTGGACAGGGACAGTGACGTACAGTTGATGTACTTGCATTTACCTGAATCAAGGAAAGGCAGGAAGGTGTCCTGAAGAACCTCGGTGAAAACGGTCAAATCTTCAAAAGGACTTGCTGTCAGCCCACCGACAACGGCATTGGCAATGGAGCCCACGCCGGATTGCAGAGGCAACAGGTTCTTGGGCAGACGGCCGGCCTTCACTTCAGACTGGAAAAAGTCAACGATGTTGTCGGCAATAGCCTGGGCAACATCATCGGTACCGCGCAGCGCACGCCCATTGTCAGGCAGCTTGGATTCGACAATAGCAACGATTTTGCTCTTATCTGTAGGAACCCAGGGTGTACCGATACGCTGACGCAGATCTGTCACCGGAAGGATTTTCCGGAATGGAGGCAGATCTGTCAAAAGGATATCGTGCATGCCTTCGAAAGAGGGCAGACCAGTATTGATTTCGACAATGATTTTGTCAGCGACATCAATGATTTCGGGAGCAGCGCCAACGGCACCGGACAGAATGATGTTGCCTTCCTCGGTAATAGCAGATGCTTCGATAACTGCCATATCAAGTCCGCCACCCTTTTCCTTGGTGTAAAAGCCGTACTTCAAATCCTGGGGAAACATTGAAAGGTGTTTGTCACCCATGCGGATCTGGCCTTTATTAATGGCTTTGCCCAGATTTTTACCTGTCTGGTAGGGCCAGCGACGGTCAATCATGTCCAGTGTAGCCATGCGGTCCTCAACCTCGGAACCGATAGAAGCACCGATAAACAGGTTGAGTCTTAATTTGCCTTGCAGGTTGTTTTTCTCAACGTGGTCACACAGTGCGATGGGTACAACTTTCGGATACCCGACCGGCGTAAACCCGGACATGCCGACGTCCATGTCGTCTTTAAAAAACTCAATACACTCTTCAGGCGTTTTTACTTTGCTGAGCAACTCTTTGCAACGTACGCGTTCCTCTAATGTAGACATACGCTCTTTCTCTCCTTCATTTTACGGGTATCGAAGAGATTCCCCACTGAAGTAGCCTCAACACATCGACTACCTAACCAAATACAGGGGAACCGCGCCAGTTAAAGGCCATACCGAAACATGGTTTCAATAAAAATATACTTAGGGGAGGGTTATATAATGCGTCAGCAAGTGGAGTCAAGAAAAAATTTCGATGTATTCAGGGATGAAAGTGATTAATTCTCACAGGGGGGCTTGGACTCTCTTGGTTTCGGTCCAAGCCCTTTTCTTTGGTGGACATCAGTTCAGTCCGTGGTTCTTACAAGGAGAGCGGTTGATCCTCCCCGTCTTTGATGATTCCGCTGGGCAGGCCGATTTGGTTGAGTATTTTCAAAAACGGTGCCGGGTCTAATTCCTCAATATTTTTCATCTCTTTACAATCCCAAACGCCCTCGGCAATAAGCATGGCTGCCGCCGCAGGCGGAACGCCTGCCGTATAGGCAATGGCCTGGCTTTCGACTTCTTTATAACAGGCTTCATGGTCACAGATGTTATAAAGGAACACCTCTTTTTTTTCCCCATGGACACGCCCTGTTACGAGATCGCCAATGCAGGTTTTGCCGGTGTATTGGGCGGCAAGTGACACCGGGTCCGGCAGACATGCCTTCACCACTTTCAAAGGGATCACCTCCAAACCTTCCGCCGTAGTGACCGGTTGTTCTGAAAGCAGGCCGATGTTCTTCAGCACGGTAAATACATTTATATAGTGATCACTGAAACCCATCCAGAACCGGATGGAATCCGCATCAATATTTTTAGACAGGGAGTGAAGCTCATCGTGCCCGTTCAGATATATGGGCATCTTTCCGACTACCGGGAAATCGTAGACCTGTTTTACCTCAAACATCTCTTTTTTTACCCATTGGCGGTCAACATAGGTCCATACTCCGCCGGTAAACTCTCGGAAGTTGATCTCAGGATCAAAATTGGTGGCAAAGTATTTTCCGTGATTCCCGGCATTCACATCCATGATGTCAATGGTATCAATGGCATCGAAAATATATCTGTCGGCATAGGCGGCATAGGCGTTCACAACGCCCGGATCAAAGCCTGCACCGAGAATGGCTGTAATGCCTTTTTCACGGCACTGTTCACAACGTTTCCATTCGTAATTGGCGTACCAGGGGGGTGTTTCACATATTTTATCCGGCTCTTCATGAATGCCTGTGTCAATATATGCTGCGCCTGTATGGATACAGGCCGTAAGGACACTCATATTTATAAACGCCGTACCCACGTTGATGACAATCGAGGTGCCTGTCTCTTTAATCAATTTTTCCGTGGCAGAAATATCCATGGCATCTATTTGATAGGCTGTTATGGAATATTCATTACTCTTTTTGCTGCCCTTGCGCTCAATACTGTTGATAATTTTTTTACATTTGGACAGCGTTCTTGAGGCAATGACAATATTGCCAAGAACATCATTATTTTGTGCGCATTTATGAGCGGCAACATTTGCCACGCCCCCGGCACCGATAATCATCACGTTTTTTCTCATCATTATTTCCTTTCTTTAACCAAGCGAGTGTTTCTCACCCCCACCTAAATAAAACGTATGCCATAAAGCACTGTTAAATCCTTAATTCAGTTGATAGGCTTCTTTTATAATCCGTATACGAAGATTCCTGTAATACGTCAATGTGTCCGTCAGGACGCATGATCGCCACTGACGGCATTTTTAAACCGTTAAACCAATTTTTCTTCACCATGGTATAACCGGCGGCATCTTTAATCATGATGGTATCACCGATCTGAAGTTCGTTTTGAAAACAAGCCTCTCCGAAAATATCGGCGGCAAGACAGGATCTTCCTGCTATTTGATATGGAAAACTTCCCCGGACAACCGTTCCTTCAAAGCCGGCCGATTCCCTGTATACAAGCAGATCCAGCATGTGCGCTTCAATGGAGGCATCCACAATAGCGATTTTTTTTGTGTTTTCAACGATATCCAGCACGGTTGTTACAAGGGTGGTTGTATGGGTAACGGCTGCTTCTCCCGGTTCCAGATAGACCTGCAAGCCGAATTTCTGTGAAAAGGCTTTTATGATTTGCGCAAAGCGTAGGGCGTCGAAATGGTCTTCGGTATAAGAAATGCCGCCTCCCAGGCTTATCCAGTCAAATTGTTCCAAAAACGTCCCATATTTATGGCTGATACCGGCAAGCAGGTGTTCAAACGCGGCCACGTCCTCATTTTCACAGTTAAAGTGAATCATCGCGCCTGAAACCATGGGCATGGCCGCTTCTATATCCGTTGTGGATGTGACGCCGAGCCGGGAAAAGGTACGGGCAGGATCTGCCAGGTCAAAATGGCTGTAGCTCACACCGGGGTTGATTCTGATGCCACAGGTAACGCCGCTGCATTCCGGATAAAATTGCCGGAGCTGTGACAGGGAGTTAAAGATGATCTTATCTGAAAATACCGAGACCTTTTTTATATCTTCGCTGCTGTAAGCAACACTGTAAGCATGGGTCTCCTTGCCAAAGGTTTCATATCCAAGTCTGGCCTCATAGTATGAAGAGCTTGTGGTGCCGTCCATGTATGGTTTCATCAGATCGAAAACCCCCCATGTGGCAAAACATTTCAGGGCCAGAAGCAGTCTGGCACCGCTTTGTTCTCTCATTGCGGCCAGTTTCTTCATATTTTTATGGAGTTTGGTTTCATCAATAAGGTAACAGGGGGTTGAAAGTTTTTTCACTGCACCAATCCTTTACAATAACGGGTAAAATATCCGTAAAAAAAACACAGCATTTATGGTGCTGCAAAAAAAGAGAGATGAATATACATGTTTTTTTTCCGTTTTTACATTTTTTTTTGCAGGTGTTTAAAAAAAATTTGGCGTGACACTTGGTAATGTCGACAGCCATTGAAGTGGGGCTTATTTGAGTTGATATGACCATTGAAAAGGCAAAACGGCCATCTCCCGGAAAGGGTGATGGCTGTTTTGGGCTGATAGATTTCCCAAAAGGCTCTCAGGTCAGGAACGGCGCTTTTCAGCCACCTCCCACTCCTGGATCGTGGTGGTTTCACTGATCTCTTCCCATCCCGTGATCATCCCTGCGATATGGCTGAATAGGGAGTGACCCGTTGTGGTCATGTAAACATGCACCACCAGAAACGAGAGCAGTAAAAATGCCACCAGGGTGTGCAGCAGTGCCACCGGTGCCAGGGACCAGGCCACGCCCCCCCAAAGGTTCCAGGTGTAGTAAAACAGGCCTGAAATCATCTGAACCGGCAGCAGCAACGCCGACAGTGCCAGATAGGTCAGACGCTGCAGGGGGTTGTGCTTGGCTCCGGGGGATTTTACAACCGGGTGAGGTTTGCCCTGGAAGATCCCGGATGCATAGTATAATGCGACATCAATGAGTTTTTTGGTCGTGGGGATGTATTGGCGCCACTCTCCGGTGGTGAAAAGCCAGAATACAAAAAAGGCGAAAAGCACCAGCCATGAGAGTCCCACAAAATTATGGGTGGTCACTGCGGTTTCATATCCCATCAGGGTGTAGGTGCCATGAATTTCAAAGCCTGTTACCATAAGAAATATGATTATCGCGGCCTGCAGCCAGTGCCAGAATCTTTCATAACGTGTGTACAGATATACTTTAATTCTTTTTTTCTGATTCATGATGTTGCGCCCCTTTTTTAATGTTTTCCGTTTCTGGTAAAAAAACGTCCCAGGCCGTGGAGGGTGACACCGAATAATGATCCGATCACAAGAATCCATCCTGCCCAGTCCATCATGGCAAAGTGATCCCGCCCGGGCATGTAAAAGCCGGCCAGATTTGCAAGTCTTCCGGTATCTTTGATATGGCATTCGGTACATGAAAGGACATTATCCCTGGGGGCTACCATATGGGTAATGGGAAACACATAAGAGGTATCAACAAAATCATACTCGCCTGAGTAGGGCAGGTTTAAATAATCCTGGCCGTACCGGATCGCCGCATTCCAGTCAAATCCTTTCCAGTAGGCGGCATTGTCTATTTTATCCTTGGGGAACAGGTGGGGGGCCACAAGTTTCTTATTGATTTTATCATAAGGGATTTTACCCCGGTGGACTTTGAACGGAAAGATGCGTGACTTTTCATCGGTCATGTCACCGGTCGGCTTGCTGATCACCACTTCACCGGACGGGTCAATGGTGTCCTTCAAGGTGAGATGGTCAATGGAGCCATTGTACCAGAAGTATTCGGGCACCACATTCTTTTCCCACTTGAATGTGCCTTTTTTCGTGTCATAAGCAGGTTTTCCCAGGTCATCCTTCAAGTCGTAGGGCTTGCCGTCCTTCATTTTTCCCGCCGTAGACCAGTCCCAGTACATCTTGGTGGGGTTGATACGGGCATATTTGGGAATATGACAGCTCTGGCATGCCACCCGGTCGGTGTGGTCATTGGCCTTGGCATTGTGCTGATGGGGTTCCCTGCCGTGGCAGGAGACACAGGTGATCTTTGAGGTGAGATCATCCTCAAGTAACGATTTCTTATTTTCCGCTGCCGGCTGGGTGTAGATTCGGCCCGCAATATGGTGTTCTGATGTGGAGTGGCACCGGGTGCAGTTGAAATTCTGACCGTCAGTGCCCATATGAACATCCAAGTGTTTGTCGGGTTTGATCAGGGATGAGTCCAAATCTCCATGCTTAACGCCGTCTCCGCCACCGCCGTAGAAATGGCAGGCCCCGCAGTTTTTACGCCCGGGCAGGCCAACACTCTGGGCGACTTTGTTCCACTCCGGCGGATGGTATGTTTTTTTGTTTTCGTTAAACACTGTGGCTTCCTTAACCGGATATCCTGCCCCGGTTGGGAATTTTTTGTAGGTACCTGTGGTTTCGTGGCAAACAAGGCAGTCCACCTTGGTTTGATCTGTAAAATCAAAGTCTTTGTCTTTCCATCCGTATCCTGCATGGCATGATGTGCAACGAGCCTCGTTGCTCTGGGCGTTGATTCAGAAATTATTGACGGACAAGCCGCCTTTGCCCAGCGGTGTGTCGGGATCTTTTCCCGGGGCTTTCCAGGTCCAGTGAATGGTTTTATGAAATTGCAGGGCAGCCTCATTGTGACAGTTCAGGCAGGCCTCCGTCACCTCAGGGCCTGAGGTAAATTCCTGCTGCAGGATCTCAAATTTTGAATGGTCTGCAGTGATCCACCGTTTTTTCTCTTTTACCGCCTGTTTCGCAAGGACCCTGCCAGGGGCCAGTTCTTCCTGGCTGGCGTCTGTAGATGCCGTGCAAGGCAAAGGACCGGCCGGCAGCATGAACAACGTGAATAGCAGGTAAACTAAAAGATTTTGCTTTTGTTTCATCATGTTCGATCAACGCCTCCTTTTGGTTTGAGTAAGCCCGGATTTAATTTACGATATTGTCAGTATTATCAGAATAGCAACGAATATGCCAGCAGGATCAATTGCAGGCAATACAGAAGCCCGCTTTTTTATTTATGTATAGAACATAGTTTGACCAAGCGATCTGTATCCCTGGGTATTTCGCTGATAGTCTGTCATTTGAGTTGACAATTCCCAAAGAGTTGTCCTAAGTCAGGATTTATTTAAGTCAAAAATAAAACCGGCATGATGCGGGATAAAAAATACTTTGAGGAAAAAATGAGAATATCGATCCGGTGGGCAATGGTTCTTGGTTGCCTTGGTCTCATCTGGGGGATGCAGATCCTGATCACTTCGTCCACCTACATTTCATCCGAGCGGATGCTGGCCGGGCATGCCCGGGACGTGATGCAGAACATTGCGGACCTGACCATGATCCAATCCAAAAATCATCTTCAGCTGGCCCAGGGGGCGGCCTTGCTGACCAAACGTCTGTTAGCCTCCGAGGTGGTGAGCAGTGACAATCAACAGCATGATGTTCTGGAACGTTATTTTTTGAATCAATTGTCCCTGTATGCCCATTTTGCCGGTATTTATATCGGTATGCCCAATGGTGATTTTTTTTATGTCAACCGCAGTGACGCACATACCCCCGGCGGATTTCGGACCAAGGTAATTGATCATCTCAATGGCGATAAAAAAATCGGGTTTATTTGGCGCAATTCGGACGGAAACATTGTTAAAACCTCCGAAGACCCCAGTGACACCTATGATCCCCGGCAGCGTCCCTGGTATCAGAAAGCCGTTGCCAAACGGGCGATTATCTGGACAGACCCCTACATTTTTTTCTCATCACAAAAACCCGGCATTACGGTGGCAGGTCCGATCTTCAAAGCAAACGGGCAATTGCAAAGTATTGTCGGTGTGGATATTGAAATCGATGACCTGTCCACCTTTATCGGCCGGTTACGGATCGGTAAGCATGGTCGTGCCTTTATGCTCAACAACAACGGCGATGTGGTGGCGTTTCCCGATATCTCAAAAATTAAACAGGGCCAAGGCACCGCAGCCAACAGCTTCAGAATGGTTAAAATTGATGAACTGGACGATGAACTCAGCCGTGCGGCCTTTCATGCCATCCAGTGGCAGCGCACAGAAACCGGGTTGCTCACGCTCGACCACTCCCAGTTTGCCAAATTCACCTGCAACGGTGAAGTGTACAATACCATGTTCACCCAGTTTGCCGACTCACACTGGCCCTGGATGATCGGCGTGTATATACCGGAAAATGATTACCTGGGGGTACTCAAGGAAAATCGTTCGCTTAACATATGGATTACCCTGGTCCTTTCGGTAATTGCCACCCTGATGGGTTTACATCTGTTTCGCATCATCACCGACCGAAAAAAAGCAGACCTCAAACTGCGCCGTTACCAGGATCAGCTGGAGGACCTTGTTAAAGAACGCACACGGGATTTGCAGAAAAGCAATGAACAATTGCGCACTGAAATTGAAATACGCAAAGAAAAAGAGGAGGCGCTCAGAGGCAGTCAAGCACGACTGCATCAGATCCAGCGGCTGGAGGGCATAGGAACCCTGGCCGGCGGTGTGGCCCACGACTTCAACAATTTGCTGATGGGTATTCAAGGCAATATATCATTAATGATGCTGAAGACCGATCCTTTAGCGTATAATTACAACAAATTGAAAAGTATTGAGTCCTGCATTATTTCCGGAACCAAACTCACGCAGCAACTGCTCGGATTTGCGCGGGGCGGCAAATACATGGCCAAGTTGCTGGATCTGAATCGGACTGTTATAGATACCGCCCGCATGTTCGGCCGTACACGTAAAGAGATCCAGATTCAGGAAGATATAGCCCGTGATTTGTGGGCGGTCGTGGCCGATAAAAATCAGATGGAGCAGGTACTGCTCAACATTTACATTAATGCATGGCAGGCCATGCCCAGCGGAGGCACGATTTTGATAGATGCCAAAAACATGGTTCTGGATACCTCATTTTCCAAGGCTTTTGATATTCGGCCGGGACGATATGTATGCGTCTCAATCTCTGATACCGGCATCGGAATTGATCCTTCAATCCAGACACGGGTATTCGAGCCGTTTTTCACCACCAAGGAGATGGGCCGGGGCACCGGACTGGGGCTTGCGTCCAGCTATGGCATTATCAAAAATCATGGCGGCGCCATTGATTTTGTCAGCCGGCCAGGTAATGGCACCACTTTTTATATTTATCTGCCGGCCTCAGAGGCTGATGTAGAACCTGAATCCGCAATGTCGGACATTATTTCAAGAGGTTCCGAAACCCTTCTGCTTATTGATGATGAAGAGGTCATCCTTCAGGTCGGGCAGCCCATGCTTGAATCTTTGGGGTATAAAGTAATGACTGCAATGGACGGTAAAACAGCGGTGGAAATCTTTCGTCAGTTTTCCGGGGAGATTGCCCTGGTGATCCTGGATGTGATTATGCCGGGTATGAGCGGCGGTGAGATTTTTGACGCATTGAAAGCCATCAACCCGCGAGTTCAGGTGCTTCTCGCCAGTGGATACAGCCTCAGTGGACAGGCTGAAGAGATTCTGTCACGGGGATGTGTCGGTTTCATCCAAAAACCGTTCTCTCTGGAACAACTCAGTGTCAGGTTGCGCGACATATTGGACAAATAAAAGGACAGGAATGTGGCAATCTTAAAAAAATGAAAGGAACTAACCATGGAGATTCGCATCAAGTATTGCTCGGTTTGAAATTACCAGCCAAGGGCTGCCGGTCTGGCAGACGCAATTGAACAGGAGACAGGGATTGTTCCCACCCTTGAACCCGGCAGTGGTGGTGTTTATGATATCATTGCTGATGGCGTACTTTTATATTCAAAGCATCAGACAGGATGTTTTCCGGATAACCGGGAAATTCTTGTCAAAATCCGTCACAAAGGATAAAGAAAATCGCATCCGGGATATACCAGCCAAAGGAGGAAGAGATGTAACGGCGCTGCTGTTTAATGGATCAGTACAAATAAAGACGTCAATAGACGTTCCCAGGCCCCGGGGGGCCTGGGCAACCAGCCGGTCATCAGGTTCAAAAACAGCTACTCGGAAATATTCGAACTAAATCATCAGACTCCACAATACGCCTGCGGCAATGGCCGAACCGATAACGCCGGAAACATTAGGGGCCATGGCATGCATGAGCAGAAAATTTGAAGGATCTTCCCGCTGTCCCATAATATGTACCACCCGGGCCGAATCCGGTACAGCGGAAACACCGGCAGCACCCAGCAGGGGATTGATCTTCTTTTTTAAAAACAGGTTCATGAACTTGGCAAATAACACTCCGGAGGCGGTTGCAATACCAAAGGAGAGCGCACCCAGGACAAAAATTTTCACGGAGCTCTGGGTAAGAAAGACATCTCCCTGGGTAGACGCGCCTACGGTAATGCCCAGAAGGATGGTGGCAATATCAATCAATGCAGTGCGTGCCGTAACAGCCAGTCGCTCTGTAACCACAGCCTCTTTAAGGAGATTGCCAAAGCACAGCATGCCCAAAAGCGGCAATGCTGCAGGTGCCAGAAAACAGCAGAGCAAAAAGGATATAACCGGGAATATAATTTTTTCGCGCTTGGTGACGTGACGCGGATCTTCCATGCGGATGAGTCGTTCCTTGCGCGTGGTTAAAAATTTCATGATGGGCGGCTGGATTACCGGCACAAGGGCCATGTAACTGTAAGCTGCAACGGCAATGGGGCCGATAAGCTGCGGAGCCAGCTTGGCGGTGAGAAAAATGGCTGTTGGGCCGTCTGCCCCGCCGATAATCCCGATGGCTGCGGCCTCATTGGGCAAAAAACCCAAAGCCAGTGCACCCAGAAAAGTGATAAAGATCCCTGCCTGGGCCGCAGCGCCCAAAAGCATAAGCACCGGCCTTGCCAGAAGCGTTGAAAAATCGGTCATGGCACCGATGCCAAGGAATATCAAAGGCGGATAAATGCCCTGCGTTACGCCAAAATACAGGTAGTTCAAAACAGAAGTTTTTTCATAAATGCCAAGGCCCAGCCCCTTGAAAATAGGAATGTTTCCCACAAGCATGCCAAATCCGATGGGCACCAGCAGCAAAGGTTCATAATCCTTGGCAATGCCCAGAAATATAAAAATCATGCCGACAATGATCATGATAATGTTTCGGTAGTCGCACAGATAAAACCCGGTGTTTTGAAAAAATTCTAAAAATAAAGTATCCATTGCTTTTTGTTTCTTTCAATTTCCCATAGTCATCAGGTTAATTAAATTATTGCCCTTCGGGCGGACTGTTGAATGTTAGCTGCTAGGAAATGGTACGGATGAATATATCCTCATCCCATCTGAAATACCCCTGTTCATCGGCACACAGAATGCCGGATTTAATCAGGAGATTTATGTTGGCATGGGGAGCTTGAAGTCCGCAAATCTCGGCCATACGCAAAAATTTTGGCAAAGAAATCACATCATCCATGTTCTGAGCCAAAAGGTTATACTGCCGGCATACCTGTTTTTGAGCCTCAGTGAGAACCAGGACCTTTTTAGGGGGATCTGACTTGGCGGCAGATTCAGATTTGGCGGCAAATATTTTTTTTATTTTCCCAGGATCATCATACAGTGCCACAAGTTTATAAAGCTGTGAAATCAGGGCAGACAGGACCACAAGCCCTGTGAACACAATGCTGACACCCACAACTGAAATTGCCCATCCATTGTGGGCGTTTATCGCCTCAAGTCCATAAAGAACGCTGACAGCGTTAACTCCATTCAAGACACACCTCTTTTTTATTAATCTTTTTAATTAATTCTTAGGCAACGCCTGTTTAGGCAGGATTTGAACAAAAAGGCGCTTTTTCCGCAAAGAACTGCTGCCATCCATTCATAATTGTGTCCGCTACCTGGGTATCATGGCTCGTCAGATCAAGGATATCCCGGCAGGACACAACCCAGACAGCCCCTTTTTCCAGCACCGTAATCGTGGCAGTATTTGTACCATTCAGGCTCACCATTGACAGGCCGGCAAAATCCCCGGGCCTGTTGAACACCACAGCCCTGCCCTCTTCCATTGCCACAAGCAGGGTGCCTTCTTCCAGAAGAAAGAAAAACTGAGCGCTATGACCAGCCTGGGCCAAAACGTCACCAGGCACAACCACCCACCTTGAAAACAGCGGTACAAGCGCCTCAACATCCCGGGCATCAAGCCCACTAAAAATAATAGATTTTGATAAGCATGCTGCAGAACTGTCCATACGCCTCCTTAAATTATCATTTGGAGTTTGAAGCAAGCTTCCTTTGAGAGAGAGTATTCAAGCATATTTTATAAATTCTGTCGAGCGCAAAAGGACCTGATTCAGGCCAATAACGTGTAAAAAATATGTAAAAACAGGGCGGTTCGGTACATGTCAACAGGTTGCCAATCCGCTCAGCACTCCCAAAAACACCGACGAATGGGGCAGTGCTAATCGGCACATCTTTATTTTAACTATATTGTAACTATTTGAACCTGAAGATGCCATATAAATTAGAGTACTATCAATATTAAATTATCATTAAAAATTTCTTTTTATAAAATAAAGTTTATGATTTAAATTGGTTATACCAATAATCACATTTTACATATTTGACAAAATACATTGAATACAATATATATATTCATAAATAAAAGAGAAACTTAAATACAGCGTAATTCTTTTACGCAGAAAGAAGAACTATCTATGGATCAAATCATCATTAAAAATATATTTAAAATATTCGGTCCGGATCCCCAAAAAGCAAAATGCCTTATCGATCAGGGGCTAACAAAAGAAGAAATCCTTGAAAAAACCGGCATGACCGTGGGCGTAAACAATGCAGACTTTTCTATCAAACGCGGAGAAATATTTGTGGTCATGGGTCTGTCCGGATCTGGAAAATCCACACTGGTCAGGATGTTTAACCGGCTGATTGAGCCATCGACGGGTGAAATCCATATTAACGGTCAAAACATTACAACCATGGGAAACAAGGATCTTGTGAAATTCAGACTTAAACATATGAGCATGGTGTTTCAATCCTTTGCCCTGATGCCCCATCTCACGGTCCTGGAAAATGCGGCGTTTGGCCTTGAACTGGCCGGCGAACCCAAAGCCGAACGGAGTGAGCGGACTGCCGCCGCCTTAAGCCAGGTGGGTCTGGAAGGCTGGGAAGACCAGTACCCCAAACAACTTTCCGGAGGTATGCAGCAGCGTGTCGGCCTGGCCAGGGCATTGGCTGCGGACCCGGACATCATGCTGATGGACGAAGCGTTTTCCGCCCTGGACCCACTGATCCGTACGGAGATGCAGGATGAACTCCTCAAACTCCAGGAAAACAGTGACAGGACCATTTTTTTTATCTCCCATGATCTGGATGAAGCGCTTCGCATCGGTGACCGCATCGCCATCATGGAAGGGGGACGCGTTGTCCAGGTGGGCACGCCCGAGGAAATTCTCCAGAACCCGGCCGATGATTATGTCAGGGCCTTTTTCAGAGGTGTGGATCCCACCAATGTCATTTCAGCCGGTGAAATCGTCAACACACATTACCCCACAATTATCAGAACCAGAAAAGGCGACATCCGCAGCGCTCTGGAGCTGTTAAACGCCAGGGATTTCAACCATGGCTATGTGCTTAATGCCAAACACCAGTTTTTGGGAATTGTCTCCATTGACTCCCTTCAGGAGGCAATGGAAAAGGGCCGGGCAAAAGACACCCTTGAAACCTGCTATCTGCCGGGGGTCAAACCGGCCAATGTCAGCGATAACATGCAGGATATTCTGCCGCAGGTGGCATCCAAAGCCTTTCCGATCCCGGTACTTGACAATGACAATATCTTTAAAGGCGTGGTTTCCAAAAACCGGTTCCTCAAAACCCTGCACAAATCAGATATTAACGGCCACAACGGATCCGGCAACGGATATGAAGAACCGGCCCAAACCATTCAAACCGCTCTTTAGCAGGAAAATAAATTATGTTTGATGAAAAAGTGCTTCCCTTAGATATATGGATTACCGCATTTGTTGACTGGTTAGTCAATAATTACAGAGATATCTTTCAAATGATAAAATGGCCGGTTGAACAAATTTTAACCGGATTTGATATTGGCCTCAACACCGTACCGCCCATCATTATAATAGCTGTCTTGGCTTTCTGTGCATGGCGCTTTTCAGGATGGGGATTAGCTGTTTTCAGCATTCTTTCAATGGTCTTTATCGGACTGATCGGGTTCTGGACAGAGACCATGACCACCCTGGCCATGGTTTTGGCCTCTGTTCTGTTTTCCACCATTGTCGGGGTTCCCGTCGGTATTGCCGCCGGGCGAAGCAACCGGGTGGAAACCATTGTCAGACCCTTTCTAGATGCCATGCAGACCACCCCGTCCTTTGTATACCTGGTTCCCATTGTCATGCTCTTTTCCGTGGGTAATGTGGCCGGGGTGTTTGCCACCATTATTTTTGCCATGCCCCCCATCATCCGCCTGACAAGCCTTGGCATCCGCGGGGTGCATCCGGAACTGATAGAAGCGGCCACCGCCTTTGGTGCCACCCGCAGCCAGGTGCTGTTCAAGGTTCAAATTCCTCTGGCCATGCCCACCATCCTGGCAGGATTAAACCAGACCATTATGATGGCCCTTGCCATGGTGGTCATTGCTGCCTTGATCGGGGCCGGCGGACTGGGATCTCCGGTCATTCAAGGTCTGAATACATTGGATATAGGCCTTGCTGTGATGGCGGGGTTAAGCATTGTTCTGGTGGCCGTGGTACTCGACAGAATCACCCAATCCATGGCCGGTAAAAACTAAAACATAACATAAAGGAGAAATTATGAGCGTCGCAAAAAACATCTGCTTTGTTCTGATCGCTGTTTCCATGATCATGGCCGCACCGGCCTTCGCATCTTCGGATAAACCCGGAGAAGGCATCACAGTTAAGCCTGCACGGGCCACTTGGAACACAGGTTATTTCCAGGAAGCAATAGTCAGCCGGGCTTTGACCGAATTGGGTTATACAGTTGATAAGCCCAAAGATCTGAAAAACCCGATTTTTTATAAAGCATTAACCTTGGGAGATTTAGACTACTGGTGCAATGGCTGGTTTCCCATGCACAACAGCCAGTTGCCAAAAAATTTTAATGACAAGGCCCAGAAAATCGGATACGTGGCCAAAGCCGGTGGTCTGCAGGGATATCTGGTATCTAAAAACGCGGTTGAAAAATACAACATCAAATCTTTGGATGACTTTAAACGTGAAGAGGTTAAAAAGGCCTTTGACAAAAACCATGACGGCAAAGCGGATCTGACCGCCTGTCCTCCGGGGTGGGGATGCGAAAAAGTCATTGCCCACCACTTAAAGGTTTATGATCTCGAAGATGATATCAATCCTGTAAAAGCATCTTATGAAGCAGGCATGGCGTCTGCCATCGGTGCAGACAGAGCAGGAGAACCCATATTCTTTTACACCTGGACCCCGAACTGGACTGTATATAAACTCAAACCCGGGAAAGACGTGATGTGGATCAACGTGCCTAAAATTCTACCCACTGAAACCCAGGCCATAGCCGCGGACATGATGACCCAGTCCGGCATTGAAGGCGCAGTTACGGATCCGGTCAAACTGGGATTTGTTGTTTCGGATATCCGTATGGTAGCCAACAAAAAATTTTTAGCGGACAATCCTGCGGCCAAAAAATTTTTTGAACTCTTCACTCTGCCCCTTGCAGATATTAATGAGCAGAACACCCGCATGAACGCGGGTGAAAAATCAGCAAAAGAGATCCAGAAGCATGTGACGGAGTGGATTGCTAAAAATCAGAAAAAATGGGATGACTGGCTGGCCCAGGCCAGGGCCGCTGCAAAATAGACTGTTCCTTTCTTTCAAAATATACACCCCTGCAGGAGTCTTATTTTTGGTGTCAATATTCTGAGTAAATAGTTGACGGCGGGCCTGTAATTATTGTATACGTATAAAGTTTTAATAGAGTTTTACTAGTTCCACCAACTATAAACAAAGGAGAAAGCGATGAAAATTAAGATGAGTGTACTGATTGTCAGTTTTGTTTTTCTTTTCGCAATGGTCTTTGCCGGCTGTGGAGAGCAGGGCACGTCGAACCAAGCCACCAAAGCACCTGAAGCTGAAACTAAAGTAGAAGTTGAAACGCAAGACGCTGAAGCTGAAACTAAAGTAATTGAGGAAGTTGAAATCCAAGACGCTGAAGCTGAAACCCAAGCAGTTGAAAAAGTTGAAAGCCAAGCTCCTGAAGCTTCAACTAACGCGGTTAAGGAAATTGAAGCCAAAGCTGCTGAGATTGCAACGCAAGCAGTTGAGGAAGTTAAAACTAAAGCGGCTGAACTTGGAACCCAAGCAGCTGAAAAGGCTGCGGAGACACAGGAAGCCCCAGCTGCAAAATAGAATTGTTTTTTTTCACGACAGTTACGCCCCCTGCATCAATACCTCCTTGCAGGGGGTTTTGTTTTTGGCATCAGCATCTTGTGTTTAAATCTTTTAGCACCCGAATTAAATAAAGTAAATAACGATGAAAACCAAACTGCGTGTGCTGATTGTCAGTTTTCTTTTTCTTTTCGATATAATCATTGCCGGCTGCGGAGAGCAGGCCACACCGAAACAAGCCACTAACACGGCGAAATAGCAGGAAGCACGGGCTGAGGAAAAAATGTACTACCTCAACGGTATGATGGCAGGAATATTGAAGGATATTTGCAAATCATTCCAGGGGGTTCATGCCAACAAGGATATCAATCTTGAAGTCAGTTCCGGAGAGATATTAGGCCTGCTCGGGGAGAACGCTGCCGGCAAGACAACACTGATGAATATCCTTTACGGCATTTACGAGCCGGATTCGGGAACTATCCTGATCAACGGCAAGCCGATGTGTATCTCCAATCCGGTGAAATCCATCAATCTTGGCATCGGCATGGTTCACCAGCACTTCATGCTGATCCAGAACCATTCCGTAATTGAAAATATCGCTTTGGGATATAAGGACACCCCGTTTTTTTCCCCCGGAAAGTGTTGCGGCAAAAAATAAAAGCGTTTTCAAGCCAGTTTGATTTCCAGATTGACCTTGATCAAAAGGTATGGCAGCTTTCCGGCGGCAATATCCAGAAACTGATTTTGGGCCGGGAAATCAGTGAACAACCCAAATTGCTCGTGGCCTCTCACCCCACCTACGGGCTTGATGTGGGCGCTACCCAGTTCCTGAGTGAACACCTGTTGAAACTGTGCCGCCAGGGTAGTTCCGTACTCCTGTTTTCAGAGGACCTGGATGAAATCTTCGAACTGTGCGACCGGGTGGCCGTAATTTTCGCAGGTGAGTTCATGGGGATTCTGGAGACCGACGATGAGCGCATCAAGGATATCGGATTGATGATGGCCGGATCAAAACGCATTGAGTAGTGAGTCTTGAGTAGTGAGAAAAACAGCTTGTTTTTAAATCTCACTACTCAAGACTCAAGACTCAACACTTTTAAAAGATATATTACCCATGATACGGATTACCACAAGTAACCGCTACAATATCACCCCTTTAAGGTCCTTTATAACCAAATATCGGCGCCGAGGACCAGCTGCTCATGGGCGGCATTTTTGCCACATGGACGGCCCAGCATCTGAGAAACGCCCTGCCCTCTGCTCTTATCGTTCCGTTGATATTTGCAGCCGGCTTCATCGGCGGTGCATTATGGGGCATTATACCGGCCATACTGAAAATTAAATATGCCATCAACGAGGTCATCACCACCCTGATGCTCAACTATATCTGTGCAGAATTTTTAACCATGCTTATTGTGGGGCCATGGAAGGGGAAAACCCGGTTTGGATTTCCGGGTACTGATGCCCTGCCTGACGCAGCCATTTTAGGCGTACTGCCGGGATCTCGCATTCATTATGCGACCCTGATCCTGGCCATTGTCCTGGCCATAGCCGCCTGGTTTTTCATGGAACTCACCCGCATGGGCATTCAGATCAGATCCACCGGAGAAAATCCCAAAGCCACAGAGAGCCAGGGAGTAAACGTCTCTTTGATTCGATATGCCTGCGTTCTGGTGGGTGGTGTTTTCTCAGCACTTGCCGGGGCCCACCTGTCGATTTCCTACTCATCCTCCTGGGTGGAAGGCATGACTGCCGGCCGCGGCTGGATCGCCATTGCCCTGACCATATTTGCCCTGTGGAATCCGGGCCGGGCCATTTTTGCCTCATTCCTTTTTGGCGGCATTTTTGTACTCCAATACCTGCTCCAACCCCTGGGGATATCCCCCAATTTTCTGGCCATGCTGCCCTACCTGTGTACCCTGATCATCCTTTTGGCCATATCTTTTAAAAATCCAAGACGCCTAAATGCGCCGGCCTGGCTGGGGGCGGCTTATAAACGAGGCGAGCGATAAGAATTTGACATTTTACCCTGTTTTGTCCATAATTTTAAAACTATCAAAACATCACCCGACCCGATAACACCACGAGATTCCATGAAGGAGCCACAATGGAAATATCAAACAATCATTCCATCGACAGTATTGCCAAAATTTTCCTGAATACAACCCAACACATACTTGAAAAAAGCACAGGGAAAGAAATAAACTACGCCAACACCATCCAGAAAATCACCAGAATATCCATGAGACCGGATCTAACCTGTTTTGTTCAGTTCTACGGAGACTATATGGGTCTTGTGATTTTCAATTTCAGTGAGGAAGCTGCATTTGAAATTTACAGGCATTACATGATCAACATGGGCATGCCCGAAGATGAACTGGCCGTCTCCACTTCCGACCCTGAAGTGCCGGATACCATCGGGGAAATCACAAACCAGCTCATGGGGCAGCTGATAAAAGCCGTAGAAGAAGCATATGACCTGAATGCCTGCTACGGCCAGCCCAAGGCATTAACCATCAGTTCGGCAATTTCTCTGTCCATTAACGACACTTACACGGAAAACAGACGCCTCTCCTTTAAAATCAATAATTATATCTTCCGTATTGAATTATCCATGGAGAATACTGAATTCATCGATGTGGCCGCCCTCTGACAAAACCGTCAACCGTCAAAAAAAACAGCTCTTGGTAAACATGACACAATTAAAACAGGCTGTAAGCCTTATTCTGTTCTTTGTCCTTTTATGCCCGACCAGCACCTTTGCCATCTCCATTCCCGATGAACTTAAACTTGGCAAAGAATATTTACAACTCATGAAAAATAAAGATGTCATTCTTTATGATCCCGTTGCCCAGAAGATGATCGAAATTGTGGGCAACGCCATTGTCAAGCCATTGCCGCCCCAGCCCTTTCATTTTGATTTTTTTATGGTCAATGACGACTCCTTTAATGCCTTTGCAATGCCGGCTGCCAATATTTTTGTGCACAGCGGATTAATTGCGTCTCTGGATAACATCGACGAACTTGCAGGCATTCTCGCCCATGAGATCGGCCATGCCGTGGGCAGACATGTATCCCAGTCCATAGACCGCTCCAAAATAGTGGCAACCGGCAGCCTGGCCGGGATGGTGGCCGGCATTCTGGTAGGCGCTGCGGCAGGCAGTTCGGAAGCGGGTCAGGCCCTGAGCATTGGCTCCATGGCTGCCGGGCAGTCAGCCATGCTGACCTATACCCGGGAAAATGAAACCGAAGCAGACCAGAAGGCGGTTCTTTTTCTTGAACAAACAGGATATTCGCCCCAAGGGATACTGGACAGTCTGCTGAAAATCAGACAGGCCGATTACCAGGGAATTGAAAATATTCCCGATTACTTTAAAACCCACCCAGGCACAGCAGCCAGGGTATCCCATTTATCGGGAATTCTTGCAGATTACAAACCGCCTGCCGACAAACCCGCACCACCAAAAAATTTTGACTACAACATGGTCAAATATCGGGTCATCGGCCTTTACGGCGACACTGATACATACATCCCAAAAATTGAAATTGCCCTGCAAAACGATCCTGACAATGTGGCGTTTCACTACGGCCTGGGGCTTTTGTACGGCCGGTCCACACGAATAAATGAAGGAATTGAACAGCTCAATAAAGCCCTGAACAAAGATCCGTTTGAACCGATGATTCTTTTGGAATTAGGCCGGCTTTACATCAGCAACACTGAATACACCCGCGCCATAACGATTCTGGACAGTATGGCAGATGATCCCCTGCTGGGGGACTGGGCCATTTTTAACCGCTGCGTTGCCCAGATTCAAAACGGCAATCTGCCGGCAGCCGAAAAGGGCCTTGAACATGTACTTGGCAGCGGCAAACCCGGATTTGAAAAAGCCAATTACCACATGGCAGAAATCATGTCCAGGCAGTCAAAACAGGCCCTGTCCAACTATTATCTCGGGGTGTATTATGCCCGAATCCATGACGAACAAAATGCAGCCCGCCAGCTTGAACGGGCAATTGAGACCCTGGACGATGAAAAGATGCGGGAAAAGGCCCAAAACGAACTGGAGAATCTGGAAGGCAAGGGCAAAAAAGAGGAAGGGACCCGAATAGAATATTTCAATAATTTCATCACACCGCATCAAAACGCTTAAACTGCATGGTAAAGGTGCCCCGTCCCTGGGTGGCGGAACGAATGGCTGTGGAATAGCCGAACATCCTTGACAAGGGGACCACGGCTTTGACGAGCTGGATGCCGAATTTCGCGGTAATGGATTCCACTCTGCCACCCCTGGCATTCAGGTCTGCAATGGCATCCCCCATATTGGCATCCGGCACGAACACCTCCACATCCATGATGGGTTCAAGCAAGGCCATTTTGGCTTTTTTCAGGGCCTCTTTTACGGCCATGGCTGCACAGACCCCAAAGCCAAGCTCCGATGCCTTTCCTTCCTCGCTGAACCCGTCAGCCAAGACAATTTCAATATCCACAATGGGATATCCTTTGAGAAACCCACCCTCCAGGCTCTCCCTGATTGCGGTTTCAATATTCTGAAGATACTGGGGCGCAATTTTTTCCTCGGGTACAAGGGATTTGAAGGTAACCCCCTGGCCCCGGCCCAGGGGATTAAGTTCCACGGTAACGTTGGCATAATGGGCTTTACCCTGAATCTCCCGTTCAAAGACGGCCTGGCCGGTTGCAGGCGCTGTAATGATTTCCCGGTAAACGACCTGGGGTTTGCCCACATTCACACTGGTATTGAACTCCTTGACCATCCTTGAAATGATGATTTCGAGATGAAGCTCGCCCATGCCGGACAAAATGGTCTGACCGGTCTCCTCATCCTTGCTGGTTTGAAGGGTGGGATCCTCAATCATGAATTTTGCCAGCACATCATCAAGCTTTTCCTGATCGGCATGGGTTTTGGGCTCAATGGCAATGGAGATAACCGGCTGCGCATATTCCATTTTTTCCAAAAACACCGGATGGTCCGGATTGCAAAGGGTATCACCGGTACCGGAATCCTTAAGCCCCACAATACCGATGATATCACCGGCCGAGGCCTCATCCAGGCGTTCGCGCTTGTTGGCGTGCATCCTTAAAAGTCTGGACAATTTCTCCTTGCGGTTCAGGGCAGGATTAAAGACATCCGCCCCCGAAGCAATTTTCCCTGAATAGATCCGGGCAAAGGAGAGTTTTCGGCCCTCGATCATGGATACCTTGAAAATCAGAGCAGCCAGCGGACCGTTTTTTTCCGGCTTGAATTCAAGGATGTCACCGGTTTCGGGGTGCTCGCCTTTAACCGGGGGAACGTCCTTGGGGCTTGGCAGGTAATAGTCTATGGCGTCCAGAAGCGGCTGAATCCCTTTGTTCCTAAGGGCTGATCCGCACAATACAGGAACCATGGTCCGGCGGATGGTGGCAGCTCGGATGGCCGCCCGAAGTTCATCCACGGAGATCTCTTCTTCGCCCAGGTATTTTTCCATGATGGTGTCGTCAAGTTCGGACACTGCTTCAAGCATTTTATCCCGGTACGCTTCAGCCAGATCCAGAAACTCATCGTCAATGGGCCCAGATGTGTATTCAGCGCCCAGGGTCTCATCGTTCCAGGCAATCTGCTCCATGGTCAGAAGGTCAATAACGCCTCGGAACTGGTCCTCGGCCCCGATGGGTACCTGGATCATTACGGGATTGGCAGCCAGTTTTTTCCGAATGGAATCACAGGCGGCAAAAAAATCGGCACCGGTGCGGTCCATTTTGTTGATAAAGGCCATTCTCGGGACCTTGTACCGGTCTGCCTGACGCCAGACCGTTTCGGACTGGGGTTCCACCCCGCCCACGGCGCAAAACACCCCAATGGCCCCGTCCAAAACTCGCAAAGCCCGTTCCACCTCCACGGTGAAATCAACATGGCCCGGGGTGTCGATGATTTGGATGGTAGCCCCTTTCCACAGACAGTAGGTCACGGCCGAAGTAATGGTAATCCCTCGCTCCTGCTCATCCTGCATCCAGTCCATGGTGGCCTCGCCGTCATGCACTTCACCTATCTTATGGGACCTTCCCGTATAATAGAGAATGCGCTCCGTCACCGTGGTCTTGCCCGCGTCAATATGGGCCATGATCCCGATGTTCCTGATCTTTGATATATTCTTTTGCTTGCTCATAGGTATCGTATCTATAATTAATAATTGGCATAGTGGTGATACAGTATTGCCCTTTAGGTGTCAAGAAAATAGCTTGCAAAACACTGCCTGGTTTAATAGAATTCACTTTCTGATGCGGGTCTACGTAAAGGCCAAACTATAAAAAACTAAATTACCTGATGGCCAAGCTTGATGCGGTTTGTTCAAACGGACCCGGCAGTGCCTTGGCCCGGGATCGGTACAAAACGTCATTATAGAGAAAAATAAAATGAGTATACGCAAAAAAGACAAAGACGGATTATTTAAAAATATTTTTGTTGCATATTTTATCCTGCTGCTCCACGTATTTCTTCTGGCCGGCATCGGCCTGACCGCGTTGCTGTTCCAGGGCATTTATCATTATCTTCCATGGATCATGGCAGGCATTGCCATCCTGGTACTCTCCATTGTCTGGTTCATTTACCACAGGATGAGAGAAACATCTTCCTCGTTAAGCGAGGTGCTGGGCACCCCGCAATTCCATGACAGGACTGTGGAGATACGACTGCTCGGCGGTCTTGCGTCCTTTGAAATCAAAGCCAAAGAGCCCCCCTTGCTGCAAAACCACACCAACATTTCCCCCTATGCCGATACCGGCCTCATTGAAAGCGCAGATGACAGGGCGGAACGTAAATTGCTGGAAATCAACGGGCTTTATGAAAAGGATCTGATCTCCAAAGAAGAGTTCGAAAAAGCGCGTCAGAACATCATTCAAGGCTGATCATCCAATCAATACCACAGGAGAAATGTATGAAAAAAATCAGGCTGGCCCTGTTATCAGGTGGTGTCTCTTCAGAGCGGGAAGTATCCTTAAACAGCGGAAATCAGGTATTTGAATCCCTTGATAAAGAAAAATACGACATCAAACGGTATGATCCCAAATTTGATCTGGCAAAGCTTGTAACAGATGCACCGAATATTGATGCGGCCCTGATTATTCTCCATGGCCCCTTTGGGGAAGACGGTACGGTTCAGGGGCTTTTGGATCTTTTAGACATTCCCTATCAGGGGGCAGGTGTTTTAGGCTCCGCCCTTGCCATGAACAAACTGATCGCCAAAAGACTTTACCGCCAGGCAGGCATCCCCACCCCGGATTATATCTGCATTTCCATCCAGGACCCGGACCCAGATCCACAAAAGGTAAAGGATCTTGGTTTCCCCCTGGTGGTCAAACCCGTCTGTGCCGGCTCCTCGGTAGGCATGAGCATCGTATCAAATGAAAAAGAGCTGCCTGCCGCCATTGAAAAAGGATTCCAAAATGATGACACCCTGATCCTTGAACAATATATCAAGGGCACTGAACTGACCTGCGGGGTTCTGGGCAATCAGGAGATTGAGGCTCTGCCTGTCATTGAAATAATTCCGGGTGAAGGCCATGAATTTTTCGATTACCATGCCAAATATGTGGCAGGCGCAACCGACGAAATATGCCCTGCCCGCATTGACGAGCAAACCACCCAAAAGGTCCATCAGCTTGCCGTTCAAGCCCACAGGACCCTGTGTCTCAAAGGCTATTCCAGAACGGACATGCTGTTGAAAGACGGCCAATTATATGTTCTTGAAACCAATACCATCCCCGGCATGACAGCCACCAGCCTTTTCCCCCAGTCTGCAGCCAAGGCGGGCTATGAATTTGGCGTCCTCATGGACAAACTCATTGAACTTGCCATAGAAGAAAATAAAAGAACGAATTTAAGGAGAGCCCAATGAAAATTCTTGTAGTCGGCAGCGGCGGCCGGGAACATACACTGGTCTGGAAAATCGCCCAAAGCCCGCTTGTAGATAAAATATACTGTGCCCCCGGCAATGCAGGCACCGCAACCCAGGCTGAGAATGTAAATATCAACGCTGAAGACATTAACGCGCTTGCAGCTTTTGCAGAGCAAAATCAGATCGATTTGACTGTTGTGGGTCCTGAAGGTCCGCTGGTGGCAGGGATTGCAGATATTTTTCAAGAAAAGGGGCTGGCCGTTTTCGGTCCGTCCGGAGCCGCAGCACAGCTTGAAGGCTCCAAGGTATTTTCCAAAAATCATATGCTCAAATACGGAATACCTTGTGCTGCGGGCAAAGCCTTTACCGATCCTAAGCGGGCCAAGCTTTATGCAAAAGCCCTGGGCGCACCCTGCGTGGTCAAGGCCGACGGATTGGCCGCCGGCAAGGGCGTAATTGTCTGCACAAGCCTTGAAGAGGCATACACCGCCATTGACGACATGCTGAAAGGCAACAAATTCGGTGATGCCGGCGCCGTGGTGGTGGTGGAGGAGTGTCTTAACGGGGAGGAAGCCTCCTTTATCGTTCTAACGGACGGCAACACCGTGCTTGCCCTGCCCGAATCCCAGGACCACAAACGGATATACGATGATGACAAAGGCCCCAATACCGGCGGCATGGGCGCATATTCGCCGGCACCTGTCCTGGATCACCTGCTGCGCACAAAAGCCATGGAAGAGGTGATGATCCCGGCGGTTAAAGGCATGGCCAATGAAGGCACACCCTTTAAAGGGGTTCTCTATGCCGGATTAATGGTAGACAAGGAGAGCATCAGGGTACTGGAATTCAATACCCGTCTTGGCGATCCTGAAACCCAGCCCATCCTCATGCGGCTGAAAAACGACCTGGTACCGTTGATGGAAGCCTGCTGCAACGGGACCCTGCATAATCATACAATCAAGATTGATCCACGGGCTGCCATGTGTGTGGTCATTGCTGCGGGCGGATATCCGGGATCTTACGAAAAAGGCCATGAGATCACAGGGCTGGATCAAGCCAATCGGGTCAAGGACACCGTGGTATTCCATGCCGGTACGGCCATGGACAACGGCAAGGTGGTAGCATCCGGCGGCCGGGTGCTTGGGGTGACATCCCTGGGCGATACGGTTGCAGACGCCATTAATACTGCATATGAAGCCTGTGCTAAAATTGATTTCAAGGACTGCTTCAAAAGAAAGGATATTGGGGCCAAGGCATTGAAACGCATGGCCATCCCGCCCCAGGTGGGTGTAATCATGGGCTCTGACTCTGATTTTTCGGTGATGAAAAGCGCCCTGGTCATGCTCAAAAGATTCGACATCCCCTACTATGTCACCGTGGCCTCGGCCCACAGGACCCCCGAAAAGGCAGTTCAGCTGGCGGCCCAGGCCCGGGAACAGGGGGTCAAGGTACTCATTTGCGGGGCAGGACATGCGGCACATTTAGCCGGTGTCATTGCCGCCCACACCACCCTGCCCGTTTTGGGTGTTCCCATTGATTCCAGTGCCCTTCAAGGCATGGATGCGCTTTTAGCAACGGTGCAGATGCCTCCCGGCATTCCGGTCTCCACCATGGCCATCGGCAAATCCGGGGCCCAGAACGCCGGCATCACAGCGGCCCAGATCATCGGGGTGGCTGATCAGTTGGTGGCTGAGAAACTGGCTGCATTTAAAAAGGAAATGGCAGACAAGGTGGCACGGAAGGCGGCTTCTTTTGCGTGATGTCGTTGTTGCCCGACGTGAAGCTCCATTTTAGTCCTGATTTTAAAAAAATCAAAACATGACCCAAAACAAAATCATCCGGGTGGATAAAACCAATCCGGATTTGGACATCATCATCCAGGCCGCCGGCATTCTTAAAACCGGCGGCCTGGTGATTTTTCCGGCGTCCTGTCTTTACGGGGTGGCTGCCAACGCCCTGTGCGCCGATGCCGTTGAAAAAGTATTCCAACTCAAACAACGCCCCCGCAACAACCCTATTCTGGTATTGATAAAAAACAGGGATCAGCTTAACGGACTTGTTACAAGAATTCCGGGCAAGGCCCGGGTCCTCATGGACAGGTTCTGGCCCGGCGGCGTGACCCTGGTATTTGATGCGGCAGGCAATGTTACCCCCCAGCTTACTGCAGGACGCCATAAACTCGGCATCCGCCTGCCCGGACACCCGGTGGCCCGGGCCCTGGTCAACAGTGTTGATTTCCCTGTCACCGGCACCAGCGCCAATCTGTCCGGCTGTCCCGGGTGTACCCGAATAGATATGTTGTGCCCTGAAATTGTTGAAAAAGCCGACTTGATCCTGGACGCAGGGCCGGTTCAAGGCGGTGCCGGTTCAACTGTTGTTGACGTAAGCGTAACACCACCCAAAATTTTGCGCCAGGGTGCGACCCCCGCAGCAGACATTTATGACTGCCTAAAAGAGTGATCCTTTGATTTGAAGTTGATCACATTCATTACCGACAGCCATATTTAAACGTATGGTATCTCATAATACCGCCATGAACTGTTAGCGTATAGAAACAAGCTCACCAATGATTGAACCGATAATCACTTTAGACTGGATGCGAACCGGGAGGCGCCTTTCATCCCTGGTAATCCAGAAACGCAACCTAGGCTTGTCGCTTTTTTCAAACACCCCGCCAAAATGGATAACCTCAGGCTCAATCACATAGGTATCATAGGTGGTGTTAAAACATGTTATGGTCTCTTGTCCCACAACCGTTGCTCTGCCCATAAAACATTTTTTCCCGTCAGTGATGGGAAATTTGATCTCCTTTTTGTCGCCTAAATCCATGCCGCGTATTTTATAAAATGCCGCAAGCGGGTCAAATGTGCCGGGAGGAATCGTTATCGGCTCTCTTGGGGCATTAAAATTTGAATATCTGGCTACACCTTGTTCCCAATCAAACTGCACGAGGATATCGCGTTGTTCGCTCCCTGTCTCTTTTTTGCTGTAACGAACTGAACGGTTGAGATCAAGGTTCGTATATGAATCAAATTGATCTCGAATTTGATAGAAGACATCCACCAGTGGAGAGGTTTCCACCTTCAATGAAAAGTGCCGGCAAGGTTGTTCGCCGACCTTTGTCACGGGCTGAACATTAAAGGAGGCAACGCCTGCCTCAATCGTCTCCCAGCGGATCTGATATACAAGCTGCTCTCCCGGGGAGAAGGGCAGTTGATTTTCTGACGCTTCTTTATCCGAGGCCTTTACCGATGACCCGCATAAAAAAGATAAAAACAGCAGCATTAAAAAAAAGAATCCGGTAATAACAAAATTGGGCAATGCCCGCTTCCACTTTAATTTGATCTTATTCATTCAATAAACCCGATTACCTGGCGGGGCCTGACACCGTCGGAAGGGGCGACAACCCCCTGTTTTTCCATAAGATCAATAATCCGCGCTGCCCGGTTGTAACCGATCCGTAACGCCCGCTGCACCCCGGATATGGAGGCCTGACGGGTGGACATGACAAGGTCGAGGGCCTGCTGATACTTTTCATCATACTCATCATCGTCAAACGCCATTGTATGCTGGGGCTCTTCTTTTTCCATGGTAACATCCATAATATATTGGGGTGTTCCCTGGGCCTTGACAAAGGATGTGATGGCGCTTAATTCCCGTTCGGACAAATATGTACCATGGACCCGCTTGAGCCGGGCCGTGCCCGGGGGGACAAAAAGCATGTCTCCCCTGCCCAGAAGCGTTTCCGCCCCATTGGCATCAATGATGGTCCTGGAGTCAGTCTTGGATGAGACCTGAAAGGAAATCCGGGTGGGGAAGTTGGCCTTGATAATACCGGTGAGAACATCCACGGAAGGCCGCTGGGTGGCCAGAATCAGGTGGATGCCTGCAGCCCTTGCCATCTGGGCAATGCGGGTCAAAGAAAATTCAATATCCTTGCTGGCGGTCATCATCAGATCGGCCAGTTCGTCAATGATTACGACAATATAGGGAAAGGGGGTAAATTCCTCGTCCATATCCGACAAATCCATCTGTGACAAATCAGTGGTCCGGACTTTTTTATTGTACTGCTCTATGTTTCGCACATGCAGCAGGGCCAGTTTCTCATACCGCTGCTCCATTTCCCTGACTACCCACTGAAGGGCAATATTGGCCTTTTTCATGTCTGTGATCACAGGGGTAATCAGATGAGGAATGTCGTTGAACAATGAAAGTTCAATACGCTTGGGATCAATCATAATGAATTTAACCTGGTCAGGGCTTGATTTATACAGAATGCTGCAGATCATCGCGTTGAGCGCGACGCTTTTACCGGTTCCTGTGGCCCCGGCAATAAGCAGATGAGGCATTCTTTCAAGTCCGACCACCACGGGTTTTCCGATGATATCCTTACCCAGGCAGATGGGCGCAGGGGATTTGGTTTCAGAAAAGGCTGAAGCGCCCACAACATCCCTGAAAGGCACAACACACATGGCGGGATTAGGAATCTCAATGCCAATGACATCCTTGCCCGGAATAGGGGCCACAATACGGATACTCAAGGCGCTTAAGGCCAGGGCCAGATCATCGGCCAGGCTGACGATCTTGCTGATCTTGATACCCGGGGCGGGCTTGTACTCAAAGGTGGTGATTACAGGACCCGGCAGTACTTCCATGATTTCGCCCTTGATGCCGAAGTATCCCAATTTTTGCTCCAGCAATTCAGCATCCCGTCTGATGGCCTCATGGTCCACCACGGTCTCCTCGCCCCCCTTTTCAAGAAAATCCAGGGAAGGCAGTCGGTACGCGCCATCACCACTGTTCTGAAGATTTTCCCGGCAGAAAGGCTTGTCTGCGGGCTTGGCTGAATCCAGCCGGACAGGATTCGTAATTTTTACCTCGTTTTCCGGTGTCTCCACGGGTTTTGACTGGCCCTCTCTGGCTTTTTTCAGGGTATCAAGAACCTGTGTCACCAAAAACCCGGGGGAGGCTGGTGTCTGCACGGTGTTTTTTTCGGGTTCCTTCAGGTCAGGCTCCGGCCGGGGGGTATCCCTTATTTCAGGAATGGGTAAAGGGAAGGCGCAGGGTTCGAACTCAAGGGTCAAACCCGAAATATCATCATCTTGACAGGCAGTCGGTTTTTCTTCATCCGTTTTTAAGGGTATTGACTCTAAAGAAGCCGGCACATCGACAACAGAATCACCGGGAGGTATTTTGAGCGACTCATGGGCTTTAAGCAGTTCATCATATCTGTTTCTAAGCCTGACATACCGGTCTGCCAGATTCAGATTGGCCAGCAGCAGTTTGACATATGGATTGGGCTTATTCTGTCCGTCAAAGGTCTTGTTCGCTTTTTCCATTTCAGCGATCATCACCGTTGCAATACGTTCGGCATCACCCTGCCCAATCTCCCCACCAATCTTAAATTGATACTCTCCGCATTCGGTTCTCAAACACAAAAGATTGTTATCTAAGCTATAATTCTTATTTTCCACGCTAAATAATACTTTCCTGGAATAGTACTTATGAACAACGGCCGACACGGTCATAATCGGTCAGCCCACATCAAATCCGTCAAAAATCCAAACCGTTGCCGTTAATCTTTCATTAAAAGATACCGAGCACAGCCGCATATTTTATATCATAACCTAGGCCGGGATTCCAGGCAGTTGAAATATTTCCGTTTTCGCTTTGACACAAATGCCCGCCGTAACGGGATTTAAGTCTTCCCATATCAATTATGTGTAAGGGAGGATAAGGAATCGGAAAAAAAGCTATTGCCGGTTTCCTGCCATTAACCCGCGGTTGGCAGGTAAACACCTGTTCCTTTAGGCAAATCCTTGAAATCCGGAATCCTGTTGCCTTGGACCGGACCCCGGCCCGGAATATGGTAAACGGTTCCGGGATCTTTAAACTTTGCACCGGCTATCCCATAGGCCGTTTTATCTTTTGTTATGATAAAAGGGCCTTTATACCCCACCACCAGACGGGTACCTGACGGCAGGTCATCCCAGTTCGAAATTGCACATCCCCTCAAAATCCGATCCGAGGGAAGAAAATAAATGGTAGAGGCCGCATGGTAAGCCTCTCCAGCATGGCACCTGGCGGTCATCGGTCCGGAAATGATTTTTATGATGTCTTTAGCCTCTTGCCGAACTTGTGCCGTCTGCTGGTTGAGCAATACCTTTGTGCCCACGGGCAAACGGTCCCAGCCCAAACTTGAGGCAACCCTGTCACCCGCCAGGGTGTTTCCGCCAGGCAGCACATAGACCGTGCTGGAGGCATTATAATCCTCACCGGCAATGGCCCAGGCAGAATTTTGTTTAGAAATAACATCGGATTTCAAAACTTGAAACGCCGTATTGCCTTTATGAACAACAGCCTTGGAAGTCGAATAAAACACCTGGGCCAGCATGGGATCCGGTGTAAGACGACCAGCCCTGACATCAGGATCAAAAGGCCAGGTTGGCCCGAGTCCTGCCCGGGTTCTGTCAAAATTTTTCGCACATCGCTTGCGCCCTCTGTGATTGTTGGAAAACCATGGATTAGGTCTGCCGTATGCAATCTGACTGTGGGTCAGAATATCTTTATCCTGAAGTCCATAGGCCCGTTTAAGTATCAACAGCAGCATCTCCGCAGACGTGTATTGACTGGTAGTCAAGGGGGCATCGTGGTAGCCGACAAATTCGATGCCCACTGAGATATCGCTGACATCAGATCTCCCGTCCCACATGGACAGGCCGGCATGGTCAGCCCGGTATTTTTTATCCAGAATCCGGTAAACCCTCCCGTTCCTGGCAATAACATAATTGGCATGCCCGCCGGGTGTGGTCCGGCCGTTTTTAAACCGCTTGCCTCTGGAAACCACTCTTAAAGTACTTTCCAGTTCCAGCTCGGAAGTATGCACGATGATCAGCCGGGTCCTGGTGCGCACCTTTTTTTTAAATCTCGGATTGATCCGTGAACGGTAATCTATAATGCGGCTCTGAAAACGGACAAGGCCTGGATGGGAATAGGAGGCTTGTGCAACCTGACACGAGGGCATTGTCAACAGTATCATAACCAACACCAGGACAATAACCGATACCAGGGCAGAACCCTTTGAAAAATAAAAATTGTCAGAAAGTTCGATATTCATGGGTCCAAATATATCAATACAGGTCCGAGATTGCAAAGGTACTTCATATAAAGAATCCAAAAAAGGAAAATTTTATATCCACCGGTATTAAGGAATGAGCACAAAATAAGGAGATCATTTTAAAAAAAGAAGGGTTTTGACTTTTTATCTAAAATAGCCAAAACCCTTCCTGGAAGCTGGTACCGGAGGTCGGACTTGAACCGACAAGGCCCGAAGGCCGGAGGATTTTGAGTCCTCTGCGTCTACCAATTCCACCACTCCGGCGTAGAGCCCTTTTTTTAATGGAATTGTGTCTGCTTGTCAATCCCCAAATTCACTGCCTTAATTTAATATATTTTTCCGATGCCGATTTTTAAATTTTTGTCAGGGTGTTTTTGATTCCAGGCTCTACAAAAAGAGTAACCTGGGGACGGCAGGCACGATATATGCTGACTTGAGTTCTGTTCATGTGAACAGGTTACCGGATTAGGCAAAAAAAATCAGCTGGGCACAATTTCAGGCACAGTGACCGCATCCAAAATAAAAAGGCTCCCAACTGAAACGCTGAAAGCCTTGATATGCTTGGTACCTGGGACGAGAATTGAACTCGTACAGTGCTAAGCACCGAGGGATTTTAAGTCCCTTGCGTCTACCAGTTCCGCCACCCAGGCATTTAATGATGTGAAAAATATATTATTGCGCATGGATTTGCAAGTCTAAATCCATAGTTCTTCCTTGACACGTCATCATTCTGTATGTTTTATGGAATTTGCTGTCGCGTTAAAAAGCCGATGGAAGCGAACAAAGGAGTTTTTATGCCGGAATTGTAACTTGAAAAACAAATATTTTTTCAAAAATGTGTTGAGTTTTATGCCCATTTGTGTCCGGGCGTACATTTGGGCTCCAGGCTGCCATGCCCGGTATGGATTTTCTTTCAGAGGCAAGGGCACTGGTAAATTTACATTAAGGCGGATTTTTTGATGTGGAAGGCCATTAATTCTATCTTTTTTGACCGGCGGGATTACAAACTCATTGAGATTGTAACCTCGGTGTATAACGAACCCAAAACGCTCGGGTACACAGGCAAACTGCTATATCCTTATTTTCACCCTTTAGGGATAAAAGAACTTGCAGAATCCAGAGGCCTTCGCGCTGCATATTCCATTGTCAACCTCATGGAATCCATTGAAAGCGGTGATATCACACGACGCCTTAAAGCCTTGGCAGGCCTTAAGGACGATCTTGTGGACACCGTTGGCGGTCCCATGCCCAAAAATACGTCCAGGGTATTGCTGCAGATTATGAAAGACCTGGTTCGGGCAAAGGGAGAACCTGAACATCAGCTTAAACTGGCCCACGATTTCAGAATTGCCGCATTTGGCAAACCCAGGGCTATCCGACATCTGCTTGACCACTACCATCTGCTTGAAATGCCCGAAGAGTGGAATCAGATCACCTTTGATGACCATGTCCATGATGCAAACACCTCGGGCAGAAAAAGTGCCACACACCTGATCATGGATGCCTGGATCAAAGGCATTCGAAGCCTGCGTGTGATATACTATCACTATATTGAACCCAAATGCGCATTGGAGCTGATTGAAGCGGCCAGGATCATGGAAATTGATTTGAGAATCGGTATTGAATTCTGGCCCCTTCACCGGGACAGATATATCTCTCTTATCTGGGTCTCCCGGGGGCTGCCTAACCTTGAATCCTTTTTGAGCTTTCTTGCCCGACCATCAGTGATTCAGTTCATGGAACAAGGGAAAGCCCTTGAAAAGTTCCAGGAAAAATATCTCTATCGCTTGTTGGACGAATTTAATGCGTCAGGACGTATGGAATTGTGCCGGGATCTTGATATCACCATGACGCCTGTTGTGGCTGAAGAATTTCTCGATTTTGTCGGACCTGGTCAGCCAAGCTTTCAATACCTTGGCGAATTCATCCACTCAAAAGTCATTAAGGCCATTCAAATAGAGATTTCCCGATTAAAAGAGAGAGAAACCACTCCGCAGGCCGAAACGCACCTTGACCGTCTGTCCAAAACAATGAATGATTTCATGGTCAGTGACATTCTTGAACAATACCTTGATGGCGCAAACTTTTTCAGCGGGCTTTACGATTATGTTAAAGAAAAAGGAGATTCTGCCCCCCCAAGGCTTTGTGTAAGCTTTTGCACACTTTTGGACCAAGTTGAAGAACTTCTTGACGATTTCCGAATTACCCTCAATCTTGACAGGCTTGGGCCTGAAGATGTGCTTGAACTTTTATATGAAAGCTACGGCAGGATCAATAGAATTGAAATTATCAATCTAAAAAAATACAATCCCCTGGACAATGAAGTCATGCTGCGCGTCAATGAACTGAAAGAAGCGGTCAATCAGGGGAGTATATTAAAATTAAAGCGCATTATTTCAAAAATTATTGCAGATGTCCAAAAACATGATCTCCATCAGAAGCAAGACCGGCTGAACAACCTGTCTATGATCCTCAACGACATTAACGAATTCAAGCATATGTTTGATGTCCGTCCCATCAAGTTAAGAATCGGGTCCGACTCTACAGGTAAGCCGGGGCATTACGGCATGGGGTTTGCGGTTCTTGATACCCTGCCCTTCAGGGTTCGGAAAAAAATCAGAAAAGAAAACGGCGGCAGACTGCGCCTTCCTGTTAATGTCAAAACCAACCTGTGCACCACCACATCCCCTCCTGAATCTCTTTCCGATACTATTGCCTGGATACCTGGTATACACAGGCTATTTTCCACGATAAAAAGGTCGTGGATACCCGAATTTTACCTGCTTGACGCCGGTTCCAAAGGTAATCTGGTGACCCTTGGACGATCAGCTTTGATGGGACAAAAAAATAATTTTGTTACAACATCCGATCAAAAATCAAAATCAAAAAAATCTTTTAAATACCTGAACACCCCGCTTAAAAATTTTTTCAAGGTCATTGTAGGATTTATTCCGGCCCAGCTTTGCTTCATGCTGACCAAAGAGTGGTGGCTTCTGGCCTATTTTGGTGCCTTGATGTGGTTCGGAATAACGGGCATAAGAAATGTGATACAGTCGGTACTCGGCGGAGGTGGTATTAGAAGGGCATCACGTTTAAAATGGAACGACTACGTCAGTTGGGACAGGCTTGCGGATTCCCTTCTATTTACAGGGTTCTCAGTCCCCCTTCTGGATTATCTTGTTAAAACACTCCTTTTGGACAAAACATTGGGCATTACGATAAATAGCGGCCCTGTGATGCTTTATAGCGTCATGGGTCTTGCCAACGGTATATATCTTTCCAGCCATAATTTTTTCAGGGGACTGCCCAAAGGAGCCGTGACCGGCAATTTTTTCAGGAGCATCCTTTCCATTCCGGTTGCCGTCGTGCTCAGTGCACTAACAGGAACTATTTTAGGGTCTTTCAATATTCCAAATGTTAACGGGATTCTTCAAAAATGGGCGGCTATCATTTCAAAAGGAGCATCTGATGTTGTGGCCGGATTTATTGAAGCTGCGGCAGACCGCTCTGTCTACACACGACTTAGGAAACAAAATATCCGGAAAAAAATTTCTGAACTTTTTCATATTTACTCCCAACTCATCATGCTGTTTCCTGAAACGGAAGAATTGAATATTTTAGAAAATTCAAGCATACTTTTGGATAACAAAAACTCGGAAGTCCGGGATCTGGCAACACTGATCATCATTAATGCCCTGGATCTGTTTTATTTCTGGATGTACCTGCCCAGGGCCCAGTCCTCATTAATACATGTGGTTTCAGACATGACGCCGGAAGAAAAGGCAATATTTTTCCAGGCCCAGAACATGCTGCGTCATGAGCATCATATCAGCAGATTGTTTGTGGACGGAATTCTAGGCAAAAATTTTTCCAGGCCTCTCACCTTTTATCTGACCTTATACCGGACCTATCTTGACAGCATTAAAAAGGTAAAGGCCTCTATCCTGCATGAAAAATCAGACGACAAACCATATTCATAAACAGACTTATTTTTATATGTTTTCCTGCTATAGCCTGAATTTTGCTTGATAATAACACCGAAGTTATCATATAATATTCATTTCATAATAATGGCTTATTTATTTTAAGGATAGTTCAATGGCAAAAATGTTTTACACCGGGAATAGGGAATCCAAGCTTCTTTCCAAAATTGAATCTTCAAAGGAGCGGGAAAGAATTAAAACCATCAGCGCTATCCGGGATAACATTGATTCATTCAGCAATAAAGTTTCCATGAAACTTATTGAAACCGGGCTCATTGAAACCGTAAGCAAATCCAGTGTGGAAAACCAGATTGTGCGTTGCTTGGACAACCTGTGCCGGGCCGAGGATTTTGATATTGACTATGCGGTGGCCCCATTCAGATCCCTGGTTTCAAACCCCAATATTGCCAGCCTTTATTTGACTGCATTTGTGGTTGAAAACTTGATCAACCATAAAGATGTCATTGATATATACGGCAGCGACGATGATATTTACTTTTGCATTCAAAAGGAATTAACGGCTCTGATGGAGGGTAGCAGCGGACGCTGATCAACCTGTCTACCGTCTCATTTCAAATTAATAAATGTCGCTTTTCCGGAATCATATCCGGAAAAGCGACCTGTTCTTTATTATTTCCTAATCCAGGCACCAGCCTCGTTCTGGTAATAGTGGCCTTCTGTGCCGTTCGAAAACAGGGTGGCTGCCCTTCTTTTCTGAACAAGCTGGATCGAGACATTCTGCTGTTTTGCAATCTGGATGTAAATGGTTTTGCGATCCTGGTTTTCGGCTGCCACCACGTCTTGTTTTTCTTTTTGGGCGGTGACAAATTCAAGATAACCGGTATTTGTTTCGCCAACAATGCCTCTATTTTTTAAATCGACAATCTGTGGGAGCCGTTGTGTCATGCGTTCTTTAATACTATCGGCAAACGCCATAGTGCCGAAGACAAAAGAGAGGGCAATGGTCATGGCAAGCAAAAATTTAATGGATTTCATTATTCAGTTCCTCCTGTTTTAGGCTGATTATTTTCAAGCTTTTCCTGGGCCGCATCAATATCACCGAAGAAATCATCCAAGGCCTTGTCAACCTTGACATTTACATCAATCGTAATATGGATGGGTTTAATTTCAACCGGTTTGACTTCAATTTCGTGACTGGTGCTGCAGCCGACCAATGCCGGAAAAATAATACTGACAACCACCAACCCACATCGTTTTAGCATGACAACCTCACTTTTTAAGGGTTCATAATCCGCTTCAAGTTACTGCCAAATTGAATAACCTGGTTAAATGGCAGGCTTAAATTAACATCGAGTTTGATTCCCTGAAAATTTGATCCAGGGCTTTGTCCATTACGGCGAACAAAGGAATTCAGGTTTCGATCATATTCAAAGGGTAAAACAGATAGAGGCTTTCCATCAAGCTCCATGTTTACGGCAAGTGTATCCTCATGGGTATTCAGTTTAAGCGTCACCCACTTGTACTCAAAATTTTTTAACGCTTCCCCTGCAAGATCAAGTTGAGAGAATTCAGGCGTATTCTTTGGAACTCCGGCAAGCATCCTGTCAAGATTTGTGATAAAAATCCGGCCTCCCTCCCCGGGTGTAGAAAAAAGAAAGCCGTTATCAAAACCGATTTCATTTTTTTTCATAACCACCGGAATACGCCCGCTTAAGGTACCACCCCCTTCTGCATCAAAGGCGCCAAGCTGATGAAATAGGTCTTCCATCTCAAGCCGGTCACAATATAAGGTTAAATGGATGGCGTTATCCTCTGACGGCAGTCTGAACGCTTCTGTTGAGACAATCCCATTGCACCAGTTAAATTTAAAATTTTCAATATTAATGGATTTTCCATCTTCAAGGCTGAATCTTATTTTTCCATTATTACCGTTAAAGCGGCCGGCATTAAATGTGTCAATATTTATATACTGGCCTGGAAGGGTTTCAGGGACCATAAGGTCATTAAAATGCATGCCGGCAGATATCCCGGAGACCGAAAAACCGGGTTCAAGAAAGTTTAATGTGCCGTTGGAGACCTGTATATCGGCAGATGAATTAATATTTTGATTTATATAGGAAAAATCTGCCTTGGCAGATATGTCAAATTTAAGATCACCCATCTGAGATATACCGGGAATAAAGGGAATCAGTGTATTTTCGGTAACGGAGAATTTATCAGTGGCAATTTGACATTTGGCAAAAGGACTCATAGCAGAATCAAGGCCGGCTGTGGCGGAAAAATCAATGGTCAGGCCCGAAAATCCGAGACGGGTCACCTTTCCTGTAATATCCATGCCAAAATCTGATGCCTGGACGACCTTTGCAGAAACAGCAGGGGCGATCTTATCATGCAGGACAATTTTTTTTGCCCCTGCCCGACCAAAAGTTTTTATATTTCTAAAAGGATAGGTCATGGGCAGTTCAAAATAAACACCTTGGGCCCGGATGCCTTTATCTTTGATGTTTTGTCGAAAGTCTATTTTGTCAATTAGGGCATCAAGCTTTACATGCTTTAAAGAGTCAGGTCGCCAGAAATTACCATCAAATTCGGTTTTTACCTGTACCCCGGAAATATTGAGAACATCCTTGTGTTTGGCTTTATTCTTTCTAAAGGACTTAATGCCTGTCCCCGAAAAAGTCAACTGACCGGCCTGGTGTTCAAAATCGCCTGAAACAAAGAGCCTGAAGTGGGGATCAAAAAGTTGAATTTGATCTGTAAAATCAATCGGATAAAAAGATAATGCCATGGATTTAGGTGTAAGGCCCCAGGTCTTGGTGACTTCATTTTGAAACGTCAAAGAGAATTGATCAATTGTACCGGATGCCATTTGGGAAAAAATTTCAAATCTGAACGGACCCAAATCAATTCCAGGACTTATGATCTGCACGGGCCCGTCTGCCTTGAGAGCCATTACTCTTTTATCATGAGACAAAACACCTGAAATTTTAGGAAAATTAAAGTTTAAACGAGGCGCCGCTTCAAGCCCAAGGTTATTGAGTTCAAAATGAAAGTTTGAAAAATCTTTTGTTTCAATTGAAAAATCCACAGGCCCGTGAAATTTGCTCAAGATCCGATCCCCATCCGGGACCATGGCCAAAAGCATCTCAGGATAAAGATGTTCTGCGAAAATTTTCATTTGCACGGGGCCGTGTAAAAATTTAGCTGTGGCCCAAAGCGTGATCTTTTGATTCATGGGAAGGATGGACATTTTCATCTCCCCAAGAAGCGTCTTGCGATCCAGTTGAATATCTGCCGTCACTGGTATGCAAAACCGATCTTTTCCAACCTTAATAATGAGGGTACTGTTTTTTAAAACAATGTCTTCGGGCAGATATGCAAAATATGATTCAAAGGCGCTGATATCAAAAACAGGGCGGCCTGTATTATCCACGTCCTTATCCCGGGGAAATGAAAATCCGTTGACCCGGATTCTATTTTTTTCATCCAGATGAAGCGTCACATTAAGCCCGGATATAACGATTTTTTGAACACGGATAATATTTTTTGTATCAATGTGGTAGGAAAACCGTATGGTATCCAGGTGCAAATCCTCACCAAAAGAGATATCACTGATCTGGGTATCATTGACCCCCAAACGGGATATTGTGAAATCAAGGGGCTGGTTCCCCGCCAAAGGGCCAAGGGCTGAATGGATAATATGCTTTGAAATAGTTGGCAAAAAAATAATAATAGACTGGACACACAACACAAGTAGCAGGCATGTCGGCAATAAAATTTTTAAAGTCTTTTTAAATGACATTTTTAATGTCTACACGCAGCAAAAGATCACCCGGGGGCATACCTGGTATGGTTTTGCCCATCCCCTTAAGCCGCAACAATGATCCGCGCCTGACACCTGCAGGCACCACCACCCGGTAAACGGATTTTTTAAAACCCCAGGGGATGGTGACAAGCTTTTTAGTCCCTGTGAGCGCTTCAAGGGAGGTCAGTACAATGGCACCGTAAAGATCTGTTCCGCCTGACGGGTCTGCACCAGGGGTGACAACATGAAGCCTTGGGCTGCGTTTTTTCCGGGTGAATCTGTCAACACTTTTGCTGAATCCGATCTTGGGCAGTTTGGTGTTCAGAGTAATAAGGGCCATACCCGAAAGAAAACCGCCGATGTGGGCCCACCAGGCAACGCCGGCACCGGCACCCTGCCCTGTGGCGTTAATGAATTGAATAAAAAACCAGATCCCCAGAAAAACAAATGCAGGGATGCTGACGAACAAAGGGAAAATAAACACAGGGATCAGGGTGAGGATTTTATTTCGCGGATGAAGAAGAAAATAGGCCCCCATAACCCCTGCAATCGCACCGCTTGCACCAATGGTCGGCACAGCAGATGAATGGTTGAGCAAAAAATGGAAAAACGCGGCAAGGAGTCCGCAAAGCAGATAAAAGGCAATAAACCGAAACGGACCTATCTCCTGCTCAATGTTGTTACCGAAAATATACAGAAACCACATATTCCCGACAAAATGCCAGAAACCGCCGTGCAAAAACATATAGGTAAAAGGTGATGACAGTTTGTTCATTAGGGAAAAATAAGCTGCCATCTGTGCCATGGTGTATTTTGCAGGGACAAAACCGAATGTATAGGCAACTGCCTGATCATTAATTCCTGTGATCATCTGCCAGACAAAAACCAGACTGGAAATGAAAATAATGGTACAGGTCGCCACTGCACAGGATGCTGTTTCCTGTTCGTCTCTTAACGGGATCATGAAGACACCACCCTGAGCTGAAAATTTTTGGACAATCTGGTTTTAAGTTTTTTTAAAAGATCCATCACCGCATCTTCAGGCGTATATTCTTTAAGGGTTCTTCCTTTGGCAAGATGCTTGAACAGACCTGAATTTTTCTCATCCAGGTCAAGGGACAACTGCACATATTCAAGAAGGGCAAAGTAAATGCCGACCATCTGATGTGCTTGGCTCCTGGCGATCAGGGTCTTGCCCCTAAGCGTCAAGCTTTGTTCAAGAGCCTGTGTGACCTGTTTTACACTATCGAAAGATGTCGGAAAATCAAACCTTGCATCAATCATTTGGTCCACCGGCCATGAGTCTTCTTCAGTCTCAAGGAAATCCAGATACAGTACCGCTGTCAAAATAACTTTAACATCGTAATAAATATCAGGATCATGGCCGGCCCTTGGGCCTGCGACATTAAGTACCCGGATGCCTTGGTCGATAATAAAATCGTAAAGAATCAATGCCGCCTCAAAAATGTCCTGTTCCAGCAGATTTATTCTGCAGACCCATTTGCATATTTTCTGTGCCAACGCATAAGTCAGGGCTGAACCGCCGGTTAAAGAGCCCCTGGCAATGATAACCGTGCCGTCGGAATCAAGTATATTTTGTCGGGTTCTGGCAGGGTAATCCCTGGTCGCCATCTCTTTTAGATTGTAAAAATCGGGCAACGGTCCGGATTCCGTTCTCCTGCCTTTGGCAATCCATCCGCCATGGGGAATATTGAATTTTATGGCGACATCCAAAGCCGCACGGTCCGCCCCTGTCTGTCCGCCTGACACAATTTTATTTAAAAGGCCCATGGCATCCTTGTGTTGCATGCTTTTCGTAAATTATGAATGTCTTATCATACCAATAAAAGCTATCGGAATAAAAGGAACTATAATAGATTGGAGTCCGTGTCTGCTAAAGAGAGGTTTCTACGGCACACTCAAATGAGCCCGACCTGAAATCCATGCTGAATTCATCAAGAAGCGCACGTATCCGGACAATATCGCTTTTCGCTTTTTTTATCATGGCAAGATGCTGGTTTTTTTCCTCCTGTTTAAGGCAGAAAATTGCATCCATATCCTTATTCAAGGTTTCATACATGGTAAAACGGTGAATAATTTTGTCTTTAAAATCCCGTGTTGCTGCGTCTATTAATGGGAAAAAATAATCCTGTTTCAAGCTGCGGTGGTAGGCTTTTAGCTGCCGCTGCATGATGGTAAGTGTTTTTTTCTTAATTTTTCCGGCAGCCTTGTCAAGTCCGGGTGTAAAGGAGAATCGAACATGTTTGTCCAGTAACGCGGATACAAATAAAACCAATGAATGAAGACTGAAATCGGTCACGATATTGGCCTGTACCGCCCTGGTATATTCAGGCGAAAAAATATGGTCCGGCAAATGCACCCCTAAAATTTTTTTTATGCTTTCAAGGTCAGCCGCCTTGGAATATTCTTCATCTTCTTTAATCATCTCAAGGGAAATGCGCTCGTTCTCGCGGTCCACCGGGGCACCGGTGACATAGTCAATGCGGTAGGAATCCAGAAGAGATTTAAAATAGGACTCTATACGTTCCTCCTGAATACGCACCAGTTGTTTAAGTTCCGGGGTTACCTGTTCAAGGATAAAAAGATCAAGCTCTCGCTTGAAGTCCTGGAACATCATGTACAGAATCTGTTTAAAACCGGTTTCCTTCAACGCTGTCTTGTAGGACTGGGGATCAATTTGGGCCTGCCGGATAAATTCTGTTACAAGTTTATTGATATTTTCACTGTCTTTGAGGAATGCATTTTTTAAGTTGGATTCAATTTCCCTGCGAAGCGCTGATACTGCGCCCATAACGGAGTTATCCACAATAACCCTTAAACGCCTGGCATTGCCTTCAAGATCGGCAAGACGCTTTCTGGCTTTTTCCTGATCTAAAAGCCCGGCAGAAAAGAGATCAAAAAGAATTTTTATTTTTTCGTCAAGAACATGGGTTACAATTTTAAGTCGCTCGATGTGATTGGCATAGAACAGATTGAACCGGGAGGTTTCAAACAGCAGATTAAATCCGGCAAGAAATCGGGTATACTCTTTGGTACAAAAAGCGATCATCTCCTTGTCCTCCTGCCAGAGCGCAAGGCGCTTCTTGTTTTTGGATGAAAGTCTGTTGCCAAGGGCATCAAAAAGCGTATACAGAGCTGAAAAAGAAAAAATCCTGACATCCGGAACCAAAAGCTTAAGTTCCTGGATTGTTTTATCCAGTGTTGTTTTCAGATTGCTTAAATTCTCATGTTCACTTAAATCACAGTTGAAAATGAAAAGAATGTTTTCCATCAGCCCAAGACGTTTTATCCTTTTTAAAAATAACATGTCAGACTGACGAAGCCCCGTACGTGACGAGATGCAGTAAACAATCAGATTGGCAGCCTCAAGATAGGAAAATATGTTTTCGAGGACGGCAGGGTCAGTGGAATCGGCACCCTGGCAATCGGCAATTTCAACGTTCGAATGAATGGTTTTCCCATACACTTCCAGGCACACGTCTTTAACATAAAAAGCCTTGGCCGGGTCCGCCGTGAACGGTTTGTGACCGTCAAAAGATTTGGCGTCAAAACTGATCATCTGTTCATCAGAACCTATGACGTCCAGACAATGTTTATATCCGTCAAGCGCATTGCGGATTAGCAATGCTTCAGGACGAACTCCTTGGGATGTAATCGGGAATGCAGATACAATGGTGTCAAAAATACGGCGCAACTGCTGCCGGTCTTGGGTCCGCCGGATATCAAAAGGCGGGGAATCGTCCTTGTCGGGAAACATTTCCAGACAGCTTTCAATTTCACTATTGATCTCATCCCATGATTTAAGATGGATAATTGCCCTGTTTTTTTTGCCCTTCCTGATACGGGTAGTAATGGATGTGACCACCCCTGCCCCGCGCTGAACCAACTCTCTGCCCGACATCGCGTTGATAAAGGTGCTTTTGCCTGATTTGATCACCCCGACCACGGCCACACGCAAAATATCTTCACTGATGTATGAAGGAATTTTACTGCAAAGTTGTCTGCTCTCAACAAGGCTTTTGTCGCAATTGTTTGAAACGGCAGCCAGACTGTCGATCACCGAGAGGGTATCAGAAACTAAATTTTCTATGGATTCTTGGGGGTGTAAAGTCATTGGCCGGCAAATCAGATCAGCATCATGGTTTTTTCATATTTCAGATCCGGTTTGGTATCAAACATGATTTCCCTGGACATATCACAGGTGAGCCAGGCTGAATCGGCAAGTTCATTGTCTAACTGCATGGGGCCCCACCCGGCGCAGCCCAGAAGTATGATAAAGGTGTCAGGTCCCTGCCCCATGGCAATGGCTTCCAGAATGTCCCGGGAATTGCTCAAAGCCAGCCAGTCTGTAATTTTAAGGGTTTCACTCCACTGAAACGGTCCGCAATGAAGTACAAATACGCCCGAAGGCTGGACGGGTCCCCCAAGAAAAATATCTATTTTATCAATACTCTCATTGCAGGGAATGCCTAAATCCTCAAAAAGCTCCCGGCCGGTAAGTAACGGGTGAACTTTATTGAGAATAAAGCCAAGGGCACCGGATTCATTGTGCTCACAAATACAGGTGACCGTCTGTGCAAAATTGGGATCCGGAAGGCCGGGAATGGCCATGATGAATTTTCCTTTCATATTTTCCGCAATCTGGTCGTTCATCAACTCCTCTCCATGCTGATCTCCAGCATGTTATGTACTTATTATCAATCTTAATATTACAAACAAACTTAATATTACAAACAAGGCGTTAATTTCAAATATTTTTATTTGATTTGCAATAATTTATTTATCATTCGGTCTTTTCTCACGACCATATACATCATCATACCTGACAATATCATCTTCCCCCAGGTATGGACCTGACTGCACCTCTATCAATTCCAGAGGAATCTTACCCGGATTTTCAAGCCGGTGCATGGTGCCAAGGGGAATGTAGACAGATTGGTCTTCCTTTAAAAGGATCTCTTCGGTATCTTTGGTGACAATCGCCGTCCCGGAGACAACGGTCCAGTGTTCAGCCCGATGATAGTGTTTCTGCAACGACAGTTTTGCACCGGGCTTTACGGTTATGCGTTTTACCTGGTATCTGTCCGCCATATCAATGGTTTCATAATCACCCCAGGGCCGGTAGACTTTAGCATGGGAAACCGCTTCCACTCTGTTTTGCGCTTTTAACTGGGTAACGATTTTTTTTACATCCTGAACCTGATCCCTGGGGGCCACCAGAACAGCGTCCTTGGTGTCCACAATCACAAATTTTTCAAGGCCTACGGCTGCCACAAGACGGTTGTCAGAATGGATGTACGTATCCGTGACATTATGTACCAGCACATCTCCGCTGGTCACATTATTGCAATCATCTTTGTCACCGGTCTGCCACAATGCGTCAAAGGATCCAAGGTCATTCCAGCCGGCATCAAGGGTAATGACAACGCCTTTTGCTGTTTTTTCCATAACTGCGTAGTCAATGGAATCCTCTGTAATAGATTCAAATGCCGTTTTGTCCACCCTGAAAAAATCCAAATCCATGTTTCCGTTTTCAATGGCTTTACGGCATTTTTCAAGCATATCCGGGGCAAATACCTCAAGTTCGGAAATAACGGCAGATGCCTTGAACATGAACATGCCTGAATTCCAGCAGAAATCGCCTGATTCAAGATAGGAGACAGCTGTATCATAATCCGGTTTTTCTACAAACCTGTCAATCATGAAGGCCGGATCTGAATTGTCAAGCCCGTTTCCTTTCTTGATATACCCATAGCCTGTTTCGGGCGATGAGGGAACTATGCCAAAGGTAACCAGTTTACCCTGCCGGGCCAGTTGCGCACCCGATTGAATGATTTCATGAAAGATTTCAATATTTTTAATTTCATGATCTGCAGGCAGAACCAGCATCACCGGCTCATCCTGAGGCTCAGGCTTAAGATTGTCATCAAGGATCAGAGCGGCCAGGGCAATGGCCGGGGCAGTATTTCTGGCAGCCGGTTCAAGAATAATCTTAAAATCATTGATATCAATCCGGCGGATCTGCTCTGCGGTCATGAATCTGTGGTTTTCATTGCATATAATTACCGGGTCGCCAAGATCGCTAAGGCCTGATAACCGCAAAAGGGTGTTCTGAAGCATGGTATGCGCGTTGTACAGACTAATGAGCTGTTTGGGGTACAAAGATCTGGACATGGGCCACAGCCTGGTTCCGGAACCGCCGGCCAATATAACAGGATAAATCATTATTTCTCCATTATTTCTGCGCAAGATAAAAGGTTAAGGTTAAGGTTTTTTCAACCGGATAAAATTCAGTATGCTTAAGATTGAAGCCGGTTCTATCAAGCCACCCTGAAATCTGCTGCTGGGTAAACCCCAGCCAGACCCCGCCAATGATATCTTTAATCTGTTCCTGGTCGTGTTTTAAAAAATCCACCAGAAGAAACAAGCCCCCGGGATTAAGGACCCGGTACACCTCGCGAATTGCTTTTTCAGGTTCAGACACATGGTACAATACCATGCTCATCAGCGCCGCATCGACCTCCTGTTCACGCATGGGAAGATGTTCCAACTCCCCTATACGAAGCTCTAAATTCTGGCCTTCCGGCAGCCGAAGCCTTGCCTGTTCAAGCATCTCGGGAGAGGCATCCACACCGATAAGGGTCTTTCCTCCCCTGCCAAGGAGGCCGGCAAGCATCTCACCGGTTCCGCAACCAAGATCGGCAATAGTCGACGCATCCTGAAGATAGCATTCAAGCAAGGGGTTTGGATTAAAATTGCCAAGAACCTTTTTTTTTAACCGGTCCCACCGCGGGGCAGCAGTTCTGAAAAAACCTCTGGATCTGTTTTTTCTCAAAATAATACATTGCTGTGTACGGGCAATATCTTCCTGCAATCCAGGCTCGTTTTCAAGCTGTTTGCAGGCAAGAACAACAAGTTCCCGGGTATATCCGGTTTTGTTCGTCGTATAATAAATGAAGCTGCCGTCCTTGCGTGAGACCAGAAGCCCTGCGTCAAGCAGAATTTTTAAATGCCGCGACACTCCGGACTGCACCATGTTGACCACGGAGACAATTTCATTCACGTTAAGTTCAAAATGCTCAAGGATAAACAAAAGCCGCAGCCGGGTAGGATCAGATAATGCTTTAAACTGTTTAAGTATTTCCATAAAATAAAATCAATAGGTAACCCAATTTAAAATCAAATACTGAGTGGGAAAAATATCTAAGTTTCATGACAGAGGCCCTTATGTAATTTTGATGAAACAAAAATAATGGGCAGCAATCGACGCATGCTGCCCAAAACAAAGGATGAAGTGACGCCTACCTTACGGTGATGACCGGGCAATCCGCCTCTAATATCACCGTTTGAGCTGTGGAACCAAACAATAGCTTGCCTACATTTGAACGGCTTTTCACGCCAATTATAATTTCATCCACCTTTTTTTCATTTGCAAACGCAACAATATCCTCTCCTGCCTCCATACCACGAATCAGAAGATGTTTTTCACAGGCTATTCCCTGCGCCGTGAAAAAAACCTGTGCCTGGTCCAGGTTGTTTTCAGCTTCCAGTATTTTTTTCTGGTCCTTTTCAGTCCCTTCCAACATTGAGGTAACAACCAGTACCGTGGCATTAAAGGCCTTTGCATGTTCAGCCCCAAGCTTGAGCAGATCCTGACCGATATTGATACCTTTATATCCAATGAGAATTTTCATATAGTCCTTCTTTTTTCATCATTTGCTTTTTATCAACCCGAATTTTATGAACAAACAAAAATAATTGAAAAAAGTAATAAACTAAAATACTGGAACAAGCCCTGTTTAACAAGACTAAAATGTTAATCCTTACGGATAAAGGAACCGATAATCAGCAGGATGGCACCCGAACCAATCAGAACCCCTGCAAGATGAATCTCATAAAAAAATGAGTATAATGCATTATAAACCGTATCATTGGAAATCCAATCAAGGATTTTATCGGTAATTCCTTCAAAAAAGGTGGAAATGGTCATGGTAGAAAGAAAAACGGCTGCGTCCATAAATTTGGAAATCAGGGCAAACAATCCAAGTACAACACCGGCAATGATTGAGAAAATTCCCAGCTTTGAGGTCATGATTATTCCTTGATTAATTTCGTTTTAATATTTTCAGGCCAGGCGTATTCTAACGTTTATTACTGTCATCTTTATACAATTCATTGTATATGCAGGCTGTGTTTCAGGTCAAACTATTTTCAGACCATCTTTATACTTAGGTATCTTCCATGATAAAATTTGCATCGGACTTCAAACTATGACACAAACCTCCACATTTAAAAAAATCGGTCTTGCCTCGTTTATCATGATGGCATCCGTATTTGCCAGCAGAATCATCGGTCTTGCGCGTGAAACGGCCATTGCCTGGATGGGGGGTGCAAGCGCAGACGTTGACGCGTATCAGGTGGCGTTTGTAATTCCTGAAATTTTAAACCATGTGGTGGCTTCAGGTTTTTTATCCATCACGTTTATCCCCATCTTTACCCGTTATCTTGTTGAAAATCAGGAACAGGAAGGATACCGGGTTTTTTCCGTTATTCTGAACTGCTTTGGTGCAGGTCTTTTTATTTTTATCTGCCTTTCCATGGTTTTTGCTCCGGAGCTGATTGCGCTCCTTGCCCCCGGGCTTAAAAACGGCCCGGCCTTTGACCTTGCCGTACGCATGACCCGGATCATTATCCCGGCCCAGTTTTTCTTTTTTGCCGGGGGGCTGTTCAATGCCGTACAATACTCAAAGGAACAGTTTCTTTTCCCGGCCTTAGCGCCATTGATTTACAATACCGGCATTATTGTGGGCGGCATACTTTTGTATCCGGCTCTGGGGATGGAAAGCTTTGCCTGGGGGGTTCTTGCCGGTGCGTTCTTCGGCAGTTTCCTGCTCCAGCTGTTTGGGGCGAAACAGGTGGGACTGATCTATATGCCAAATTTTAATTTCAAGCATCCTGATGTGATCAAATATGTATTGTTAACTTTACCCCTGATGCTTGGTCTGACCATGACTTTTTCCACGGAAATCCTGATGAAGTTCTTTGGCTCGTTTTTAAGCGAGGGGAGCATTTCAGCCATGAATTACGCCCTTCGCATCATGTTTATACTGGTGGGGCTTTTCGGCAATGCCGTTGGCGTGGCCTCCTATCCGTTCATGGCAAAAATTGCTGCCAAAAAAGATTTTTCCGGCTTAAACACCATTATTAACCAGACCCTTAAATATATTTTTATTGTGATGCCCTTTTCAGTGGTCTTTATGATTCTAAATAAAGAAGTTGTAGCCATTTTATTCCAGCGCGGAGCTTTTGACGCCCATGATGCGGCCCTGACATCCGGGGTGCTGCCGTATTTCATGGCAGGGGCATTTGCATTTTCAGCCCAGACCATTGTTTCCCGGGGGTTCTTTGCCGTTCAAAACACATTGTTCCCTGCTATTTTCTCTTCTGTATGCGTGGCGTTAAGCTTACCGCTGCTCTATTTTGCAATGACAGCCATGGGGATCAAAGGCGTGGCTTTGGGCCTGTCTTTGTCCGTAATCATTACCACAGGGGCTTTATTCGAAGTGTGGAGCAGAAAAACAAAAAACGCCGGACGATCGGATGTCTACATCTCCTTTGGTGTCATGTTACTGGTCAGTATCCTGGTCTGGCTGGTTTTAAAGGCTATATATGTTGGAATTATTCATCTGATTCCAATCACTGGTTTTTTTACCCATATATTCATTTGTATTATTGTCGGCATATTCTTTCTGATCCTTCTGGCAGGCATGGGGAAATTTTTTAAAATCAGAGAGGTCAGCACGCTCTATGCCAAGGTGCTGACAAAGACCGGTTTGCTTAGGAAGGTTTCCTAAGTAAAAACGTAACAATGCGGTGATGATCATGCCGGTCATTAATTTTGGAAATATAGGTTGGCATATAATAACGCCTTCAATATAATACCCTATGCGAACTTCCGGAGAGATGCGACAATCTCCGGAATAAGGAATAAACAAAGGAGGTCCCAAACATTATGAATCAGAATGAACGTATCTGCCATGAAAAAACGCCCAAAGGTATTCAAACGGCCCTTGACAGCCTGGCGATGCGCAAGCCCGGGTTATCCTCACTTGTCTCTTCATTTGGTCCGGTGCTGGTGGCAAAAGCAGAATTGACGGAACGTCTGTCTGAAAATGAGATAAACAAAACAGGTCTGCGCGAATTTGACTGGATCCGGTTTCATAGAGGGGTTCATTTGTTTGCCATTACAGGTCTTATGGACTTCCGCAAGGAGTTTAAACAGGCAGCCCAGATGATTCTGCCGCCCATGGCAGAGGCATTTGCAGGCATCCGGCCGGACATTGAAGCGATTAACAGCAACATTGAGGACAACAGCTTTGATGCAGACGACTGCGTCCAGGCGTTTGTGAAGAACGACACCCGAATCATAAACGCATTTGCTGCCCGCGCAGGTACCAGGCCTGACATATTCAGATTTACCCTGGCCCAGATTGCCGAACCGTTCAAACAGATTCAGGCCAGAGCCTTCTCCCCTATGATAGAGGAGCATGAGTGGCCGCATGGACATTGCCCGATGTGCGGATCATTCCCGGCTGTTGCCGGGCTCATCGGTGAAGGGGGCGAACGGCGCTGGCTGCAGTGTTCTGTGTGCGCCCATGAATGGCGGTTCAGGCGCCACACCTGCCCACGATGCGAGAATAATGACCAGAACCTTTTTGAATATTTTTCCGACCAGGACAGCCCGGCCAAGGATGCCGAAGGAGTGAGCGTCTGCAAGTTATGCAACACCTATCTGTTGACCATAGACCTGGGTCAAACTATTGATCCGGTGAACATGGATGTTGCGGCCATGGGTATGATCGGACTGGAGATCCAGGCCCGGGAAAAGGGGTATTCCCCACAGGCTGAAATGCTCTGGAATTTAACAATGAACGAGACTGATGTCACTGGGGAATAAAGTTGTTATGTGGCAGTTAAAAAAACTTCAGGAGGAATAATGACTCAACACGATCCGAATATACTGTACGTTGATGCAGACAATAAAATGAGTGCTGCAAGTGAGCAACCACGACCGAAAAATGCGTCAGCTTTCTTACAGATTCCATCAGCGTTGGAAGAAGAAGTGAATACTTATGTTAACAATTTAGCAAAAGAAAAGAATATAGAATGGGAAAATGAGCAGGACGGAGAAAAATCTGTTTTTCAATCACAAGGATGCTTTCTCGTTATATCTTTAGAAAAAATTGAAGCTGTAATGAAAGCAATCAATAACTGTTTTTCTCTGAATGAAGGTGATTTGGATGAAATCAAAAAAAATCTACGACAAGCCATGAACATTATAAATGGCATGTAATCTAAACTTGATGAAAGTTCGTCTATGACATTGACGCCATATTCTCTGGATACTGTTCAAACCCAAGGCGATTGTAGCGGTGGGCGCATCCACCAATCCCTTCAAGAACGGAGAGGCATAATGAAAACCAAGGTGAAAAGGGGTGCAATATTATTATTTTCCCTTTCCATCTTACTCGTCCCGGATCTTTATGCAGGCTCAGGGAATGGACCAAGGCTGAACAACGGCAAAAAATGGCGGGTCTCCTATTACGAAGGCGGACCTTATTCCGAATATACCGATACCATGAGAACCCTTGTTCAGGGTTTGATCAAAATAGGCTGGATAACAGCTAAAAACCTCCCCGATTTCCGACAAGAAATGCCCAAGCCTTATATCGACTGGCTCACAAAACACGATAGCCCCTACTTGTCGTTTAAACCGGAAGATTGTTATTCGGCAGACTGGGATGATCAAAAAAGAGTTGTGGTGCGAAGAGATTTAATGAAAAAACTAAAACGCGGCGACATTGATATTGTTCTTGCAATGGGCACCTGGGCCGGTTTGGATATGGCCAACAACGAGCATTCTGTTCCGGTGATGGTTTTATCCACATCCGAACCGATAAGTGCCGGCATCATCAACAGTGCAAAGGATTCCGGATTTGATCATGTGACCGCCAGGGTTGATCCCAATCGCTATGCAAGACAACTGCGGATGTTCCACAGAATCGTCGGATTTGACACCCTGGGCATTGCCCTTGAAGACACCGAAGATGGCCATAGTTATTCTGCCATCAATGAAGCACGGCAGATTGCCAAGGAAAGGGGCTTTGAGTTGATTACCTGCAATGTTCTCGATTCGATACCGGACAAAGGGGAATCTGATCGTTCCTGTTTTAACTGTTTCCATGAACTCTCGAAAAAAGCCGATGCCGTATATTTAACGGCGTTGCTATGTGCAGACACAAGGACCAAAGAACTCGCAGATATTTTTAAGAAGGCCCGTATCCCTTCGTTTTCAATGATCGGGTCAAAATGGGTGAAAGGCGGAATTTTAATGAGTATTTCCAGCGATTCAGGTTATGCCCGACTCGGCGGGTATAATGCCGATAAATTCGGCAAAATTTTAAACGGCACAAAACCAAGAAATTTAAACCAGATATTTGAGGATCCCCTGGAAATCGCAATCAACATGGCCACCGCAAAAGCCATCGGCTTTCCCATGCCGCAAAGCATGCTAAAAATAGCCGCCGAAGTTTATGAGGAATAAGCATTGAAGCGGCGAGTAGGATATATCATTACCGCAAGCATCTGCTTTTTCTATTGGACACTCGATAGTATCTGGGCATACATGTCTTTTGAATATAATTTAAAAGATTTAATTTTCAGAAAACCGAGTTCCTACGTGGACACCTTTTTGTTGAAACTGCCTCCCTATCAGGTTGTCTCCCGGCTCATGGTTGTGTTTTTATTTGTCATTCTCGGTGTTATTATCATCGAATTTATCAAGAAGCGGCAGGAGGATCAAAATAAACACCGAGAGGCCCACGACACCTTCCTGACGGTGCTCAACAGCATTGATGCGGCGATTTACGTCACAGATATAAAGACCTATGAAGTTTTATTCATGAACAAATATCTGGTGGACAAATTCGGAGAAAATTTTTCAGGAGAGACGTGTTACAAGGTATTTAAAAACGCAAATGAGGTGTGTGAGCACTGCCCGAATGAAAAACTGGTGGACAAAGACGGCAATTTAAAGGGCCTGGTCGTCGGGGAGTTTCAGCACCCTGTAACAAATGCATGGTATCTACATTATGACAGGGCAATTAAATGGATCGACGGTCGTATGGTTCATTTGCAGATTGCCACCGATATAACCCAGCTTAAAAAGCTTGAGGAAAATCAAAAAAAGGCGGACGAATATCTGCGTCAGGCCCAGAAAATGGAATCCATCGGAAATCTGGCCGGAGGTATTGCACACGACTTCAATAATCTTCTATTTCCGATCATTGGTATGTCAGAGCTGCTCCTGGAGGATCTCCCTGAAGAGAGCCTTGAGTACAAAAATATCGAGGTGATTCTGGAGGCTGGAAAAAGAGGCCGGGATCTTGTCCAGCAAATCCTGTCCTTCAGCCGCCGATCCGAAAAGAAAAAAAACCCTGTCCGCCTGCAACAAATTTTAAAGGAAGCTTTAAAATTAAGCCGCTCCACAATTCCGTCTTCCATACAAATCAATCACGATATTCAGGAAGATTGCGGCTGGGTGATGGCGGACTCCATACAACTTCACCAAATTGTGATCAACCTGATTACCAATGCATACCATGCCGTGGATCAGTCTGACGGCAAAATCAATGTCCAGTTAAAGGAACTATGCGTCACCACAAACGATCTATCTCCAAAACTCAATTCAGATGATAAATATGTGATGCTCAGAATTTCAGACAATGGCTGTGGTATTGAAGAGTCAATTAAAAATAAAATTTTCGATCCATATTTCACCACCAAAGACAAGCACAAAGGAACAGGTCTTGGTCTTGCTCTTGTTTACGGAATTGTTCAGGATCACGGGGGAGATATCTTGGTGGACAGTAAAGTAGGGGAAGGGACTGTTTTTTCAATATATCTGCCATTACTTGAGCAGCTGCCCGAAACCGAGGCAGAGGAGCGTACAATTTCATTTCAAACCGGATTGGAGCATATTCTTCTTGTTGACGATGAAAAACCGGTAGCCCAGATAGAAAAACAGATGCTCAATCGTCTGGGGTATAAGGTTACTATGCATACCAGCAGCCAGGAAGCGCTGGAATGCTTTCGTGCAAATCCGGAAGCATTTGACCTATTGTTGACTGATGTGACAATGCCGGGTATCTCTGGTGACAGGTTGGCACAGGAGGTCCTGACAATAAGGCCTGATATTCCGGTTCTTCTGTGTACGGGCTTCAGTGAAAATATTGACAAGCGGAAGGCAGAGCAACTAGGGATCAAAGGTTTTTTAATGAAACCGGTTGGCAAATCTGATATGGCCCGGACGGTGCGGCAGATTCTCGACAACCGCAGCAAGGGATGAATGTCCGGGATTTCGAACAATGTACCCTTCTATACAATTAGAGATTAAACGCCCCGTGTAGAAAATTACAACAGTCAATTTAAAAAGGAAAGTCATCACCCGTATCCTTCTCCATCTTTTTTTCCTTGGGTTTCCGCGCTGTTTTGTGCTCTATATTGCCGTCCACATAGATGGCCCTGAAGGGTTTTGTGGGACAGGCATGCTCGCATCCGCCGCATCCCACGCAGATATTCTCGTCCACTTCGGGGATAACCAGCTTACGGCCGGCGGCATTCAGGTAGGGTACCATGTGTACCGCTTTGGTGGGACAATGTTCCGAGCAGGCCCCGCAATTGGTGTTGTCCGTATAGACCACACAATTTTCTTTGATAAATTTTGCCACGCCGACCTGGGTCAGCCGCTTTTTTTCTACCGTCAGAGGCAGGATCGCCCCGCTGGGGCAGATATTCGAACAGACGGTACAGTCATAGTTGCAATGCCCGGCGTCAAAATCCATCTGCGGCTGCATCATCCCGGACAAGCCAAAGGAAAAGACTGAAGGCACAAGCACCCGGGAGGGACAGGCAGAGACACACAAATGACAGGCCGTGCAGATGGCGTTGTATCTGGCAATGCTGACCGAACCGGGAGGGGAAAGCGGGCTGGTTTTCTTTTCGGGGATGGTGGTGGGCCTGGCCTGTACCGGAAGCATTTCGGGTGCGGCATGGCCACGAGCCGCCGCCAAGCCAAAACTGCCGGCTGCCAGGGCAAGAACAAAGTTTCTGCGGGACCGGACCGACTCTTTCCTGTGGCGGATCTTTTGGCCCGATTGAGTATTAATCTGAAACCTTGGCTGAAAATCATACTGATACACCATGGCCTGGTCCGGACAGACAGAAAGGCAGTTAAAACAGGAAACACAGCGGTCGGTATCCACGGTTTTTGTTTTGACATCAATGCATCCGGCCTTGCAAAGATGCTCACACCGGCCGCAGGACCGGCAGGCTTCCTTATCAATACGGATTTTAACCAGGGAAAATTTTGAGATCAGCCCCAGCAGGGTTCCCACCGGACATAGCGTATTGCAATAAAGGCGGCCGTGCCGGGCACTCATCCATCCCACCGTACCCAGTGTAACCAGGGCAACGCCAAGGGAAACCGGGGCATAGACCGGCCACTGAACACGGTAAAAGGCATGAACGCCTATGGCCTCTGCCATAGGCGTCCCCAAATTGTTCAGGGTAATGACAAGAGGGCGAAAGAGATTAGAGAAAAATCTACCGAAACTGCTGAAAGGATCAAGCAGGTTAAGCAGCAGACCGGTTCCCGAAAAAAAGAACAAAAGGGTCGCAATCAGGACCGTATACCGCAGGAGGTTGCGGGGCGCAGAATATGTGTATCTGCCGGACCGCTTTTTTTCACCCCGGCTCTTTTCTCTGTTTGAAAAAAAACGGGAGATCAGATCCTGAAATATTCCCAGAGGGCAGATTGCTGAGCAGTAGACCCTGCCAAACATAAATGCGGTTATCAGCACAACGATAAACCCTGCAGCCCCGACTGCCGGCTGGTTCAAAAATTTAAGCGCAGAGGGCACAAATTGAAAAAACAACAGGTGGTCTGAAAAAGTTTTTGCCCCAATCTCCCATATATCCAGAAAGAGAAAAGCCGTCGGCACAAAAAAAACCATGGCAATACAGATCCGCAGAGGTTTGAGACGGCAAATGTTCATTTAAATCTTGATCCGATTAATGGACAGGTTTTCAAGGCGCATCTGCCCAAGGTTCATATCTGAAGCGATCCGGATATGGCGGATATCGCCAGGGTCTGTCCCAAAGAGCTTGGCCCCGGCCGCATCGGCCGCCACCGGATCTGTTGAGACGACCTGGGCCTTCATGGGGACCACATCGCTGAGGGACACACCCCTGGGGCCATTGCGCTTCATGACGGTATAGGCATCCACCACCGTGAGATCAGGTTTGCGGAAAGAGGAAAAATCTGCGATACATTGGTGAAGGTCGTTGCGATGCCAGTACCACCGATCCCAGACCACCCCCATAAGGTTCTTCATGCCGATGGTAACCATGGCGGAACTGTGGTGTTTGAGTACCGGCACATTGATGAATACATCCGCCTTCAGGAGTGCCTCGTGGACTTTGGCCGTCTTGAGCCGCCGGCCTTGGGGAACGGAAACGCTTTTGTAGTAGCCCTCGCTGTCTGCGGACACCATTTTCCCGCCAGCCGCCTCTACGGCGGCTTCAATGCCGCTGTTGGCATAACAGCGCCGCCAATTGTCGCAGGTATGGTCAAACACAGAAACGCCCCGGGCCCCTGCTGAAAGGCAGTGTTCTATAATACGCCCCACAAGGGCGGGATGGGTGTTGCCGCCCCGTTCAGGGGGGAGGTCCCAGCCGATATTCGGCTTGACCACAACCCGGCTGCCCCTGGGCACAAAGGTCTGCATACCGCCCAAAGAGGCAATGGCGAGATCAAACATCTGGTCCGGCTCCCCGCCCCGGACCGCCACCAGGTCGTAGGCAACCCTCTTTGGGGCTGCAAAAAGTTTTCCCACCTCCGGGAAGGCAAGGGTGGATCCTGCGGCGATACCGCAGCCGATGGTTTTTTTCAAAAAATCCCGTCGATCCATGTCATTTTTCCTTACAATTTGGTTCTATTCTATGGGCCGGCCTTGGAATTTCAAAGCCGGAGGTTGTGATAGGTCCGCTGCCCTGCCCTTTTTCCAGACAGGTGACAACCACAATGTACGAAGAAACCTTACGGATTAGAATGGTTTCGCCGTCCCGGCTGGACGACGAAAAAAAATTTTTCCCTTTCACAGCGTCACCGCCACAATACTGATGTCGGATAAGTCCTACTTGCCCATGCCGTGTTCATTCCAGCTACATGTCAATTTCTTCCAAGTTCCCAACACCTGCCGACCGCAATGGTTTACCAGGCATTGATATTGATATATTCCCTTTGCCTGCGCCCTTGCTTCAATGGCTGGGTGTGGCGCTAGTTTACAGGCACGATTTCAAGCCAGTATCCGTCGGGATCATTGATAAAATAGATACCCATATCCTTATTTTCATAGCAGATACACCCCATTTTCTCGTGCAGGTCGTGGGCCGCGTTAAAATCATCTGTTTTGAATGCAATGTGAAATTCTTCATCGCCGAGATCGTAGGGCGCATTCCTGTCCTTAAGCCAGGTCAATTCCAGTTTGTTGCCGGACTGATTATCCGTTAAAAATACAATAATATAGGAACCGTCTGTGGCCGTTTTTCTTCTCAATTCCGTAAGGCCGAGTGCTTTTTCATAAAACGCCAGACTTCCTTCCAGATTCAGTACATTGATACTAAAATGATCAATTGTAAATCCCATATTTATTTTTTTGCTCCCATTTAAAAATTTTTAAACTCCACGCTGAAAAAGTTTGGTGAACGCGTATAATTTTACAGCGATTAAAAAATGGTATCATACGCCCACCATAGGATGGTCTTTGCATAGGGTCAAGAAAAAAGAACATGTTATCACCAAGTATTGGATTGATTTTGTAAAAAAAATCAAAAAAATCAGGGATTCCCCGATTGATTTGTCCTGCCTGCCGTTGATATTATATCTCACATATGTGCGACAGAGGATGAAAACACAAGAAAACGATAAATTTCATCTGAACCACCAAACCCTTAAAGATTGACCCGGGGAGGAAGGTGAATGATTGAAACAACTAAAAAGTTCCTTTTTGGAGGCAATCGGTTTTTTTTGGTTTATATTTTTTCACACGGCCGTATTCAGTTTTTACTTTCGCATTTTCCCTAGACAAAACGGGTAAAATGTATTATTAATAAAATTATGAAAATAGGTCGCGCATATAAGTACCGTATCTACCTCTGTAAATTTTTTTCAAGGCTGTGCAGCCTATCCTACGTTTAAGAGCAAAAACAGTATAGCTTTATATCAAAAAATGTATCGGAGCCAATAGGACAATTGAACACACAAGACAAACTTTTCGCCCTGCGCAGAAAAATGGATGAGGCTGGAGTGAGTGCCGTGATCATTCCAAATGCAGATCCCCATCAAAGCGAATACCTGGCCGGGCACTGGCAGACCCTGAAATGGCTGACCGGATTTTCCGGTTCTGCGGGTACGGCTGTGGTGACAAAAACAAAGGCCGGGATGTGGACGGATTTCCGCTACTGGATCCAGGCCGCAACCCAACTGAATGGTTTTGACCTGTTCAAGCAGGGGGAGACAGGTGTGCCTTTCTTTGACAGATGGCTGGCCGATACGTTATCCCCCAATGACCGCATTGCCCTGGATGGAAAAATTGTATCTGCAGCCCAGGCCGACAGTCTGAAAAAACAATTTTCACAAAAAGATATTGTCCTGGAGACGACCATGGATCTGATTTCCGATCTGTGGCAAGAGAGGCCGACAAGGCCAGGGACCCCGGCCTTTGAGCTGGATATCGTCTATGCCGGTGAAACCCGGAAAGAAAAATTTTCTCGTATACGCAAAAAAATGGCAGATTACAATGCGGACTGCCATGTTCTGGCCGCCTTAGATGATATTGCCTGGACCTTTAATCTGAGGGGTGAGGATATTCATACCAATCCGGTGAATCTGGCATTTGCCCTGATGACTATGGATAAAATCCGTCTGTTCATTGATCCCGCCAAGGTCAGTCCGGAACTTGAGACAGCTCTTAGGACGGATGGCGTTTCATTATTTGACTACGACGCTTTTTATGAGACAGTTCATACGCTGAATAAAAAATCCAAGGTACTGCTTGACCCAGAAAAAGTTTCGGATTTTATTTACCAGGCCGTAAAGATGCGCTCGGATATTATTGAGGCGCCAAACCCTTCGACAAAGTTTAAATGCCTGAAAAATAAGATTGAAATATCCCATATCCGTGATACTGCGGTCAAAGACGGCCGGGCCGTGGTCAATTTCCTGCACTGGCTTGACACAAGCGATACACCCAAAACTGAAATGTCAACCGCAGAACAGCTCTTACACTTTCGCAAAGAACAGGACGCCTTTGTTCACCCCTCCTTTGACGCCATTATGGCGTTTAGGGAACATTCAGCCATCTGCCATTACAGTGCTGATCCTGATACGAATCTGCCCTTAAGTCCTGATGCCATGTTTCTGACTGATTCCGGGGGCAATTACCTGACCGGCACCACGGATATTACACGCACCGTGCATTTAGGAAGGCCGACAAATCAGGAAATTCAAGATTACACCCTGGTACTTAAAGCCCATATTGCCGTTGCAACGGCACGCTTTCCCGCCACTGCCAGAGGATACCAGATAGATGCGATGGCCCGTCGGCACTTATGGCAGCAGGGACTTGACTTCGGCCACGGCACAGGCCACGGGGTGGGATTTTTCCTGTGTGTGCACGAAGGTCCGGCACGATTAAGCACCCTTCCCGTGGATATCGCGCTTGCCCCCGGCATGCTGTTGACCAACGAACCGGGACTTTACCGGGAAGGCCGGTACGGAATCCGGCTTGAAAATATGGTGCTGGTAGTCAAGGACAGGGAGACGCCGTTCGGCAGTTTTTTAAAGTTTGAGAACATGACCTTCTGCCATTTTGAACGCAGCCTTATGGATAAAACCATGCTGAGTTCGGCGGAAACAAACTGGGTCAATGGGTATCACCAGATGGTTTATGACCGGCTGGCTCCGGGACTAGAAGCGCCGGTCCGGCAGTGGCTCAAGGAGAAAACGAAAAGCCTTTAAAAAGCCCAGAGCATTCATCGCGAATACTCTGGGCTTCTTGTTTTTTTGCAAACTATTTAATGATATCATCTTCGGACCGACAGTCAAGTTTTTATCCCAACACTTTATTTTACCATGAAGGACATGAAGAGCATGAAGAATATACTGGAAAATCAATCTTCATCTCCTTCATGCGCTTCATGGTTTTAAATAGAAAGAAAACAGGCTGCATGAAACACATACAGCCTGTCTTAGATTTTTATAAATTTAGGCTTGAAGCTCTAACCCATTTAACTGAATCGTTTTCTTCCAAAAGCACTGGCGCCCAGAAGGCCAAGGCCAAAGAGAACCAAGGTTTCGGGTTCAGGAGCATGGCTGGCGCCCGTCGATTCGCTGGTATATACCATCAGACTGATACCGCGATTGTAAAAGTGACAGTCCGGATCAAAACCAAGCTCAAATACACCGTCCCTGGCCCATTCAAACAAATCCTTAACCCCAGAGGATGAAACAGTAGTTGTCGTCGATGCCGCCTTATCTACGATGGTTACCGTACCGCTCGTATCGTTTACACCAGGTGTAAAAGTAACATCAATGTCATTTCTTTTGGTTTTTTGGGTTACGACATTCTCGATTACGTTCAGCTGGCTTACAGCTCCATTATTGAGATCATTTGTAAAATAATTAACATAACCGCTCCGGTTATCATGGTAGTAATCAACATCACCATTTCGGATAAACCTGTCTTCTTCATACGAACCTAGTCCATCCCAATCCTTAATCTTTCCGCCCTCTTCCCCTGCAGAAACCAGAACAGATAAATATATTTTATTATTATAATCGTTACTATTATCATAGATATCGTCAAAAGTCAGGACCATGCTTGTTATAACCTGATCCGGTTTGTAGCTCACCGCATTAGTGCTATCAACCGCACCAGTCATATTAATTTCCCAAGAATAAGCTGCGGAATGATCAAGATCGTCTAGATCATTATCCCAAGGCGTAAAGTTATATACATAGTCAGCTCCAAAACAAACGCCAGTCAAAACAAATACCAATGCTCCGTATAATAACAGCAGTGTAAGCAATTTTTTCATCATTCATTTCTCCAAATCGAATAAAAGCCTTTATGACCATTTTTTTTATCTATATTGATCGTAATTAAAAGCAATTTACATACCACAAATAATATTATTGTTTTTCAAAAAGCAAACGTGCCTATTTTATAGGGATTACACCATGAATCAAATATTTTTTTTAACCTTCCCCTAATTTTTACATCAAGCGCATAGGAAAAGAAAACATATATTGTGAAAAAAAAGTCTATGGTTTTGTGGAATTAATTACACAAAACCATAGAAAAAGTTCATTCTTACCAAGGCCCGGCAACAACAGGTAAAAAAAGAGCCATACATAACAGCATAGAAGTGTCAAAGAATAGCGTTTGCCTGGATATTGTATATATGGTAGAAATTTAATCTTTAATGTAGCGACCATGTTTGATTTTTATTATGCTGGGCATCTTAAATTTTTATCCAAAACGAATATTATACTACCTTATCCCGGCAAAGAACCACATATACAGGTATTTCCATGAAAACATCTTTGACCAATTACATTTCCCCATTTTTCTTTGGCCTTTGTTTTTTATTTTTTCTCTTTTCCTGCTCATCTCCCCAGGATGAGGCAGAAAGACACTATGAAGCTGCGAAGAATTACTTTGCCGCCCAGGAGTATGAAAAGGCAAAGATAGAATTTCAGAATGTGATTCAACTGGAACCGGAAAATGACAAGGCCCAGTGTGACCTGGGGGAAACCTATGTTCATCTCCAGGACCCGGTAAAGGCAGCCGCAGCCTTTCACCAGGCCGTTCTCCTGAACCCGGAGAATCTCCAGGCCAAGCTGCGGCTTGGTCAGATCCTGCTTCTGGCCAAGGAAACCAAAGAGGCCAGGAAAACCGCCGGTGAAATCCTGGAAAAACATCCTGAAAACATAGAGGCTATGCATTTGTTGGCCACCATCCAGATCCAGGAACGAAACATGGATCTGGCGTTAAAGACCTTGGAGAAGGCCATTGACATTGATGGGTCCAATCCCAAGACCCATCTTTTCCTGGCCCACCTTCTGTTCATTTCCAACCGTCTGGAAGAGGCTGAGCCCCACTATCTTAAAGCCATTGAACTGGATGAAACCCAGCGCAAACCCTATATGAAGCTGGCCGCCCTTTACCGGAAAAAAGGGGAGATTGAAAAAATCGAACCATTGATCAGCAGGTGGGTCAAGGTCCCGGGAGACCAGATGCAGAAAAGTGCGGATCTGGCCCGTTATCTGGAAAGTGAAGGCAAAATAGAAGAAGCGGAAAAAAAATTGATGGAAGCCACTCTGAATAATTCTGAAAATCTTGCGGCCCTGTCAAACCTGGGCAATTTTTATGCCCGGCAGAAAGAAAACACCAAGGCCCTGGAAATATTTAACAGGGCCCTTGCTCTGGATCCGGAAAATCTGGACATCATGTCCCAAACTGCCCTGCTTTCTTTTCTGGAAAAAGAGTATGAAAAAGCAGAATCCATTGTTGACGGTATCCTGGCAAAAAACAAGGATCATGTGCAGGCCAACTTCATTAAGGGCCGACTGCACTTTAACCGCAAGGAATTTTCCCAGGCCTTCAAATGTTTTGAGGCTGTAATAAAAAACAGCCCGAGGCATGCCATGGCAAGATATTTTAGGGCACGCTGCCTTCTGGACAAGGGAAAATCCGACCTGCCGGGTCAGGATCTATTCCGGGTGGCGGCCGGGCATAAAACCAGCGAATCATGGGAACGCAAACTGGCAACCGACGAGTTAAACGAAGTCCTGGAAATCGACCCGAACCACACAGCAGCAAGGCTTGTGCTGATTGACATCCTACTTGAGAACAAGGAAACATTGGAGGCCAAACGCCATATTATTTATATCCTTAAACGGGAACCCAAAAACATACAGGCCCTTGTTTTTGCAGGAAAACTTAAAATCCTGGAACAAGACCTTGACGGTGCTGAAAAAATCTATCAATTTGTTCTTGAACTGCAGCCCGACTTTGCCGCAGGTTACGTATCCCTTGGGCTGGCCCTGAACGAGATGGAAAAAACAGACCAGGCCCTTAAGGCCTTTGACCGGGCACTGGAAATAAACCCGGACCAGATGGACGCCCTGTACTACAAGGTCAGTGTCCACATGCAGAAAAAACAAGAGGACAAGGCCCTGGCGGCCTGCGACAATCATCGCAAAAACGTATCTCATGACAGCCCCACCCTTGCCATCATAGACCTGATCCAGGGCAGGATATACATGACCACCGGAAAAATCGACATGGCTGAAGACCGGTTTCACCAGGCTGTTAAAAGAAAGCCGGATCTTTCCGCGCCCTGGGAGCAGCTTGCCGTCATCCGTGAGTTGAAAAAAGATACGGACGGCGCAATACAATACTATGAAACACTTTTGGAATTGAATAAGGAATACCTGCCCACCTACCTTAATTTAAGCCGGATTTACAAAGCCCGCGGTGATCTTAAAAAAGCCAAAGCATATCTGGAACAGGCGCTTGCGATCAAAGACGACTATGCACCGGCTGCCAACAACCTGGCCTTTATCCTGGCTGAAACCAACTCCTCCATGTATGAGGCACTACGGCTGGCAAAGATAGCCCGGGACAAGGAACCCAACAACCCTGATTTTCTGGACACCCTGGGTTGGATCTATTATCTCCAGGGAAGCTATGACCTGGCCCTTCCGCTCCTGGAGGAGAGTGTAGAAATTAATCCCCAAAGCCCTATCGCCAATTACCATCTGGGCTGGGCCTATTATGACAAACATCAGTTTGAAAAAGCCAGGGCCTATCTGAAAAAGGCCTTGGAACTGAATCCGGATTTTAAGGGTGCAGAAAAGGCCAGGGATATTTTAGGAGAATAGTCATGATATTCTCTCTAACTTCGTGTTCTTCGTGAACTTCGTGGTTTTTCAATTTACCTTAACTTTTCATGAACAGATCCAGCAACCCCCTGGGGTCATCGTTGATAATAAGTTTTGCCGCTGTCTCTTTTCTGATGAACCCCTGGTTGACGCCATGCTGCATAAACGCACTCAGATGGTCATAATACCCGGCCACGTTGAGTAACGCACATGGTTTTTTGTGAATTCCGAGGTGGGACCAGGTCAGTATTTCGAAAAGTTCATCCATGGTGCCGATACCGCCGGGAAGTGCAATAAACCCGTCCGACAGATCAACCATCATGGATTTTCTTTCATGCATGGAATCTACAACCACAAGTTCTGTTAAGCCGGCATGGCTGATCTCCCTGTTTACCAGGGGTTCAGGTATGATCCCCGTGACCCGGCCACCACCTTGGAGAACAGTGTCAGCCAGCTTGCCCATGAGTCCGACACTGGCGCCGCCGTAAACAAGGTCAAGACTTTTTTCCAGCATGGCATGCCCGAGGGTTGCTGCGGCCCGTGAGTATTCAGGGCGGGCCCCGTCACTTGAGCCGCAGTAGACACATATTTTTTTCATTTCTTAATTCTAACGGGATCCCATAAACTGGATGCATCCGGTGGGGCACTTTTCAATGGCCTTCATTACTTCTTCATATTTTAGGGGTGAATAGCCATCATAATTGCATTTAGACAGGTTGTCCGAAATAGTGAAGAGGTCAGACTCCTTTGCACAGGCTTTGCACCCTATACATGCATTGTTGCACACGGCTTTGGCATCCTTTGCCTTGTCTTTATTGGAGCAGGCAACCACAGGTATTGCCTTTTGCCTGAATCCTTCAATGGAGATAATACCCCTGGGGCAGGCCTTGGTGCAGGCACCGCAACCAATACATTTTTCATAGTCCACCCGGGCAAGTCCGTCTAGAATATGGATGGCGTCGTAATTGCAGACCTCAACACAGTCACCATACCCAAGACATCCAAAGGTGCAGCCCTGAACGCCTGCCACCTGCTGGGCAGATGCGCACCGCTTTTCACCCATGTATCGGGTACGCCCTAAACGACTGGACAACGGCGCGTTGCAATGAACGATGGCATGCAAAGGCACCATATCGCCGACTTCAACACCCATGAGATCGGCAATCGCTTTGGCGCAGGCCTCCCCGCCGACCGTGCATTTATTCACAGGATCATTGTCCGCGACAATAGCCAGGGCATAGTCGGAACAGCCTAAGTATCCGCATCCCCCGCAGTTGGCTCCGGGAAGCGCCTGTGTCACCTCTTCAATTTTAGGATCCACGACAACTTTAAATTTTTTATTGGCCCATCCCAGGATATAGGAAAAAATAATAGCCATGACCAGCATACTTGCGCCGGCGATACCCAGTGAAACCATCATGGCACAATCTCCTGGCCGTTATGGCCCTTACAGGTTATATCAGCTAAATATTGAGTCAAGTTGTTGCGGCTTGCTTCAGAACTTTGTTCCTGGACGGCAGGCACAGGTTTCAGCACGTTCTTGATACCTGAATCCACCCCGGTGAATCCCATGAAGGCAATGGCCAGAATCCCACCGATGACCAGGGTAATGGCCGCCCCTTTAAAGGGCCTGGGGATATCGCAAAGTTCCAGTTCCTCCCGGATACCCGCCATAATTACGATGGCAATGGTGAATCCCAATCCGCCAAAAAGTGCCAGGGTCATGGCTTTGCCCAAGTCCCACACCTCTTTGGGATTATCAACGCCCGCCACATGGCTCATGATGGTCAGGCAGGCAAAGAGGATGGCGCAATTGGTGGTTATCAACGGCAGAAACACCCCGAAAGACCGGTAAAGGGGTGGGAAAAATTTTCTAACATACATCTCTACAAATTGAACCGAAGAAGCAATGGCAAAAATATAGACAATGTAACTGAGCACTGTCAGATCAATTTGCGCGGCCGCTTCAGGCGTTGTAAAGAACCCGGCAATAAAGGTTGATACGGGTGCGCCGGGAATAAGCACGAAAACAGTGATGCCCCAGGAAAGAAACGCGGCAATACTCATGACAAAGGTCACGGCGCATCCCATGCCAAAGGCCATATCCACTTTTCTGGACACGCCCACAAACGGGCAGATACCCACAAAGTAATAAAATATAAAGTTGTTAATTATCGATGCTGACAGGGCAATCAGCAGGATATCCACAAAATAGTCCATTAGACTCGCCTCAATTATTTAATAAATTTTCATCTAAGTTTATTTACGAGCTTCTTCTCGCTTAAAATCGATATAATTCACCAGCCCCAGCAGCAGACCCAGTGTAATAAATGCACCGGGGGGAAGTACCATGATGACCCAGTCCGGCCAAAAAGCCGGCAGGACCCTGAATCCCATGAGCATGCCGGTGCCTAAAATCTCACGGATAGCGGCAATACTGGCCAGCGCCAGGCCGAACCCGATGGACTGACCCAGGGCATCAGCCGCTGCAATAACCACATTCTGCTTGGATGCACACACCTCACACCGGCAAATGATCAGACAGTTAACAATAATCAAAGGGATATAGGGGCCAAGGGTTTTACTCATCTGGAACATGTATGCGGCCAGAACCCTGTCCGCCACCGTTACAAAGGTGGCAATGGTGAGGGTGAAGACCACGATCCGCAGATGGGGTTTCAACAGGTTTCGGATCAGGCTGATCACAACATTGGCACACACCAGAACAAAGGCCACACAAACACCCATGGTTAATGCGGGCTTCATGCCGTTGGTAACAGCCAGGGTGGCACACAGCCCAAGAAGCTGCCGGTAGACCGGATTCTCGGGCAGAATCCCCTGTACAAATCTCTCCATAGCTGTAGGTTGATCAGCCATCAGGAACGCTCCTTATTTTTACCGGGTTCCTCATTTTGAATCGCCGGACTTTTGTTATCATCAGGGCCGTCAGTGACCTGAAGCTGAGATGTCACATTGGCAATCGTCGTATTTACGATACCGGTCACACTCCTTGAAGAGATGGTGGCACCGGAAATTGCGTCGATCTGGTCTTCTTTGCCTCCGCCCCCCTTAACAACGGCAAGGGTATTTTCCGTGGATTTTTCTTTGAACTGACCCCGCCAGGCATCTTCCATAATCTTGGCGCCCAGACCGGGTGTCTCTTTCTGATCCAGAACAAAAAGCCCTGTAATGCTTTTGCCCTGGGCATCAAGACCCAGCAGCAATTCAATTTTATCCGCATAGCCCTGGCCGTCTGCTTTGACCACATGCCCCACCATTTTTCCGTCAGGCAGCCATACATCATACACTGTGTAGAATTTGGTGGTGCCGTTTTGCTTTATTTCAATCACCCGTGATTTGATGGTGAGCGTCTGGTTTTCGGCGGCAAGTTCGGCAGCCAGATCCTCTCCAAGCACCAGCACCGGTATTTTTGCCATGGTCTCTTTAATCTTGTTCGCCTCAATTACGGGCCCGAGCTTTGCCTGGATACCGGCAAGGGCGGTACCGAACAAGGTGGCAAGGAGAAGTACCAGCCAGGCCTGGGCCAGGTTACTTTTTTTCAATGACATGATATCAGGCCTCCCTTTGTCCCATGGGCTGGGGAATAGTCCAGCGGTTGATCAGCGGAGTCATGGCATTCATTATCAGTACGGCAAACATCACACCTTCGGGATAACCGGAAAACAGGCGAATCAGCATGATCAGGCACCCGGTAGCCACACCGAATATCACTTTCCCTTTAGGGGTTAAAGGAGAGGTCACGGGGTCCGTGGCAATGAAAAAGGCACCGAACATCAGTGCGCCTGCACACAGATGGTGCAGCAGGAACAGACCTTGATATCCCCCAGCCATGTCCGTAATCCCGGCGATCAGGGCAACGGTCACCAGAATGCTTGCAGGGATCTGCCAGGAAGCGGTTTTTCTGTAAATCAGATACAGCCCACCTAAAATGCAGGCAATGGCACTTACCTCACCGACAGACCCGTTGGTAACGCCCATAAACAATGGCACGATACCGGTTTGAACGCCATTGAACTTCAACGCACTCAAAGGGGTGGCCCCAGACACGGCATCCACCAGTCCTGTCACATTTTCATAGGCACCGGCGCCCATGAGCTGGGCAAAGGCAATCATGACAAACGCCCGTCCCACCATGGCAGGGTTGAATATGTTCATCCCGATCCCGCCGAATACGATTTTGCCGATCCCAATGCCGACTACGGAGGCCAAAGCCCCCACAAACCAGGGGGCTGCCCCCGGCATGGAAAGACCTAAAATGACGCCGGTAACCATGGCGGAGCAATCTTTTAACGTAAAATATTTCCCCCGCATGCGCACGAAGATATATTCCGCAGCAAGGCAGGCCACCACACAGACAAGAATCTGTTTAAGGGCATAGAACCGGAATAAATAAAGAGCGACGGCAATGGCCGGAGAGAGCCCAAGGATCACATCAATCATCATCCTGCGGGTGCCGGCCCTGCTGTCTGATATATGCGGAGACGGAGCCACGCTTATAAAGGGCGGCTTTCGGCCGGGCCTGTCTTCAAACGACAGGGCTGAATTTATCTGTCTATTTGTGTTTGACACGTTTTGTTCCTTGTATCAATTAATCTTTATTGTTTATATCAGCGACGTTCCCAGGCGTTCAGCTGGACCTTACCCTCACGAATCAACTGAACCAGGTTCAGCTTTGCCGGGCATACATAGGAACAGCTCCCGCATTCAACACAGGCACGAATATGGTATTGGGCAGCAAGCTCAGGAGCCTTATACCTGGCCGCCAACGCCAGCTTTGTGGGCACAAGGTTCATGGGACAGGCGTCCACACATCGCCCGCAGCGCACGCAATTTGTCTCATCCGTCTTGCGGACCTCGTCATGGGTAAGAATCGTCAGCCCGGACGTGCCTTTGGTTACGGGGGCAGACAGATCAGAGAATGCAAACCCCATCATGGGGCCGCCGGAAATAATCCGGGCCGCATCAGGCGTCAGGCCGCCGCAGAAGTCAACCACCTCGGCCAAAGAGACCCCGATGGGCACAAAAATATTTTTCGGATTGCAGATGCCACGGCCGGAAACAGTGATCACCCTGTGGGTAAGCGGCACGTCCTTGATAAGGCTGCGGGCCACGGTGGCCATGGTTTGCACGTTACTTACGGCAACGCCTGCGTCAGCCGGCAAACCGCCTAACGGAATATCAAGACCGACCACGGCCTTCACAAGCTGCTTTTCACTGCCCTGGGGATATTTTGTTTTCAGTACGACAACCTGCACCACTGTCTTCTGTGCCGCATGCTGAAGACGTCTTATGGCCTCGGGCTTATTGTCCTCCACACAGATGACAACCTCCCTGGCCGAGACAGCCCTTCCCGTCAGAAGCGAGCCGGTGACGATCACCTCAGGCGCCTCAACCATAAGTCTGTAATCACAGGTCAGATATGGCTCGCACTCACACCCGTTCACCACCATGGTATCAATCACCCGGGTATCATTGGGCATCACCTTGACATGGGTGGGGAACGCTGCCCCGCCTAACCCCACGATACCGGATTCCTGAATCTTTTTCACAATATCCATGGGGGCATAATCGGAAAAGCCCTCCTTTGGCCATTGTGTAAACTTCACCTCTTCCCAGATTCTTTCCGGGGGGATTTGCTCCCCCTCCGCCTGAATGGTGATGGCGTCAACACGCCTGCCGTTGGGCAGGGTCACTGTTACATTTTTTTTAACTTTTCCGGCAATGGGCGAATGGAGTGAGGCGGAAACAAAGGCCTCTCCTTTAGCAACCATCTGCCCGTAACTGACCGTTTCACCGGATTTAACAACCTGCTTGCTGGGCACCCCAAGATGCTGCAGCAAAGGCAGGGTCACCGTCCGGGGTGTTTCCATCACTTCGACAGGCCTGTTGGCGGACAACGCTTTATTATCCGGAGGGTGAATCCCATGGGGGAAACTGCCGGTTCCCGGAAACCCCTTTAATTTTAATAAGCCCATAAATTCCTGTACACCTTGTTTCTAATCCACATAGACGATATCTAAAAAAAGTCCATACAAAAAAATTATAGATTTCCAGACTTTTTAATTTTTATCAAGCCAAAAATTAAAAACCCGGCTAATTTTTCTTGGCCCCGTCATGATTTTATATTACTTTGTTATGAGTTTTGATTATACATTCCATATAATAATCAATCCAGGTCGTTAAGTTAAACAAAAAATTGAACAATTAAAATCTTATAAATTCAAATTCTAAAAAAATAAGGATAAAAAAATGGGAAGTATACTGATTGTTTATACATCCAGAGTTAATGAAACAAAGGGAATAGCTGAATTAATTGCAGAGGGTGTTCGTCAGGCAGGCCACCAGGTGCAGGTTAAAACTGCTCAACAAATAGAAACTGAAAAAGATTTAATAGGGTTTGATGCCTATGTCTTCGGTTCCCCCACCTATCACGGGGAAATGCTGCCCTCCATGAAACAGGTTTTATTCATGGCTGAGCGTGCACAGCTCAAGGACAAACCCGGGGGGGCCTTTGGTGCGTATGGATGGAGCGGAGAGGCCAATAAAAAAATATTTGATACAATGAACTATATTTTTAAGATGAAAATGGCTTCCGGCCCTTTGATGATCAAGGCGTCCTGGGTTGAGGACGGTGTTGAAACAGCACAAGCCTACGGAAAAGAGATTGCAGACATGATATAGTGCTTGGACGCAAATTCACTCATCTGCAGATATATAAGACCAGCATGCAATTGCGTGCTGCTCCACTATTGAAATGGAAAGCCTTTTATAGGGATGCAGAGAAATAACTACACCAAAATTTTAAAGCAAACAAAAAAGGTGCCATATGCCGTATCCTCAACGATCCATATTGTTCTGCGAAGATTTACCCACCCGTCCGGTGGCTGGAAAGGGACTCATTCTCGTTACCGGAGCCGGCGGTTATATCGGCGGGCGGCTTGTACCCGAGTTAATTGCCCGGGGGTACAGGGTACGTGTACTCGTCAGATCCCATGGCGAGTCTTATGGGCTGCGCTGGCCTGGGGCGGAAATTGTGGAAGGCGATGCGTTGAGTATCGAGGACTTAAAGCGGGCCATGGACCAGGTGAATACCGCTTATTATTTGATGCATTCATTGCTTCTGGGGCCCAAAAAATTTGAAAATCTCGAATTGACTGTAGCAAAAAATTTCAGACTGGCTGCCGGGGAAAAAGGGGTTGAACGCATCATTTACCTGGGCGGATTGGGGGATAAAAACGATTTTTTATCCGCACACCTGAAGAGTCGTCTTGAAGTTGCGCGAGAGTTAATGAAGGGACCGGTGCCGGTGACGGTCATCCGGGCGGCCGTGATTATCGGCTCGGGAAGCGCCTCCTTTGAAATCATCAAAAATCTGGTGGATCGCATACCGGTGATCTGTTTGCCGGTTTACGCCAAAACCCTGTGCCAGCCCATCGGCATCCGTGATGTAATCAAATATCTGGTGGGGTGCCTGGAACATGAAAATACCCGTGGTCGGGAATTCGATATCGGAGGAAATGAAATCCTTTCCTATGAAAATATGATGAAGGTGGTGGCCGATATTCTTGGCAAACGGCGCTGGTTTACCCGACTCCCATTGCCTTTGAATACCTTTTCATTCCTGGCCAGTTTTATCACGCCGGTGCCGGCCGCAATCACCCGTTCACTATTGGAAGGTCTTGGTAATGAAGTGGTGTGCAGAAATGAGGAGATCCAGGCTCTAATTCCCTTCGAGACCGTTCCCTTTCGTGAAGCAGTCAAACGCGCCATGAAAATCGAAGAAGAGGACACCATGCAAAGCCGATGGTCCTGTGCCTATCCGCCCAATTGGAATCTGGTTCCAAGGCTGCATGAATTGCCCCGGGTGCCCCATTATATCAGCCGGTACTGGATAGACTCACCCAAACTAGACAAATCCCTGTTCTATGCTTTTTGCCGGATCGGGGGCAAAGAAGGGTGGTTTCATAACAACTGGATGTGGTATCTGCGGGGTGAAATCGACCGCCTGTTTCTCGGTGTGGGTATGTCCCGGGGGCGGCGGAGCCAGTCCGAGTTATGGGAAAATGACGTGATCGATTTTTTTCGTGTGGAGAAAATCGAGCCCTACCGCCGGCTTCTATTAAGGGCCGAGATGAAACTGCCGGGCCTGGCCTGGCTGGAATTTACCGTCAAAGCTGAAAACCCTCACCTGAACCGCCTCATTGTAACCGCATACTTTGAACCTCACGGTATCTGGGGTGATATATACTGGTATTTTTTCCTTCCTTTTCATTACCTGATTTTTACCCGCCTGATCCAGGCCATAGAAAGACAGGGCCGCAGCAGGGACCGCGAACATTTAATGCCGCGCACGTAAGTGTGATGGCATTGGAACTGAGAATTAGGCACTTTTCAAGGTTGCTTTCATTTAAAATTTATAAAAAAACACACTCAATCCGACAGGATTGTACATTTTAGATTTTACACAAAAAGGGTTATTCTGCTAAAATAAATTTTATAAACAGGGCCTTTTTGACCCTCTAATTTTAAAAATCTGGAGGTATTGACATGAAATCCATCCAGGCGGAATATGATGAGGCCTCAAAGGCGATCACCATCAAAAAAGACTCGAAAATTGAAGACTGGGTTTCGGTATGCCGGCGGTTTAACGATGATGTTTCCAGGATCTGTGATGTTACAGATATAGAAGATTATACCGGACTGTTTGAATGTTTTGATGACCAAAACAACAAATACTGCTATCTGGTCAAAGAAGATAAGGCACTGCGCAGGATGAAACGCCGGCACTTTTACGACAACCTGGGACTTGATTAATGCTGCTCTAAACTCGAATTATTGTTGCATTTGTTTTGACTCTCCCCGGTAAGCGCTAATGGTATTACGGCCTTAAAGACAGGTTGAAACAATAAAATGCAAATGTATATCGGGTGGATTATCGTTGGGACGCTTGTTCTGTATCTTATAAGTATTCCCGTGCCCTCTATTCTGGCTCTACCGACACTGCTCGGCTGGCTTGTGCCGATTGTCATGTGGCCTACCCTGGGCAAGGGTCCACGCAACCAGGCATTGCTGCTCCTCGTAACCGGCTGCATCCTCGTTGCCTTTGCGGCTTTCCGGGGCGTGTTTCTTGGCTGGCAGAAAATTCTTGCCACCAACCTGCCGCTGCTGGCGATGTTTGTTTCCGTCTCTTTCCTTGCCTTGACAAATACCGGCATCGAAGGCCAGACGCTGCCCCAGGGAAAGCGGTCTGTTGCCGTTACAGCATTCGGCACCCACCTGCTCGGATCGATTATCAATCTGTCAGTGCTGTTTGTTTTCGGTGATCGTCTTCGTAAAAACGGCATCTTGACCAAAACTCAGACGATCGTTCTTGCCCGCTCGTTCTGTTCGGCGGCATGGTGGTCTCCCTTCTTTGTCGCTACGGGCGTTGCCCTCACGTACGCCCCCGGCATGTCATGGCGGCAAACCTTGATCCCCGGTGCGATGATGAGTCTTCTTGCCATTGGCTATTCAATTGTTGAAGTATGTTTTTTCAGAAAAGAACTCTTTTCCGGATATCCATTCAAAACAGCAACCATGATAGTGCCGACGTTTCTTGCTGCAGTTGTTCTCAGTGTTCATTATATTCAACCCGATATCAGCATTCTTACCATTATCTGTCTGATTTCACCTTTCGGGGCCCTTATTTTCATGAAATTCCGTCCGAGGATAACTGCGCTGCATGACTTTATTAAAACTAGCCTGCTATCGGTCGGCAGCCAGTTTACCCTGTTTCTTGCTGCAGGTGTTTTTTCGGCAGGTATAAAATCGACGACCCTTGTGTATCCTGAATTCTTCAGCCTTCAGGGATCAACCTTGACTCCGGGGCTGCTGTCGATGATATTGGCTGTGATGATCATCATCGGAATCGCCGGCGTTCATCCGGTTGTCAGCATTTCCATCGCCAGTCCCCTGCTTCTTCCGCTCAACCCGAATCCTTCTCAACTGGGCTTTCTGTTTCTCAGTTGCTGGGCCATAGCAACGGCCAGCAGTCCATTGTCCGGTGTCGGATTGGCGTTGGTCAGCCGGTACCAGGTGTCACCGAAACTGATCATCCAGAGCAATTGGCTCTACGCCGTCGTGATGTGGGCAACTGCCTCCACGGTATGCCACCTCTTTTTTCTTCACTGATCCGTATGTGAAGCTGAGGGTGTAGCAGTTTTATCTGTTGACAACCGATTATGCGGCATGATTATCTTCATCGCGCAGAGTGCGCAGCAACGCTTGCGGCAAGCCCGCTGCGGTGATACTGCGCTGATCACCGGAAAGATTTTGAGTCGGACGTAAAAGGGGAATAGGATGTGTCAAAAGATTCGCATGGAAAATGTCGCCATTGTGCTTCATGATACCCGGATTCCGGAAAATATTGGTGCCGCGGCCCGGGCTGCGGCAAACATGGGGGTGGGGCAGTTGATTGTGTCTGCGCCCAGGCACCTTGACATGGAACGTGTTCTGAAAGTGGCGACCCACTCCGCTTCCGGACTGGTAAAGGCCATGAAGGTCTGCAGCACGCTTCCTGAGGCCCTTGGGGGGTTCAACTGGATTGTCGGAACCACCGCAAGGCTTGGTGGCACACGCCGGGTGAATTCTTCTCCCGCCGATCTTGCCGCAAAACTGATCCCCATGTCTTCAGAAAACCGGGTAGCCGTTCTTTTCGGCCCCGAGGACCGGGGTTTGACCAATGAAGATTTGCAGCTATGCCACGAGCTTGTGAATATTCCCACAGCCGGATTTTCTTCCCTGAACCTGGCCCAGGCCGTCATGGTCATGTGTTATGAACTGTTCCAGGCCCGCACCCGGGCACCGGAATGTCATATCCCCCGGCTGGCCTGTCGGCATGAGCTGGAGAACATGTATGAAGAACTAAAAGAGACCTTTGCCCGAATCCATTACATCAATCATGAAAATCCGGAACACCGGCTTGACAAGGCCCGCAATTTTTTAAGCCGCTACCAGCTCAGAGCTCGGGAAGTCAGTATAATCCGGGGGCTGTGCCGTCAGGTGGTGCGGTATGGCAGCCAGTGCTACAAGGATGGCGCAGCTGCAGGTGCTGCAGGTAGCCCAAAAAACCAGGAGACCGGATAAAAAAGGCGGCACCTTAATTGCCACGGCCCTGCCTTCCTTACCGGCTTACCTTTACAAACCGTTGACCAGCAATTATATTAATCCCTAAATTTTAAAAAAACTGTCTAATACGGCACAAGGAGCTTTTAGGTGAAACAGATCTTAGTACTGGCCACGACCAATAAAGGCAAAACAAGGGAATTAAAGGAGAGGCTGCAAGGCTATCCGGTTGAGATAAAAAATCTGTCTGATTTCGGTCCGATTCCCGAGGTGATAGAAGACGGGGAAACCTTTGACGACAATGCATATAAAAAGGCGTCGTTTATTTCCAGAATTCTGGGGTATCCGGCTCTGGCAGATGACTCCGGACTTTGCGTAGAGGCGCTTGGCGGGGCTCCAGGCGTATATTCGGCCCGTTACGCGGGGGAAAATGCCACGGATCAGGACAATGTGGACAAACTTCTGGAAGCCATGAAAAACGAAGAAAACCGCAAAGCAGCCTTTGAATGTGTAATCTCCATTGCGGTCCCCACGGGTGCCGCTTTGACCTATGAAGGCCGCTGCGAAGGGGTGCTTACCCGGGAACCTGCAGGCAATAACGGGTTTGGTTACGATCCGCTGTTCTTTTTCCCGGAACTGAATAAAACCTTTGCCCAGTTATCCATGGAAGAAAAGGCAAAGGTCAGCCACAGGGGAAAGGCATTGCAGGAGATCACCCAGGAGATGGACAAAATTCTGGACTGGATCGACATACAAATGTCGCGAATTAGCACCGAACCGGGCGACTGTCTTTCACCCAAAGGAAAAAACAATGGATAATTTCAAAGAACTTGTAAAATCCAACCGGTCCTGCAGACGGTTTGACAACGCGTTTGCCCTGGATACACAAACCTTGACCGATCTTGTGGAACTCGCCCGGTATACGGCATCCGGGGCGAACAACCAACCCCTGAAATATATTATTTCCAGCAGCCGGGAACAAAACGATAAAATTTTTTCCTGCCTGACCTGGGCCGCTTATCTAAAAGAGTGGAAAGGCCCGGAACCTGCGGAACAACCCACGGGATACATTATCATCCTGGGGGATACCACCATTTCAAACAATTTCTGGTGCGACCACGGTATTGCCGCCCAGACCATCCTGCTGGGCGCCCGGGCAAGAGGACTGGCCGGATGCATGTTTGCCGCCATAAACATCAAAAAACTTAAAAGCCTGCTTGCCATTGACGATCATCTGGAAGTCAAGCTGGTCATCGCACTTGGCAAACCCGTGGAAAAAGCCTGCATTGATGATGTGGGTGACGACGGGGATATCCGGTACTTCCGGGATGAAAATCAGGTTCACCACGTGCCCAAGCGCAAACTTGAAGATCTGATTCTTAAAGCTTTTTAGTCGTGAAGGTTCTGTTTGTCAATCCATCCTGCCTGGATCCAAGGGTTACGGATCCGGATGCGCTTCAGATCCCCATCGGGCTCTATTCTCTGGCAACCATGCTTCTGGACCAAGGCTGGATATCAGGTATTTTGAATCTTGCACCGGCAGGCCCGGCCAATCCGTCGGCAAAGGGATCGCCAAAGAAGGCACTTAACCTGTTCACCCAATCCATCATGCAAGAAAAGCCTGATATTATCGGTTTTTCCGTAACCAGTCCCACCCGGATCAATGCCATGGCATGTGCAGACAAGGCCCGCCAGATCCTGCCGGACAGCCTCATTATTTTTGGGGGGCCCGGGGCCACCTTTATGGCGGATTTCCTGTTTGGGGCCTGCCCGGCCCTGGATGTGATTGTCAAAGGCGAAGGAGAATTCAGCACGGAAAAACTGGTCCATGCGGCAAAAAAAGCAAAAGACCGTTTTGGCACCATTCACCAGACCCAGGCCATCAGAAAAGAACTGGCACAGGATCTTGACCGGATTCCCGGCATTGTTTTCCGCAAGGGGCTAAACATTCATGACACCGGCCAAAGTCAACTGGTAAAGGATCTGGATACCCTGCCCCACCCGTCCCGGTATTTCACTTACCAGCACCTGTCCATGTCCAGGGGATGCCCGGGCCGATGTACGTTTTGCGGATCTCCGAAATTCTGGGGAACCTCCCTTGTCCGCCGTCACTCGCCCCAATGGCTCTTTGAAGAGATAAAGGCGCTTGTCCAAAAAGGTGTGACCCATTTTTTCATCAGTGACGACACCTTTACCATGGATAGTGATGCAGTCAGGCAATTATGCCAAAAAATTATTAACGCAGATCTTGGTATCACCTGGAATGCCATCTCCCGGGTGGATTATATTGACGAGAGCGTACTTGGACTGATGCGCCGGGCCGGATGCATCCAGATCAGCTTCGGCATTGAATCCGGGGCTGAGCCCATCAAAAAGATCCTTGGCAAACCCATTGACAACGACACCTGCGTGGCGGCGTTTGACAAGGTGCGAGCCGCTGGTATCCTGCCCCGGGCTTATTTTATCTATGGCTCGCCAGGGGAGACGGATGCCACCATCCAGGAGAGCATTGATCTTATGCGCCGTTTAGGCCCGTTGAGCACGGTGTTTTACATGCTGGTCACCTTTCCCGGAACAGCCTTGTATAACCGGGCATTACAGAAAGGATGGACCCATGATGGTGTCTGGCAAAAAAATATAGAAGATTTGCCCTGGTGGGAATTGGACCCGGATATGGATTTTGAACAGGTTAAGGGGTGGGGGGATCGGCTCAGGCAGGCTTTTTTCAGAAATCTTGAAGAGTTTGTGAACCGCATCACACGTCATCCGGATAAAACATCTGCCCCCTTGCATGCCGATTTCTTATCGAGGCTTGCCATGACCTTTTCCCATGGAGAATATGCCCGCGATAACCGGGTCCGAAATGCCGAACAGATAGCGGTAAATCTGTTTGAAAAGGCGCTGCAGTTTTATCCTTGTGCCAGAGCCTTCCAGGGCCTTGCCATGATCCAGCAGAAGCAAAAAAAATTTTCCAAGGCCATGGCCCTTCTCGACAAAGGGCTGTCGCATTTTCCAGAAAACAAAGAGCTGTACGTGTGCATGGGGGTGTGTCTGATGAATACCGGTGATTTTCACAACGCCTTAACATATTTCACCCCGTTTGCCCATGATCCCGCGTTGGGGCAGTACATCAAGATATGCAAACAAAAAACAAGGCTATCATAAATATATGAACAACGATTATCAACTGGCCAATAAAGCCAGAAAAGAACTGAAGTTACAGAAAATGCGCCGGGACATCCTTTTCAGTGAAGGCGCCCAAGCCCTTGACATGATCCTGGAAGCCCCCTCCCCTGCCACCTTGATCCAGTCCTTCCCGGATCAGGACCTGTACTACCTGATGCATAAAATCGGGGTCCATGATTTCATTCCGGTTCTGGCGCTGGCCGCATCCAGCCAGTGGGAGTATATCCTTGACGTGGAGGTCTGGGATGATGACCGGCTGAATACCCATATGATGACCCAGGTGTTTTCCCTTCTGTTCAAAGCCGATCCCCAACGGCTTCTGCGCTGGGCCATCAACGAAAAACCAGAGTTTGTGGAATATTATCTGTCACAAAAGATGCATGTTTTTATCCGGGAACACGATGAACTGCCGCCCGAGGATTTTGACGATTACATCACCCTGGATGATAAATTTTATTTCAGATTTCCTGATCAGCAATCGGGCCCAGAGGAAGATCCCGAAGGAGAACTTTTTCCCCAGAATACTCTCCGAGAGAATGGTTTGCCGGATGATGCGCCGGAATTAATCGAACAGATGTTAAAAAAACTTGCCGAAATGGACCTGTCGGTTCTCCACGGCCTGTTCCTTGAGACCTTAAGTATTCTGCCCGCTGAAGCAGAGGAAGAGCAGTTCCGGCAAAAAAACATCAGACTTGCGGAAAAAGGTTTTTTACCGGCTCACGAGGCCATTGGAATTTACCAGCCCATCGCCGGGAAAAACTTAAGACCCAGACCTGCAGTCGCCACCAGTGAAACCCAGGTACTTGATCCGGATATTCCCATGCCGCCTATGTTTTTCGCCCAGTTTTTAAAAGGCGACAACCTGTTTGTAAAAACCTTGGAACAAATCATTGCGCAAGGCGGGATTTTGGACCTTGACAGCGAGCTTGCCGCCCTGATCAACAAAGTCATCAGTGCCGACCGGATCAAAATCAGGAATCTGGAATCCATTGAAAAGCCCCTTGAAAAAACCATGTCGACCTTAAGTTTAGGTCTTGAGGTGCTTATGGACGGCTCCAAGTCCCGCGTGGAAACCGCCGTGGATTTGATCAAAAAATATTTTCTTGAAGATATTTTCAGAACCGGAAGCCGGGAAGGTGCAAGGCTTCAGGCCACGGCACGCAAATGGTATGAGACAAGCTTTATCGGAACCAAAAACCTGCCCTTAAGTTTTCTGGGGGAATCTTACCTGGGCATCATTGGGGGGCTCATGGTTCAGCGGCCCATGTTTTTTGCCAACTATGCCGACAAGGTCTTGTACCGGAACTTTGCCGGCCTTTCCGATATCAGGTCCACCCGGCGGCAACTGGATGAAATCATTAGTTTGGATGATTTTCTCAACCGCCTGGATGTGGACATTGCCACCTTCACCTTTGGGGTACTCACATACAAAAGCATGATCCTGACTCTGTGGGTCCGTGACCGTTTGGGGCTGAACAGGTCAAAAGCATTGAGTCTTGCGCCCATTGAAATTTCTGAATTTAAAGATTTCTTTTCCCAGCTTTTTAATCCGGATGGGACCATCGGCGATACCCAGGCAAAGGATCTGGGATTATGGGCAGCGCAGGCATCCGGCATGCATGAAGCAGATCTGCCCACAGCGCTCCAGGGCATTTTGTACAGACTTTTGCAGGAACTGGAGTCGGAATACGGCCATGTCCGGACACAAGACCTGGATCCCCGGTTTATGCCTATGTTCCTTCTGACAGGACAGGATTAAAGATTTTATTCCCCGGGTTCAAAAATATAACCTACGGATCTGCGGCTTTTAAAATAGACCGGGGACTTGGGCTTGGATTCAAAATATTTTCTGAATCTGACAATAAAGTTGTCCACGGTCCGGGTGGAGGTGTCCCTGGCATATCCCCATCCGGCTTTTAGAAGCATTTTCCGGGACAGGGGTTTTCCCTGATGGGCAATAAAAATCCGCAGCAAGGTGATCTCCTGCTCGGTCAGGACCACTTCACCGGCTGCACACCGGGCCGTTGATGTTACAAAATCAATGTGGTTTGTCCCAAAGGAATAGGCGGTGCCTTCAAATAAAGGACAGCCTGATTTTCTTCTCTCTTTTCCGGGCGGTTCATACCATTCCTTGCGTTTGACAAGACGCTCCACACGCAAAAGAAATTCTTCAAGATCAAAGGGCTTAGACAGGTAATCATCCACCCCGTATTTCAACCCCCGAACCTTATCCCGGGTGTCCCCCCGGGCCGATAAAATCAGCACAGGGATTTTTTCATCCTCCCGGCGGATGGTCTGGAGAATGGAAAACCCGTCAACCATGGGCAGCATAATGTCCAGAACAATAAGATCAGGGTCCCAGGCACGCCATTTTTCAAGGCCTTCAATCCCGTCTACAGCCACTTTGGCCGCATATCCCTGGAGGGTGAGGTTCAGCTTAATCCCCTCGGCAATATGGGATTCATCCTCTATGATCAAAACACGTTTTTTTTCAACCGTTTCCATAACTCTTTATCTCTGACGCTGGCAATGCTTGCCCGGGGGATGGTAATGGTAAATTTTGCGCCTTTTCCTTTACCTTCACTGGAAACCGAGGCCCGCCAACCATGAATTGCAGCAATACTTGATACAAGATACAACCCGAGACCCGACCCTGTATTGGTCTGGTTATTGTTCCTGTCCCCCTGGTAAAATTTTCGGAAAATTTTTTTTGCATCCTCTTTATTCACACCTATACCATTATCAATAAAATCTATGGTCACTTTCTGCAAGTAACTTTTAAACAAAATGGTCAGACAGGGTGTACGGCTTTCATTGTATCGGATGGCATTTGAAAAAATATTGGTCAGTAGAATATCCAATAAAAAGGCGTTTACAGGGTATTCAAATCTGCCCCCTGACGGATTTTTAATCCTTACATCAAGACCCCTGAAGAGAGACGCATTTTTCCGGCAAAACGTCTTTAAAAACACCACAAGGTTTTCCCGAGTCACTTTTGATCCAAAATTCTGGCTCTCTATGCGTGCCAGGTTAAGGATCCTGTCTATGTTTTCCGTAAGCCGGTCAATATCCTTGAGCATATCCGCACTGTATTTTTTTACATCTTCGGGATCCAGGGGGTGGCGGATAAAGGTTTCAAGATAAAGTCGGAGAGAAGTGACAGGCGTTTTCAGTTCATGGGTGAAATTATAGATAAAATTGTGCTGGAGCCGGAACAGGTTCACGGTTTTCTGATAATATATAAACGCTAAAAAAATGCCGGCCAGAACCACGAAAATCAAAAGGCTTAAGACAAGTATTGTCATCCCTGTTTTGGAAGGGAAAATAGCCTGGGGCTCAATGTTGAACTTGAGCATCACAATCTCGAGGGCAGAACGGATCTCCATGTAAAGGCTGACCGTCAGGACCAGAAATGTGGCAAGGGCAAAAATGGAACAGGCAAAAATAAACACCGGGTGAAGATACCACCGGGAAGGGTTCAGAATCTGCATGGATCGCTCTTCATTCAGTATGGGACGCGCCTTTTGTGCAGGACAAAAATAACATATAATTTCCCTAATTGAAAAAATGTCAAGATATCATTTGTTTTGCAAATATGCCCACTGCTAAAGGCCGAGATATGCTGTTTATTGCGCCCTGTCAAACACTAATTGATATTTACGGTATCATCGGGAACAATCAACGCTTTAGTAACGGCTGAAAGGCTTGCGCTATTTAAAATTTTCAACTCTTTATTGTACCGTGTACACAAATTCTTGACCTTTAAACAGGCATTATGACTGTTGCAGCTTACTGGGCATACAACAACATCACATCGTCTGACTTTAGCAGCAAGATCCTCACTGCTATTTTTAAGATAACCGTCATGATAGTCAAATTCTCCCCCGGCCTTTTCAACAATCTGCCGGTAGTAGGATTTCATTTTCGTAATTCCACCTATCATAAAGATCCGTCTGGCGCACAGGCGTCGCCTTGGACAATCCTCGCCGGGGCAGTCTCCTGTTACGGGACAATTTCCAGATTTTCGGCAGGTGTGTAAATTATCCGTCCCGGGGGCAAAGACCGAAGAGAGCTGTGCAAACTCTTTCTTGAGTATTGAGTTCTCATTTCTGGTACTGAATAATTGAATCTCAAGTTGTTTTTTCTCCCGTTCCGCCCGAAGCGTCTCATCCCTTTGGCTGATCAATTCCTGTTCAAGACGCTCAATATCGCGATTCAATTCAGGGCCTGACGGCTCATGCAAAACGATTTGGTGTTCAAGTGCCTCAAGTTTCTTTTTGAGCCAAACGTTTTCCCTTGCAAGAAAACTCTTTTCTTCACTTGCCTGCTTTAACTGACTGACCAGGTCCCGAATTTTTTTGCCTTTTTCATAACTTTTGTTCTTTTCTCGATCCAGGATCTGATCAACAGTTTCCAGCTTGCGCCGGATACTAAAAATTTCAGTCATATTGGCATGGGAAATCATATGAACTTCACCATGGATATCCTGAAGCAACTTAACATTCGTATCCCTATGGGAAACAATGGCATACATTACCGGCCCGATGATACCCCGGGCCGAATAGTCATACCATAAGGATCTTACGCCCTTTGCATCTTTTTTTTTGTAAAGGGCTGCAATCTGCTTCATATATTTTCCGGCCTGATGCCGGATATAGTTGTTTGTCTTGACGGACACCGCATTTTCATCTCCCATGGATCCCATAAGATAAGAGTGGTATTCATAGGGCTTGAGACCGCTGACATCCCATCCGCATTTCTTAAGAATATCTTTATGCTTGTCCACAGACAACATGGCTCCAATCACGGGACATTTAAAATTACGTTCAATTTCCCAAATATTTAAAAACCACTTCCCTGTATTCATCAAACAAATCTCCGATAAGAAACATAAGTTATTTATGGCTTATTTTTAATAATTTAAAAAACAAAATCTGAGATGTCAATTGTTTTTTTGAATATTTGAATATGGGAGGCACAAAAACAAAAATCCCGACAACTTTAGATTGTCGGGATAATCATCTTTTGGGTTGGCTCCCCAGCACGGACTTGAACCGCGGACTTAGTGGTTAACAGCCACTCGCTCTGCCAACTGAGCTACTGGGGAGCAGCGTCTCTCAATCAAGACTTGTGCGTTATATACCAACCAAATTTCTTTGTCAAGCAATTTTAATAAAAAAATTTGACATCCTCTACCCCTAAGATTATTGTTAACTTGAATAAAAAAACAAAGCAAAGAAAGGACGCCAATGGATATTAAAAGTATTCAGGGAATGAACGCCTATACAGCCAATACACTAACGGCAGACACGGCTGATATCCAGAACAATCTTAAGGAAAAACAAGATGTTAAAACAAATACGGAAAGCACCCAGACCACTCAGGAAGCCTTTCAGGTCAACATCACACAACAAGCGTTAGAACTGCAGGCTGAAAACACAGAAGAGCCGGTTAAACAAAACGAAGAACAGTTGTTTGCTCAGCAAACCTATCAGGCCCAACCGCTTCAGGGCCCACAGGGCAGCCGGATTGATATTTTTGGCTGACCTTATCATAATAAAGCAGCGAGCCTGGCAGACATGAATACAACACTACCTGAGTTCCCTAACAGCTTTAATTTGTCACCACTAACCCTATTACATAAGAGTACATCATGATTACCGAAGACGGCATTGTCACCCACGCCACACCCGAAACAGCCTGGATTAAAACCACCCGTTCAGCAGCCTGCGAAAGCTGTGCGTCAAAAGACTCCTGCGGCGTCAGCCATCACCCTTCCGAAGAAATGACCATTATCCTTCCAAACACCCTTGGCGTGGAAGAAGGAGATCACGTGATTGTGGGCATTCATTCAGCCCCCATGCTTTTTTTAAGTTTCTTTCTTTATGTATTCCCAATCATCCTGCTCATCATTGGTGCACTTATCGGGGATGCCCTTGCCCCTGTCTTGGAAATGAGTAGTTCTGCACTATCCATGGGGTTTGGTTTTTTACTGTTTGCAGTCGCTTTTCTCATCATCAGAAAAAAGCAAGCAGGCATGTCAAAAAAAGACAAATATAAACCGTTTCTGGTTAGAAAGAAAAATCCGATCCGCTCCTAAAAAATACACCTTTTGTAATAAATAAATTTCCGCCACTTTTTCCTTGTAAATCTAAAATCAATATACTATATACGCTTCCAGTTGTGGGTTCGTCGTTAAACTCTAACCCCTAAAAAATTGAGAGAAAAGTTATGACATCACAACGAGACCTGAAAATAGCTGTATGGATCATGATCGTTCTTTTGGTCACAGGGATTGTCTGTTACGCGTCCTTTTGCCCTCCTGTTCCGAAAAATCCAGTCAGACTGATGTTTCAGAACAAAGCCGGCAAAGTTTTATTCACACACCTCATGCACACAGATAACTATTCTTTAGATTGTCTGGACTGCCACCACAACATTGAAGATGACGAGACCTACAACTGCAGTGAGTGCCATGGGGAAACAGGTGATGAAAGCATGCCGTCCAGGGCTGACGCATTCCACGCCCAGTGCAAGGGGTGCCATGAAGATTATGGTGCGGGTCCGGTAGAATGTAATGCATGTCACGCACAATAATTTTTTTCAGGATGACGAATATCAACGACGGATATTCATCTGAACAAAATTAGGCTTGGCTTAAGATTTTTACAACACTTAAGGACTAATTATGATTAAACGATCTTTTTTCGCTCTATCCAAACCCAGGTTGACGTATGATATGCTTGATACGTCCCTGCAATCCGCCGAGGAACTTGCAGTGCCTGGCAGTCTTACCCTTCTTTTGTCCGAAGAAATCGACAGCGCAAAAAAGGCTTTGATCGGCCCGGGAGACGTTGTCAAAAAAGGGCAGAAATTAAAGCTTTACGAAGATAGTACACCTTATGTACTGTCTCCTGTTGCAGGTACGATCAAGGGATTTGATTCCTACTCCGATGACTTCGGCAACAAGGCAACCTATATATTGATCAAGCCCGATCCAGCAATCAAAGGCGATGATCAATGGGCCCAGACAAATCTGGAAGAAACCCTTGAGTTTGCAGCCGATTATCTTGGACAGATTCCCGGAGCATTGCCTGTTTCAACCCTGACGAACCCAAACTATGATATCCGGACCATTGTTGTGACAGGTGCAGACACAGATATATTGTGTGACACCTGTCAATTCGTCTGTACGGCATATGCGGGACTGATGGTCGCCGGAGCCAAGATTCTGAAAGCGATGACCCGTGCCGACCGGCTCTGCATTACAGTACCTGAAAATCTTTCAGCACAGATGGACCTTGATGGTTTTAATGTACTCAGAACATCAGATACATACCCGTCCACTCTGCCCGCCATGGTGATGAAAGATCATTTGGGTAAAGAACTTTCACCGGGTGCGATCCCTGAAGATGCTGGTGTCTATTTTGTCAGCCCAGAAGCTCTGGTTTCCCTTGCCCGGACTTACGAAACCGGGCACCCTGTGTTTGACAAAATCGTCACCCTGATCGACAAAGGCGGAAAAAAATACCGGGTCAAGGCAACCATAGGCACACCCATCAGTAAAATATTTTCCTGTTTTAATGTTCAGATCAATGAACGGGACCGGATCATCATCGGAGGACCCATGCGCGGATTTGCCACGTATACGGTTCATCATCCCGTGGTTCCGGATATGGATACCATCATTGTACAGGACAGAAATGTTATCCCCGAACTTTCGGACAATGCCTGTGTCAATTGCGGCGAGTGTGTCCGCATCTGCCCGGCCAATGTACCCGTGAACCTGCTGGTACGGTATCTTGAAGCAAACCTTTATGAAGAGGCTGCAGACAGGTTTGATCTGGAATCCTGTATAGAGTGCGGGCTTTGCGGCTATGTATGCAGGGCCAGAATTCCTTTATATCAGTATATCCGCTTGGGCAAGCATCAACTGTTGACCCTTCGTGAAAATGCTTGAAGATGGGAGAAAGCCAATGACAAACACTAAATTGATCGTTTCCCATGCCCCGTTCTGGCATACCGGAGACAGCCTGTTTCAACAGAATCTGAATTTTATTATCGCTCTTTTACCGGCCGCACTTTTCGGTGTTCTCAATTTTGGTGCGCCTGCCCTTGGGGTGTTGACACTTGCCACTTCATCAGCCATGCTCTGGGAAGTGATCATGTCAGTCATATCCAAGCAAAAAATTGCCATAGGCAATATGGAATCTGCGGTCATCGGCCTGCTATTGGGCATGATGGTTCCAGCCACAATGCCGTGGTGGGTTGTAATCACCGGGACATTTGTTGCGGTCGTCTTAGGTAAATATGCATTCGGCGGTACCGGCGGTAATCCTTTCCATCCGACGCTGGTGGGTATTGCCATTCTCATGATGTCTTGGCCCGCCCTCTTAGACTTCGACACAGCTTATGTATCATATCAGTTTGATTTCACCGCCCTTGCACCTTTGGCAGCGCTGAAATCCCAGGGCACATCCGCTCTGGCCTCATTCTCCAACTACGATCTGCTCATGGGCAAGGAAGTTGGCGGTATTGGCTCCACTTTCGGACTTGGCATCATTATCGGCGGAATTTATCTGATGTTAAGGGGTTATGCCAGATGGGAAATTGTTGTTTCGTTCATCGCAGGCATTCTGATTACCGCAACGATTTTCTATCTGCTTCATCCGGATACATATGCCCCGCCGATATTTCACTTGTTCGCAGGATATACCCTTATAGGCGCCTTCTTCCTGGCTGTTGAAAATTCATCCTCCCCGGTTCATCTCATTCCCATGCTGATTTACGGATTTTTAGGTGGGTTCATGATCATTCTGGTCCGCAATATAGGTATTTATCCGGACGGCACGATCCTGTCCATCCTGTTGATAAACCTTATCAATCCGCTGATTGATGTAATAAAACCCAAAGCCCTTGGAAAGGGGGTGCCCAATGCGTGAGATGCTAAGTATGATTGTGGTACTGACCGTTCTCACGGCAGTATCCGGCGGCCTTCTGGCAGCTGTTGAAAAAACAACCAAGCCCCAGATTGAAGAGCAGGTCTTAAAATTCCAGAAAGCACCCGCCATCAAAGAAATTTTCACGGATATCACCAATAATCCAATCCAGGAACGTGTTGACGTAACTGTTGATGATACCACACTTCAGGTATTCCCGGGTATTCTTGGCGACGGACAGAAAGCCGTTGCATTTGAAGCCAAAGGTACCGGATTTGGTGGGCCTGTCGGCCTGATGGTCGGTATCAACCTTGAAACCGATGAAATCATCGCGGTACGCGTTACAACCCACTCGGAAACCCCCGGCATCGGTTCCAGGGCAAAAGAGGACTTGTCCTTTGTCTCCCAGTTTGCCGGTATGTCCATGTCCGCCAATTTTGGACTTAAGAACGGCGGCGGAAGCATTGATGGCATGTCCGGTGCAACAGTCACGTCAGTCGGTGTTAGCCAGGCCGCAATAGCAGCCCAGGCACTATACAAGAAACTGAAACCTGAAATCGTTAAACAGATCGCTAACTAAGGTCGTTCAGGAGAGATAATTATGGCACAATCCCTGGTAAAAGAATTTACAAAAGGTCTGTGGGCGGAAATTCCCCCGTTCCGGCTGGTTCTTGGGCTTTGCCCCACGCTTGCCGTAACCAAGACCGTAGAAAATGGTATAGGCATGGGTATAGCCACCACCTTTGTTCTGGTCTTCTCAAATATTTTAGTCTCCATGCTTAGGAATATAATCCCCTCGAAGGTCAGAATTGCCTGCTATATCGTTATCATCGCCACCTTTGTTACCATTGTGGAATTTATGATGCAGGCGTATACCTATGAACTGTTCCTGAAACTCGGTATTTTCATACCCTTGATTGTTGTAAACTGTATTGTACTGGGCCGGGCAGAAGCCTTTGCCGGTAAAAATACAGTCATTCCGTCTGCGGCTGACGGCTTGGGCATGGGTATTGGTTTTACTATGTCCCTGGCAGCACTCGGGGCTGTACGTGAGCTCATTGGAGCCGGCACGCTGACAGTATGGGGTGGTTCTCCCATCTTTACAATAGGTCATGGCTATATTCCCTTTCAATTCATGGTTGAAGCTCCGGGTGCATTTATCGGCCTGGGCCTAATGCTCTGCCTGATGAACCTCATCGGGCAAAAATAAGGTAAGGAGATTTATAACATGGGTGATTTATTTATTCTAGCAATTAGCTGTATTTTCATCAACAATATTCTCCTTGCCCAATTCTTAGGTAACTGCCCTTTTCTAGGCACCTCCAAGAAAATGGAGACGGCCATGGGCATGGGAATGGCTGTTGTATTTGTTCTAGTCATGGCAGGCATGATAACCTGGATTTTAGACATGTACCTGCTTAAAGCGCTGAATGTTGAATTTCTGCGCACACTCTCTTTTATTCTGGTCATAGCCTCCTTGGTTCAATTCGTGGAAATGTTCTTAAAAAAGAGTATCCCTGGACTGTATGCAGGCCTGGGTATCTTTCTTCCATTGATTACAACCAACTGCGCGGTTATGGGTGTGTGTCTGATTAACATCAAGGAAGAGTACACCTTTATTGAGGCTCTGGTATCCTCCTTTGCCTATGCCGTAGGTTTTGGTCTTGCCCTGGTTCTGTTCGCAGGCGTCAGGGAAAGAATCATCCTTGCCCGGGTGCCTAAAGCTTTACAGGATACCTCAATCGGTCTTGTGACTGCGGGTCTGATCGCATTGATCTTTACCGTTTTCAGGGGCATGGTTTAGTTTAACACAAAAATAATATAATGTAAGGTGATTGTATGATTCCAGCTATACTGCTAATGCTGGGCATTGGCGCAACATGCGGCATCGTGCTCAGTCTTTCTTCAAAAATCTTTTATGTGTATGAAGATCCCAGAATCGCACAGGTAGAAAACAATCTTGCAGGTGCCAACTGTGGCGGTTGCGGGTACGCGGGCTGTTCTGCAGCTGCAGCAGCAATCGTATCTGGTAAAGAACCCCCGACCCTTTGTATTGTCAATTCAAAGGAAGGCGTTGAAGCGGTTTCCCGAATTATGGGCGTTGATGCGGGCGCGGCCGAAGCTCGGTTATCCTACAATATGTGTGAGGGCGGCAATCGGGCCGCTGATAAATACCACTATATGGGTGTTTCATCATGCAAAGCCATGGCTGCCATATTTGGCGGACACAGAGTTTGTACGGTTGGCTGCATCGGTCTTGGAGACTGTATCAAGGCCTGTCAGTTTGGTGCGCTTTACATGGGACCAAACGGATATCCTGTGGTTGATGACGCCAAATGCGTTGGTTGCGGTGCCTGCCAGAAGGCCTGCCCCAAAAATATTATTCAAGTCAAGACCCTGAGCGAAAAACTAATGGAATTCAACCAGGAACAAGGAGCTCTGGCACCGTGTTCCCAGACCTGCCCTGCTGAAATCAATATTCCGAAATATATCAGTGAAATAAAAGCCGGAAAATATGCCGAGGCGGTTCAGACCATACGCATGAGAAACCCCCTTCTCCTTTCCTGCGGAAGGGTATGTCCTCATCCCTGTGAAGATATGTGCAGAAGGGGTATTGAGGATGAACCGGTTTCCATTAACCAGCTCAAACGCTTTGTGGCTGACTATGAAATGAATTCCGGTTCCCGGATTCCCATTACTTGTGCCCCTGATACCGGTAAAAAGGTCGCTGTAATTGGCGGCGGGCCTGCCGGACTTTCCTGTGCATATTTTTTAAGGCGCCTCGGTCATCAGGTCGATATCTTTGACGCTATGCCAAAACTTGGCGGTATTATCAGATACGGCATCCCAGAATACAGACTTCCTAAAAAGGTTCTGGATTGGGAAATCCAGGGAATTCTCGATTTAGGAATAAAGGCCTTTACCCAAGTTAAATTCGGAGTAGACTTTGGACTAAGCTCTTTGGTAGCCTCCGGATACAACGCCATATTCATGGGAATTGGTGCCTGGAAGGATTATGCCCTTGGCATTGAAGGGGAAGATCTTGACGGATGTTATAAGGGAATTGAATGGCTTTCGAGATTTTCCAGCGGTCAGGAAATGAAGATAGGAAAAACCGCTGCTATCGTCGGTGGTGGGAACAGCGCCATTGACTGCGTCAGAACACTGAAGCGGCTGGGGCTTGAAAAAGTGTACATTGTTTACAGAAGAACCCGGAAGGAAATGCCTGCCAATGCAGTGGAAATTCATGCAGCCGAAGAGGAAGGGATTGATTTTGTATTCCTTGCAGCCCCCACACGGGTCATTGGAGATGAAAACGGCAAGGTTAAAGGCCTTGAATACCTGAAGATGGAACTGGGTGAACCGGATAAATCCGGTAGAAGACGGCCTGTACCGGTTGAAGGATCTGAAACGGTACTGGACGTTGATATGGTCATCTCTGCCATCAGTCAGGCACCGGATCCCTCTTTTAAGGATACTGATCCAACTCCGAAAATAAAAGATTTGGAATTGACCCGCTGGAATACCATTGACAACAATCCTGAAACCTTGCAAACTTCAATCCCATATATTTTCACCGGGGGTGATTCGGCAACCGGACCTTCCCTTGTTGTTACTGCCATTGGCGGCGGAAGGCGTGCCGCCCGCGCCATCGACCTGTTCCTGAAAGGGAAACCGGTTGAACCGGTCGAAAATTCCTTACTGGGAAAAAGAATCCCTGAATCTATTTTCAAAAAAGTTGATGGCATAACTCCCAGCAAACGGGCAAAAATGCCGGAAATCCCGGTTAGCCAAAGGCTGGATTCAATGATTGAAGTTGATCTGGTTCTGCCCGAAGAGCAGGCGCTTGCCGAGGCTAATCGCTGTCTGAACTGCTGTCGGATCTGCTACAATCCCGATACCGAGTTTCCTATTGCCAAATAAGTAAGCTACAAGGAAATAATTAAAACATACGGGTCTGACCGATTTACCGGCAGACCCGTTTTAATTTCAACACGTATAAATCACTGATTTGAATAATTCCCAAGAAATAATCTTCCCTCCGGAACAGGAACAACCCCCTGACAAAAAACCGGACAAACCATGTAAAGCAATAAAAAAGCCTGCCTTTATTTTCGCTATGATCTTTCTGTGCATTGCTCTAACAGCGGGCAGTTTAATTCTTTGGATGGTTTCTTTTATTAAAACCTCTGTGGGTATCACTCCTTACCAACCAGTCACCTTTACGATATCTCCCGGCGAGCACTTACCTACCATAGCCCAAAACCTTAAAGACCAGGATTTAATCTCAAACCTCATTGCGTTTAAACTTTATGCCCGGATAAAAAAGGCAACAACCCGGATAAAAGCAGGGGAATATGAGATGAACACCGGTATGAATCCAGAAGCCATTTTAAGCCTTCTGATCTCGGGTAAACACAAAGTATACCGATTCACCGTTCCAGAAGGACTGAACATGGAAGAAATTGCCTTGCTCGCCCAGGAAGCCGGTTTATGTTCCAGACAGCAATTTTTAGCTTTGTGCAATGAGCTTGAATGGATCAATCAATTTGAAATACCGGGCACGACCTTAGAAGGATATCTGTTTCCAAATACCTATTTTTTCTCCAAGGAAACAGACTGCAAAACATTGATCAAAAAGATGCTCTCGACCTTTAACAAAACATTCAATGAAAAGTGGAAAATCCGCGCAAAAGAGATCGGCTTAAGTGTCCATGAAATTGTCATCCTCGCCTCAATAATCGAAAAGGAGACCGGCAATAAAAAAGAACGGTCCATAATTTCATCGGTCTTCCATAACCGGCTAAAACGCCATATGCGACTTGAAAGTGACCCGACAGTGATTTACGGGGTTTCTGATTATTGTGGACGGATTCGATATAAACATCTAAGGCGTGTCACACCCTATAATACCTACCAGATAGACGGACTTCCGGTCGGTCCCATTGCCAACCCGGGCGCCCAATCTCTTAAGGCAGCGCTGTACCCTGCCCAGACAGACTACCTTTATTTTGTATCAAAAAACGACACCACGCATCAATTTTCTACCAACCTGGAAGACCACAACAAGGCCGTTAAAAAATATCAGCTTAATCAGTAAAACGCTTAAGATAAACCAGTAAAGCACCGAATTTTGATCTTTTTCCACCCTCCCATTTATATGATAGAACAATATCTTCCTTTTTCATCTCCTTTAACAGATCCTCCACCACATGGGGAAGCACGGGGCCGCTTTCTGAGTGAAGCCCCTTGCCCACAATAATGCGGAGGGTAAAAAAACCCTGAACATGGGCACCTGAAATAAAAGATCGCGTCTTAACCTGTGCTCCTATAGCTGTAAACCCATGGAGGTCAAGATCTGCTTCGGGTGGGGGATAGCGCTTGAGTCTTCGTTTCAAGGGCATAGGCTTAGGCGCATGACTGGAAAGAGGGTTCTGTTTCAGCCAGACTTCCAGTAGCGTTGAAAACGCGACTTCTTGTTCAGGCACTTCCGGTTCTATTTCTGCTGTATTCTCAGCAGATGGCGTATGAGGATCAATATTTTTATTCATCCAACTTTCATAATCATCCAGAAAGGGAAGGCCATGTTTATTTAAGTTCTTGGAGGATTCAACGGGTTTTTTGATCTTTTCCTGTTTTTCTTTTAATACCTCTTCGCCATGCGCTAAAAAAGCATCAATAAAATCTTTGTCGGATGCCAGCTTAGGCAGATCATTTTTACGCTTTAATTTTTGTTTATTTTTCCTGGTATTTTTCTTCGCCATAGTACCTATCTTACTTGAAAAACAAGGTCTTTTCAAGGTGCAGTCTTTGTTTGTCGCATTTGACTTTAATACACCTTCCTGTTATTGTCCCTTCATGAATATTGGCAACATTGTTGAATATATAGACCAGCAAAAAATTATATCTGCGGTTATTTTAAGTGAAGCAAAAGGAAAACTTCGGCTGCTTAATGAGAACAGCCGGGAAGTGAGCTTTTCCGAAAAACGGCTGGCACATATTTCCGAGACCGGGCTGGATACGGGACTTTCCAAAACAACCTTGGTCACGCACCTCAAAAAAATAACTGAAACCCGCAAAAAATTGTCAGAGTCTATAGATATAAGGGGGTTATGGGAAATTCTTCATGATGACCCCCAGGAAATTGATATTTCCACCATGACCTTATTCTGTTTTGATCCGCCGTTGACACCGGACCATGAAGCTGCAGTTATCCGGGCTTTTTTTAATGACCGCCTCTATTTCAAATTTAACAAAATAATTTTTTTGCCTTTCACGGAAGCCCAGATGGAAGCAAAGAAACGGCAGATCCGGGAAGAAGAACGAAGGAATTCCCTGATCACAAAAGGGTCAGCCTGGCTGGTTCGACTCCGGGACCAGGATCATGTCAGTGAAGAGCAAGACCCGATTCTCCTAAAAATTTTAAAAGATTATTATATTTTCGGTAATGAAGCTGAAAAATCCTTTTTAGCAAAGGAAATCATCAAAAAAGCAGGTTTAAGTTCCCCGGACCGGATATTTGAGCTTTTTGTAAAAGCCCGCATCTGGGATGCGGATGAAAACCTGGACCTTATATCTCTGCAAATTCCCACTACATTCTCACCCAAGGTGATGCAGACCGCAGATTATCTGTGCAAAACAGCCCCCTTGGTATTTGACGATCCCAAACGCAAGGATCTGACAAATCTGCCATTAATTACCATTGACGGCCAGTCCACCCAGGATTATGACGACGCCATCAGCCTTGAAACAACGGAAAACGGTTATCGGCTTGGCATTCATATTATTGATGTCGGGGCCTACATCCGCAATGGAGATACCATTGATATGGCCGCCCGGGAGCGAGCCTCGTCCATATACATGCCCGACGACAAACTGCCCATGATACCACCCAGCCTGTCCGAAGATCTGTGCAGTCTCAAGGAAGGCCAATTGCGACCAGGGGTTTCAACCCTTGTACATATGAACCGTTTTTTTGAAATCCAGGACTATCAAATCGTTCCATCGGTGATCAAAGTCCACCAGCAGATGAGCTATACCGAGGCCAATATTGTAAACGGTAAAAATGATCCCATTACCACACTTTACAAAATGGCAACCGTACTGCGTGATAAACGCCTCAAGGCCGGGGCTATCCAAATCACCTTGCCCGAGGTCAATGTATGGCTGGATGAAAACAAAAATATCAATTATACAAAAGTGGATCGGGAGAATCCATCACGGATGCTGGTCTCAGAGATGATGATTCTGGCCAATACCCTGATGGCTGAGTTTTTAAAAAATAATGACATGCCTGGGGTATTCCGGTCCCAGGCACAACCCAAACAGCGTATTTTCAAGGGTATTGAAACGCAGTTAATGCCCAATTTCCTCCAACGCAAGCAGTTAAGCCGGGCGGTTATCACCACCCATGCCGAGCCCCATGCAGGCCTTGGGGTGCCGGCTTATGTTACGGCCACCTCCCCCATCAGGCGCTACCATGACCTGCTTACCCAGCGCCAAATCAAGGCAATATTCGGTATAGGCACACCCTACTCATCCCGTGAGCTTGACGATATCCTTGCCGCCATTTCCGTGGCTGTATCCAATACAGGACGCATCCAGGCTGCCCGTAAACGCTATTGGCTGATCAAATACCTGCAGGATTTAAGGGGAGAAAGCTTTGAAGGACTGGTGCTGGATGCATACAGGGACCATTACAACGTCCTGCTCAAGGAGTTCATGCTTGAATCCAGGCTGCCGGCATCCGGGCTGAAACTCAAATCAGGGGATCAGATTCAGGTAACGATTCAGCATGCCGATGCACGGCGCGGTCAGTTGACCTTATTTGCTGTTTGAGGCTTCATTAGTTGTTTTCCCCACCCCAGAGGGCGTGAACAATATCTTAGACCGTGTTTGAAAAATCAGTAATGTCCGGTTAGGTTTTTGCAACATAACTCCGATAGCATTTTTTTATAAAAACGTCATTTTTTTGTTGACAAAAGCGTTGAAATATAACGCGCTCCTTGAAATCAGTTATTTTAATTTCAAGGAGTTATAATTTAACTCACGCATGCTTACCGAAAGGACACGTAATACCACACAAAATCTTGCTGTGATTTTTGTTCACATAAGACTCGTCCGGATATACTTCAGGGCGAACCGTCCCTGTTAAATGTCCATTTAAAAAAACGAGAATATGGAGAACCTGTTAGGCAGTCAGCTGTTCTTTTTGTCTGTCCAGTTTTGCCGCCTGCCAAACAGCGCCAGACCAGCTAAACCACACCCCATGAGCAATAAAGTCCCAGGTTCCGGGACAATGGTCAACTCGCTGGAAAGATAAATGCTGTACTCACTATCTGGATCCCTGTGAACAAGGTAGAAACCCGAAGTTGGTGCCGTATGATTCAAAACAAAATCAACCGTTGCGGTATAGCGTTCATTCCCCAGGGTTAAGTTCCAGCCCATGGCCATGGGTAGAGTAGAGCACTGATTCGGCCGGTTTCTTCAGCCCTTTTTATATTCGAGACGCCTTGCCGCACGCGGCTACTACGTGTTCCAAAGGCCTTGCATCCTCAATGCTCCCTCATCAAACCGTGCATACGGTTCTCCCGTACACGGCTTTCCGATGTTCTTCACTGTAAGGCTTGCGCCCTTTTCCACTTTGCGTAAGTTGGGATTCCAACTTTTGCACAAATTTGATTTCCCCTCCATCCTTCTCTATGGACTTAAAGCTGACACCATCTATTCCAGGTGCACCTTTGTTTGCCCGGGCAAGGCGATAGGCATGACCAAGGATGTCAGCCCGGTAGACCTTGTCATATAAAGAATAGAAACGAAAATCCGGTTCCTGCTTGGCCTTACAATAGAGCTTCCTCTGAAGCGTCCTGATCCTATCCGGAGTTAGTAGCATATTGCAATCTCCTGATCCTCCGCTCGTTAGTTACGTGAACAAAGTAGGGTCCCTTTCCTTGGCCGGGGTTATGTTGTCCCTCAGCCTCAATCGGTACTATGAACCCCTCCGACTCCCAATACAGCCCCATGGAATTTCGGATCTCCTTATATCCATCAGTTAACGGCCCTTCACCGTAACCGCATTGGGTCTCCCGCACTGCACTGCAATTCTTCCGATACATGCCATCCCTGCTACCCCGGAAGATCACCTGAAAGGATTTCCGTTTTCTACTCCCAGGCACTACGGCCTTCCCTTGATGTCCAAAAGGTCGGCATCTTCAATTAGTTGACGAGGCTACATATAGGTTCACTTTCGTTACGGCCTGCATCTTTGCCCATAAGAAACTTACAACCTCTGGTTACCCAGACGCTGCTTCCCGGTGCTAAGAAGGCGTACGGACAATTCCTCCTTCAGGACTTTAACCTGTTAGAACTACAGTTGTTACGGCATACAGACATCGTTCTCAATTGTAGCGCCACCAAATATTTGATTGTCCAACGTCCCGTTCAGTAGATTGTCGTAGATATCTCCCAAAAAATATCCCGGCTCGTCGATTTCCCAGGACTGTCGAGCCACCGGTGTACCTATCGCCTCTCCTGTTTCGTCTGAAACATTATAATTTTCTTCTTTTGTTATTTCATGGTCGAAAAAACCGCCTATGTAGTAGTCCCCGGCAGTTCCTGGAGAAAAATTAATACTCAAGGTTCCAAGTCCGCTCAAAGAGTCAAAGGCACTCTCGTCCATAGTAAAATTTGCAGGGAGGGAATCGGAATCTCCCAGGGCATATTTTGTCCCATCAAGATTAAAAACTGCATCAAAAAGCTCCAAAGTTGTCGCCCCCGCCGGAGCTGATGCAAAAAATAACAACAGACCTAAAAAAAATACCCTTGTGCTCTGCAACTTTGTTTTCATCTGCAATGTCCTTTTTCTTCAAAGTGGTTTCTCTCCGTTTGGCAACACCGGCATCAAACACCTCGTCAGGCGAAACGCTCTGTCCGGGGCCCTGCGGATGCCTGGAAGAAATTGTTGTTCAGGCGGCAGGAGGTCCGGTAAGCAGATGGTCATGGCCGGGGCAGTCGGATTGCTCATCGCTTTTTCTCCTTCATGCTGTCCGGCAGGGATTGATGTCTGCCGATATGGTCAATTGAGTTGTATGTACAAATCTATCGCCTGGAAAAATACATGTCAACGTTTATCCCAGGGCGATTGCATGAAATTTCGGTGATCAAGATCCAGGTGACGATCCAGCATGCGGATGCACGGCGCGGTGAATTGACGTTATTTGCCGTCTGATACTTAACGATTTTTGGTTTTAGCAGAGGGTACAGTGCGTTAAGATCTTAAATATGCTTTAATCTCTCCCATATTTTGCAAAATACCGGTTAAACCCATAGACCATAAAGATTTAATTCCAATAAGTATTAGGACACCGCCTAATAGGCGTTTAACACTTTGTGGCTTCATCTTTTTTTGCATCACTTTGGTACCAAGATACCCTCCAAACCAGCCAGCCAGCCCTGCAAAAATAAGTATTTTGCTGGACACCGATCCCATGGCAGCGTAGGTGATAAACGCAGAGAAAGATGAAAATGGTACTGAAAGGGCAGTCACCATGGCCACTTTTTTGGGGTTAAAGCCCTGGACCAGCATCAGGGGAGAAATGATTCCACCTCCGCCAACGCCAAGAAGCCCTGATACAATTCCGGCCAGTGTACCAACACAAAGGGGGCCTGCAAGGGGACGATCTTCCCGGTACTGATCTGCATATTTTGAGCCTTTAAAAAATATCATCATAGACCCGGAAAAGAACAAAAAAACGATAAAAGATAAAAGCAGGGTCTGGGTGGGTAGAAAGTGACCGGCCCAGGCTCCCACCGGGGCCATGACAATTGACGATGCAATAATTGGAAGACCTAATTTCACGTCAAGTTTTTTTTCCCTGAAATTAGACCACGTCGCCCCGAGCATACTCACACAATTGACAAAAAGCCCGGTGGGACGGGCAAGATTAAAGGGGACACCAACCCAGGACAGAGCGGGAATAAGAATAACGGCAGCTCCGACACCTCCCAGAGCAAAAATAAAACTCAATACAAATGAAAGCAGACTGATGATTAGAATATTAGATGCCATTTTTTTTGTGTCCGTATCATAAAAAATATACCGGCAGGCCCGGTTTTTTCGGTTGCCGGTACACCGGTTTCATTACATTACATCTTAGCCAGGGGGCCGGGTTTGAAGGTCGCAGCCATATCCTCTGAAGATGCTGTAAGCCCCTTTACTTCCTCATATCCATTGGCCCTCAGGTAAATATATACCAAAGCCCCTCGGAATACCGAAGAACAGAATGGAATAATGAATTTGTCTTTCGGTACCTCGCCAAGCCTGTCTGGAAGTTCATTCATTGGAATATGCAGGGCAAAGGGAAAAGAGAGATATTTCACCTCCTCATCTGTCCGGACATCAAGAAATACAAAATGATCGTTGCCAAGCACCTTACGCATTCCTTCGATAGTCATGCCGTGTTCGCCGGAACTTAAAAATTTAAAATCCATATCTTTTAATAACGAATTCAGATCACTCATCTTCTAAATCTCCTTGAATTAATTTTTTCCATTATTTTTAAAAAGGCTCATAAATACAAGATAAATGGCCGGTATCAGGAAGGACGCATCCCGGATCAGGGTGAGGCGATTCATTGAGCCTTCCTCTGGGTTTGTTGAAAAGCAACCGCAGCTGATATCCAGTCCCCGGGAAAGATTAAACAGGATTGCAGCCATAAAGAGTGTCAGCAGCGTTATTGAAATAACTGAAGTTCCGGGCATCCATCGGTTGAAAATCAGGCAGCAGCCCAAAATAAGCTCAAGCCATGGAAGTATGAGTGCCGTCAGGTTGATAAATGAATCTGGCAGGAGCTGATAGTTGAATACTGCCTGGGCAAAGGCCTGTGGATGGATAATTTTATCCAAACTCGCATAGATAAAAATAACGCCAAGTACCATTCTTGCTATATGATATAAATATCCATAGGTCTTTGGGCCTATTTTCGCCTTTGGCTGATCATTGGAACCGTTGTTCCCTTTATTTATGCTGATTCGGTTCTGCTGATCCACTTTTTTCCCCTTTGTTTTGGCAGCAAACGTCTCACACAGCAGTGTTCCGCCCCCGCAGAGTTCAGTCTCAAACTGCAGCACCGGATGATCAATGCCGAATTTGTGAAAAATCATGTGGCGGATACTTTTGGATAATTTCTCTATTTCCGTAAGCATCTGGTCCTTAACAACCAGGTGGCAGGAAAAGTAGATTCCCGATGAACTGACGGGCCAGGCATGAAGGTAATGGGCACTTTTAATTCCATCAATGCTGACAAGGGCTTCATGAACAGCCTCTAAGTCAATGTCGGACGGGGTGGCGTTCATCAAAATTTTTGTTGACGATTTAAAAATGTCCCAACAGTTCTTGAGAATGAAAACGGCGATAAATACAGATAACACCGGATCAAGCCAATACCAGGGTTTATAAAACATCACAATGCCACTGATCATCACAACGACAGAGGTTAAAAAATCTCCCAGCATGTGCAGAAAGGCACCTTTTACATTCAAATTGTGTTTTGCATCCCGGTGGAGAAGCCATGCGGAAAAACCATTTCCCACAATGCCGACCATTGCAGCCCATATGATTATTTTTCCTGACACGACTTCAGGAGATAAAAACCTTTGGATTGCGCCATATAAAATAAAGAGGCAGGCACCTACCAGGATGATGACATTCAGCAATGCCGCCATAATTTCAGCCCGGCGATACCCGAATGTGTTCTGCAGAGTTGGTCCTTTGCGGCCGATTCTATAAGCAATATAAGAGAGAAGGAGTGCTGTGAAATCGCTGAAATTGTGTGTGGCATCAGAAACCAGAGCCATACTGTGGGCAAACATTCCGGCAATAACCTGAATCACCGGGATGATTAGATTTAAACCTAAGGTAATCAGCAGCCTGGTCCCACTGGTTTCTTCAACATCAACATGGTGATGATGGCCTGAGCATTGTTCTGAATGGCCGGCCTCGTTGTGGGGAGCCGTTTTAAAAAACTCTTTTTCACTTACACTTATATGCTCACAGCCTTTGTCCTCTTTATGTATCATTGTGCTTATTCCTTTTTCTGTCACTCCCCCTCCTGGGTGGGAAGACCGTTTTCTATCCATAGTGTCCACCCGTTCACCAGCACGTTGACATGGGCAAATCCCATATCTTTCAGAAACAGGGCAAGATCGTGGCTTAAGTTGCAGGTCTCTCCGTCGCAATAGGTAATAATCGGTGTATCATGGGAAATATCCTGCATAACACTCATAAACAGGTCATCAACATTGTGCCATGGCAGGTTGCGCGCCCCCTGGATATGCCCCTCCCCATACTGGATAGAATCACGGGCATCAATAAATACAGCCGCCTTCTTTTCAAAAAGATGTTTAGCTGCCGAAAGTTCGATGGAGAGAGGTTCTCCCCTTTCGGTCGTCATACGTCCCTGGACAGACCAGTCAGCGACAAGCGGCAAGGAGGTCGGTCTGATTGCATTGGAAAGCAGGCTAAGTATAACGGCTGCCAGCAAAATCACCGGTCCTTGCCAAATCACCCGATAGAGTTGTTTTATATCAATACCGATTCTCACTTTTTGACTCCTTGCAGATCAGGTAAATCAATTAAAGTCATCGCCAATTTTGCCCACCCGGCTTTTTCAATATTACCCTTCCCAAGTATACCTTTTGTGGAGAGCCTTTCGATCTGATTAAAGGCTTCCCGCAGTCTCGTGCACAGATGTTCCAGTAAAAAAATAGCGATTTCCGGTTTTTGCTTCATGACAGTGTGTAGTTTTTCCCGTGTCATCACCAGCGCCTTAACATCATCCACCGCTTCTGCACTGGCCGGGTAAGAAGATCCGTGAATCAGCGGCATGAAACTAAAGGTATCTCCAGGCCCGAAAATGTAAATCGCAGCACTCTTCCCGTCTGCCAGCGGTCTGAATATTTTTACTTTTCCAGAGATGATTGAAATCATCCGCCCCGCAGTTTTACCTTCATTCCAGAGAACATACCCGACAATTAGCGGGATGGATGCCAGATGGCATGGGCTGAACAATACACTGATAACGCCCCATATAAAGCATCCGGGCGCCGCCAGGGCAAGGCCGCCGGTCATCCATTGATTCACGGTTAAAAATATAGAATCAAGCATAAATTTATTCCTTATTTCCAAACTCAGGTTGTTCTACCTCCATTTCTGTCAGGCGATCAACAATGGCTTTTTCGTCCAGAAATCCTTCGTGCCGCCAGACTTCTTCACCGTTTTCGTTAAAAAAGATCTGGGTGGGGATGGCCCTTATGCCGAACCTGGGGGGCCTGGTCCCGATTTTCCCATACATCTATGAAAACAATATGTGCTTTGCCTTCATACGCTTTTTCAAGTTTTTCCATAATCGGGGCCATCATTTTGCAAGTATAATCTAAATTGTTTAAATGTTCATATTTTTTAGATAGTTATTTGCCACCATGAGAAGTCATCTACCCGAAAAAGGCTCCGTACACCACCCCGGCTATGGTGGACAGGATCACGATGATGGTACAAAACGTGGCCGTCTTTTTTACGCCCATGATGCTGCCGATCACCAGCATGTTGGGTAACGACAGGGCCGGACCTGCCAGCAGAAGTGCCAGGGCAGGCCCCTTGCCCATGCCGGCGCCTAAAAGTCCCTGCAGGATGGGCACTTCGGTCAGGGTAGCGAAATACATCAAGGCTCCGGCCACGGAGGCCAGCAGATTGGCCCAGATGGAATTGCCGCCCAAAAGGGATGAAATCCATTGTTCCGGGATTAGCGCCGGATGACCCGGACGGCCCAGCAGAAAACCAGCCACGATAACCCCCCCGAAAAGCAGAGGGAAAATCTGTTTCATGAAGACCCAGGTCGATTCCAACCAGCTTTTGCACTCATCTTTGGTGAACCAGGCCTTGAGCATTAATCCGAGGATAATCAGCAGGGCAATGGTGATGTACCACTTGGCGGCAAAGATTGCGGGCCAAAGCCCGGTCGATCCGGAAGCCGGTTTGGCAAAGGCGGCAAAAACCAAAATCAACACCATCGTCAGAAGGTATAGACTGTCTTGCAAAAGGGTTCTTTCTTTGGCATCCTCGTCCGGCAGATAAATTTTACCGACCGTGCGTGAGGCATCGTCTTTATGAAAAATCAGGGCCATGAGCAGACCGGTCACCACGGCAAAAATCACTGCGCCAACAGCCCTGGCAAGGCCGAGCTGCCAGCCGAGGATCTTGGCGGTCAGAGTGATGGCGAGCACATTGATGGCAGGCCCGGAATATAGAAAGGCCGTGGCCGGTCCGATCCCCGCCCCTCGTGTGTAGATTCCCGCAAACAGCGGGAGTACCGTACAGGAACAGACAGCCAGGATGGTGCCGGATATCGAGGCTACAGAATAGGACAACAGCTTGCCGGCCTGAGCCCCGAAGTATTTGAGCACCGAGGCTTGGGAGACGAACACGGAAATGGCACCCGCAATGAAGAAAGCGGGAATCAAACAGGTAAGAACATGTTCCCGGGCATATTCCTGAAGCATCATAAAAGCTTCCAGACCGGACTGACGGATCACAGGATGGCTCCAGGGCACATAGTAGGCGGCCATAAAAACCCCTGCGATCAATAGCAGCTTGGTACGTTCTTTCATTGGATATCTCCTTTGAAACTATTTGGTAACCCAGGCTTTGATATCTTCTTTTTTGGGTACTTTTCCGGTACATTTTACCTCGCCGTCCACAATGACGGAAGGGGTTCCAAAGACGCCGTAAGAAGCGATCTGCATCATATCAGAGACTTTTTCAACGTGAGCGTCCACACCAGTTTCTTTCAGCACTTCCTGCACTAATTTTTCGGTTTTAATGCATTTGGCGCATCCAGGTCCCAATACTTTGATTTCCATGTTTAACTCCTTATCTTTTTACATAATAGGTACTTGCTTAATTTTTTGACTCTTTATCAACAATATCATACCGGTCTATATCCGGAAGAAGCTTAGTCAGTTCTTTAATCTGGCTATCACTATCAAGCCAGTGTTTCAGATTATCGATCATGCTGGCGGCAAATGGAGAGTCGCTGCCGTCCGATAAAGCGTAATTCACCCACAGTCCATCCTTGAAGCTTTTAACCAGGTCTGCATCCTCAAGAATTTTCAAATGTTTGCTCGTGGTAGACTGGGCAACCCCCAGTAACTGTTGTATTTCACAGACACACAAGGAACGATTCTGAAGCATTTTCATCATTTTGACCCTGTTGGGATCGGATAATGCTTTCATGACTTTAATAAATGTTTTCATAAATGTACCCCATCTATATATCGGGCTATGTTTTAAGCTCAGCTGCGGCCTTCAAGTATCCACTCTTCGTTTAATTTTGTTTCCGCTGGAACAGATCCGGTGGATTTCACTTTCCGATTGATGACCAGGGGCGACTATCCATTCCGCCATAACCGGCCTGCTCCAATAAATCGTTAAATTGGAATATATAAATTCATGCTCCAGTTGTCAAGCAATGGACAAAAAAATAAAACCCATGGTAGATAAAGCTCAGATCCCTGGTGCCAAAATTTCGGTGATGCAGATGAAGCTCAAAGGTATCCGGAATGTTGGAGACCAGGAGGTTGAAATCAAAATTAAAGGGGCACGTATTCATCCGATTTTCGAGTTCGCCCGGGAAACGGCTGCCAGGCTTAAAGAGACGCGCGGACTGGTCCAGGGAAGCGTGGCAACCCGGTATAGAGAATGGGGGTGATTACTACGATATCCGTGTGATGGTTCGGTCGGAATCTTTGAAGAGCAAATTTGAACTTGAAAACATGATTATCAAAAGCAATTCCGACCAACCGGTTTATGTCAAGGATGTTGCCCGGATTGAACGTTCCACCGGTCCCGTGGAAATCATCCGTGAAGACCAGGCCAAACAGATCATCGTCCCGGCAGACTCCCATGAAATCAGTGTCGGTGAGGCCGTGATCCCGGCCGAAATGGCTGTTACCCAAATCCAAAAGCCTGCCGGTGTATCCTTTGAGATGGGCGGTCAGGCTAAAATGATGGCTGACAATCGAAAAGTCATGGGAATCATCAACAAGTATGACATTGCATCTCTTCTAATGCTTAAAACTGCGCTGGCCTGTATATACCATGCTGGCCCTGTATTCATTGCAGGCTTCAATAGACTGGTAATCGTTCATTGAACCACCTGGCTGGATAACGGCTTTTACCCCCTGCCTTAACCCCACATCAATGCCGTCCCTGAACGGGAAAAAAGCATCTGAAATCATGGAAGAACCGATAAGCCCGCCCTTTTGTTCTGCTACATCCGCTTCAATCTCGGCTTTTTTATCTTCATCCGTCATGTCGGCAAAGGAGGTATTGTACCGTTCAAAGCAGTACCGGTCACACAATTTGCGATAGGCCTTGTCCACGGCGATTTCCGCAACCCCGACCCGGTCCTGTTCACCGGTGCCGATGCCCACGGTGCAATTATCCTTGACATATATTACGGAGTTGGACGTAATACCGGACTCCACCAGCCAGCCAAAAAGCATATCCTCGTATTCCTGGTCCGTAGGTACCCGGTCTACTTTATACGTTGTTCCCTTATATTCTGTCGAAGCAATGAAAAGATCTTCTTTTTTAAGTGTTTTGGGCACAAAGGACCACTGGGCAACAATGCCGCCGTCCATAAGACTTTTGAAATCCACCACCCGCTCACCGATAAAGGAGTGCAGTTTGTCCATGGCGTTGATCCGGATCACGCGCAGATTTTTTCGCCGTCCCAAAATCTCAATGACCCCGTCCTCAAACTCCGGGGCCACCACCACTTCAGCATATTGATCGGCAATGCCTTCGGCGGTTGCCTTGTCCACTGCCTTGTTCAGGGCAATGCAGCCGCCAAATGCCGCCACACGATCTGCCATATAGGCCTTGGCATAGGCCTGTTGCAGGCTGTTCGCCCGGGCAGCCCCGCAGGGGTTGTTGTGCTTGACAATGACGGCACAGGGGGTATCCGTAAAATATCTCAGGATATTCAGGGCGTTATCTGCATCGGTGAGATTGGTTTTGCCCGGGTGTTTGCCGGACTGCAGCAGTTCAATATCAGACACAAGATATTTGCCCGGCACGATGGTTTTGGCATCCCCAAGGGCCAGATTTCCATTAACCAGCCGGTATAATGCGGCTTCCTGGCCGGGGTTTTCCCCGTAACGAAGGCCCTTTTGCACCCCGTCAATAATCCAGGAAACCTTTTCATAAAACAGGGTCTGCCGGCTATCGCCATTCACAAAAGAAATTTCCATGGCCGGCGTAAAATGGTCATCCATTATGGTTTTGTACATCTTTTTAAGATCTGTGCTCATATCTACTCCCCTGTTTTATAACACGATTCGACGTCTTTTTTTGAAAGCCCGGCCAGATAATCAGCTATGGCCCGATCGTACTGGGCGGTATGCTCAAAGGCCTTTGATGCAAGTGAATACCGCTCTTTTAGCCCCAAAGCCCCGTCCTTTGTTTTAAGGGCTGCCAAAATACCCTCATAGGATTTGGGATCCACCACCGAAGCGACCCGGATGAAATTTTTAGCAGCGGCCCGGATCATGGTCGGCCCGCCAATATCAATATTGCCCCGGGCATTTTCAACGGAGACATTTTCCCTGGCAATGGTCTGGACAAATGGATAGAGATTGACCACAACCATATCAATGGGCAGAGCATGGGTTCTTCTCAAATCATCCTGGTGGTCAGAATTATATGTTTCAGTCAAAAGGCCCAAATAAATTTTAAAATCAAGTGTCTTAACCAGCCCTCCCTGGGTTTCGGCCTGGCCGGTATAATCAGAGACCTGTTTAAGGTTGCGGTCTGAATAAGGTCCGAGAATCTCTTTTATTCTGGAATAGGTTCCGCCGGTGGATAAAATGATGATATCCGGATTGATTTCAAGCAGACCGGGAATAAATGTCCCAAGCCCGCTTTTATCGGATACGCTGATCAGAATGGTCTTTATTTTTACCAGATCGTCAATTCTTTCTACCACGTTTTTCGTCATGGTTGTTCCTTATTATATAATTAAGTTGCTGCTGTATATTTTAAATGCAGGCATGCATTTAACCCATTCTGAAGGGCGACGTCAAGTTGAGGCGCTGTCATTTTCTCGAATGATTGCCCTCAGATTCTGTACAAGACCTTGGGTCCGGGCAAGATGTTCAGGCGGAATCATAAGCGCAGGGATCTTTAAATTCCGGGTCGTTCCGCAGATTTTGACTTTTCCTGGAGATCCTTTAGAATCCAAGACATTTTTTTCTGCATGTTCCAGCAGATCAAGAAAACTGCCGTATATGCCACCTGCATCCAGGTGTTCCACAAACTGCATAAAAACCGTTGTTATGGTTAATGCAAAAAAAGGCATATCAGCCTGACCTGTCTGACCGCAAGGGGTAGTGGAGATCATCACCCGACAGCCCAGGGGCCGGACAGGATAGATGGTGCAAATCCCATTTTCAAGCAAAGGGCAGGTTCCCCAGGACGGATCATTCTCCTCCTCATCTGCATCACGGCCCTCCATGCAGGCCAGGGCAAATTCATTGGTGGTCTGAAAAGGCCGAAACCGTCGGGGTTGCCCGGCACGGTTCAGCCGGACACGGATATCATCCAGCGCGTTGCTATCCAGCCGGTTTTGGATATAGGCAATTTCAAGACCTGTGGCGGTAACATTACAGGTACAGCAGTCTGCACACTGTTTTGCGCAGGCAACGGGGAACGCAGCCATAGCCCTGTCAAACAGGGCGTAAATACGCTCAAGCGTATTAAAACTGTTATTAAGTTTCGCAATACATGTCATTGTTTCAACCAACTAATTAAACTTAAACAAAATAGTTGTCCCTCCCATATCATTGGCGTATAGTCACGTCAACAAAGATGGTGGAAAATCGCACCAGGCAGATATTTTATTCGTGTCTGTCCAGAGGTTTTGCATTAAGGGAGGCTACATAATTAAGAGACTGCCGTTGCCCGAAAAATGGCATGCGATCCTTTTCACCGGCGCCGCCGTTACAGCCATTTCAGGCCCTGTCATGCCGGGATGGAATTATCTGGTTGTAGAGATGCCGCCTACAGCCCTTTCTTTACGCTTTTTCAATCTGCCGACACTGTCTTACTCTGGGTGAACAAACTGGAAAAGCTGCGAATGGATATCAACAAAAATCAATTACTCTCCAACCTTTTCAATGTCCAGGCCGATCATAAAATGATCTTTAAATCCGATTGGCGTACCGTCGAGAATATATTTGATGCGGGTAGGTTTACGAACTGCTGGAATGGTCTTGTCCTGGTAATGGAAAATCATGGGAACAAGATCTCCGCTTTTAAGGCTCTTCAACGCCCTTGATTCCTTTGTTACCAAGGCAAAAAATTGCTCTGATTCATTTTTTCTTAATTTGAACTGATAGAAAATCCCCGGGTTATCCAGTTGAAACTCCGCACTGAAATACATATTGTCGTCCTGTTCCATTTTCACTGATCAATCGCCTCCTTTTTCAGACTTTTCTTTGCAAAACACATGATTTCTATTTTCATATTTTCGAATTTAATTGTGCTTTAATCGAGATGTAAAGCAGCTTGTGTGCCAGCCCGTTCCCTTGTTAAGAGGAACAGAAACAGGCTAAATCCCCACGCCAAAGCAGCTATCCGGTTACCAAAAATTTATTGAAAGTTACGAAAACTGCGCCCGGCATCAACAACTGCCTTGAAACCCATTGTTGCAAAGAAGAATATTTGGTAACCATGCCGCCTTTATATTTTATTTATATGCTGTGGGGTCAATGTCGTACTTTCTGACCTTGTAATGGATGGCTCGTTTGCTGATGCCCAGAAGATCAGCCGCATCTTTTTGAACGCCCCTTGACTTTTTCAGGGCTCTTATGATGGTATCCTTTTCACTCTGTTCAATGGAAAACGCCTGGGAATCGAGCAGGTCAGAGGTCATCACCGCATTTTCCCGGATGGTTTCAATCTGAAGGTCCCATGGTTCAATAGTCTGATTTTGGCACAAAACAGCCCCTGCCTCAATGGTATTTTTCAATTCCCGGATATTGCCCGGCCAGGAATGTTCTTCCAACACTTTGATAGCGGCATCGGAAATACGCAAACGCTCAATACCTTGTGTCTGGGCATAGCGGTCAGCAAAAAAACTGGCCAAGGGATAAATATCTTCTTTTCGCTCCCGCAAAGGCGGAATTGTCAGGGTGATTCCTTTGAGCCGGTAGTACAGGTCCTGGCGGAAGTTTCCCTCTTCAATGGCCTGGGAAAGATCAGCGTTGGTTGCTGCAATCACCCGGCAGTCCACAGAGATCTCTTTTACCGCGCCCACCTGGCGAATTTTTTTATCCTCCAGGAATCTTAACAGACGGCACTGCATATCATGGGAAATATTGCCGATCTCATCCAGGAAAAGCGTACCGGAGTCCGCAGCCTGCATAAGCCCGATCTTATCCTTTACTGCATGGGTAAACGAGCCTTTCAGATGGCCGAACAATTCACTTTCAAGGATGCCTGCGGGCGTCGAGCCACAGTCCACAACCATGTAGGGCTGTGTTTGTCTGGGACTGTTTCTATGGATACATCCGGCAATACATTCCTTGCCCACCCCGCTTTCCCCGAGAATGAGCACGTTAACCTGGGTGACAGCCACCTTTTTCACCATGGTATAAAGATGCTTCATGGCAGCGGATTTTCCCCAGTAAAACCCGGATTCAACCAGGGGCATAGGTCCTGCGCCGACACCTGTACCGCGAAGGGCCATCATGGTATTGATTTTCTTAATCAGCTCCAGGCCGTCAAAAGGCTTGGAAATATAATCGGCTGCGCCCAGCTTCATAGCATCCACAGCATCCGGTATGGTGCCGTAAGCAGTCAAAAAAATCACAGGCAGATTCGGCAGGAACTTACGGATATCGGTAAACAACTCAATTCCGCTTTTTCCCGGCATTTTTATATCCGACACCAACAGATCTATGCCTTTGTGCTCCCTAAGTATTTGTTCGGCCCCTGCCGCATCCTTTGCCTTCAACACCTTAAAGTTGGATGCGGACAGCCTTGCGTCCAAAACCTCTAGAATACTGGGGTCATCATCAACAATGAGTATTTTATGTGCCGCCGTCATTGATTTTCCCTTTGTTCCTGCCGTTCCTTATCAATTTTCTCAAGCACGTTTATCTGGTGCAAAAGATCTCTAATCCGAGCCTCCTGGTGCCGGTTTTGTTTTTCCAAGACAGTTATTTTAAGTCCTGTAGAATCAATCTTTTTCTGCATGCTAAGACGCTCTTTTTTATAGACTTGCTCTCTGGAATAAAGGACATTAAGATTTTCCAGCATACCCGACCGTTCGGATTCAAGTAAAATCATGCCGTGGTCCAGGGCTTTCTCTATCATCTCGGGGGGTATTCTGCACCATGTATTGCACCGGGTTTCGCCGTCGTCGGGCTCCTGGCTTGGGTCTGTTAAACTCCGGTAAGGCAATTGTGACGGTAACCGTAGAAGCTGCTCCACAGCCGTTCTAAAGGCCGGGGCATTTTCTGCAAGAATCATGTCAAGACAAGCATTTCCATAAAGGCCGACCGCCTGAAGCTGTACATCATCCTTCCTTAAAGCAAGCTGTGAAAAAATCTGACGGGCAAGGGCATACTCTTCATTTAAATATGCCTCCTGGCCCTGTTTTACCATGGCATCCCGGCAGACGATATTGCAGACAGGTATTATGGTACACCCGTTGACAATTCCCCCTGTACACCCGTTGACAATTCCCCCTGTACACCCGATAAAAACCAGGACTCTGAAAAAAAGAACAAAACGCTTGAATTCCCCTCCCATGGGCAAATTCAAGCCATCATATATCCATGAAAACCGCATAAAATTCCTTAAAATTGATCTATTAAACTACCGGCAACGTAAAGGAAAAAGTACACCCTTTATCCGGTTTATTCTCCACAAAAATTTCTCCGCCATTTTCCTGGACGATCCGCCGGGCAATATTCAAACCCAGTCCTACCCCGTCCATGTGCTTGCGTACCTCCCTGGCCCGGTAATATTTTTTAAAAATCAAACTTTGTTTATCTTCGGGAATACCCGGTCCTTCATCACTGATATTGCATGTCAGAAAATGTTTTCCAGGCCCCCGGGTCAAACGGACATCCACCCGGCTGTTGTTCGGTGAAAATTTAAGCGCATTATCCAAAATATTTATTATCACCTGCATTATTTCCTTGTCATTGCCTTTAACCATGGGCGCCTGTTCAAGGGGCTTAAATTCCGTACGTATCCCCCGGGCCTTGGCCCCGGGCGTAATACTCAAAATAGCCGATTGCACAAGTTGGTTGGGATCAAAGGGCGCAACCTGTCTTTTATTAATCCCGGAAACCAGAATGGACGTATCCAGCAGGTGGTTTAAAAGGCTTGTAATCCTGGCAATTTCATTAGCGGCAATGGTTAAAAATTTTTTCTGTTTATCGTTTACCGGCCCAAGAACCTCTTCGGTCAGCATATTCACAGATTCACGGATGGAAGACAAGGGGCTTCTGATTTCATGGCTTAAGGTGGCAATGAAATCAGAACGGATCTCGTCATCTGCTTTAAGCTGACGGTTCATATCATTGAACGCAGCAGCCAGTTCCCCGAATTCGTCTTTGGAGGCAATATCCATCTCATAGGTGTAATTATCATCAGAAACCCGTTTAAGCCCGGATTTCAATTTATTCAAGGGAACAATGATGGACCTGGAAATAAACCAGACGCCCATAATGCCCACCAATATTGAAATACCGAACCCGATCATGCAATTTCTCATCACCTGGCGACTTAAACGGTTGATCAGGATCAGCGCCTGCTCAATTCTGTCTTCATTGTCCTTTCTGGCCGCTGCAATGCTGGTCATCCACTGGTCCATCACATCGTCAGCAATCCAGGTATAACCCTCATTCACGGATTGTCCCTTGGATACATCCGCATGAATATAGCCACCAAAGGTCCGGTCAATATTACACCAGTATCCTGCAGGTGTTCCCCGCCTTCTGTCCAGGTCAATGATCTCGACAAGCACCTTTTGATAATTGCCCCGGGCTGTTCCAAAATAGTCAAAATAAACATCTTTTTTCAACAGTTTCAACTTCTTGATATTTACGTCCATATCAAGAAGGCTGTTTTTAAGATCATTGGACAATACCGCAATCCGGTTGCTGATGCCGACAATCCGGGCAGAGGTATCGGACATTTCCCGAACTTTTATAAACAAGCCATATACTGTTCCATAAAATATAAATATGAAAAAAAAGAGGAAAATAAAAAGTTTTTTTGAGATAGCTGGTGTTATGGACATAGTGTTACCGTTTACATAGGTGAAAGTTTTTTATCATGCCGGAACAATCAAGTCAAATCCCGACTGGGACAAGTACGCTTAGAAAGCTTAAGCAAAACCGATACCAAAAGCAGTCAACACATTTACCTGTATTGAATTTCCATGACGGATGCTCTATTTTATAAAAACAGGGACTCGGAACAATGCAAAAAGGAAAGTTTAATGGGTGCTGATGTATTTTTCATGGACATGACCGCCACATCAAGGGAAAACCTGCCCGCCAAGCTGGAGCGCCTGGTAACCACGGCAGGACTTCACGCTGTCCTGGACAAAAACGATCTGACCGCCGTAAAGGTGCATTTCGGTGAACAGGGAAATACGGCCTACATCCGACCTGTTCTTATCCGGAAAATTATCCGGGCCATCAGAAAAACAAAGGCCACACCTTTTCTGACCGATGCCAATACCCTTTATGTGGGAACCCGGTCTGATGCGGTGTCCCATATCAAAACCGCTGTGGAAAACGGATTTTCCTATTCATCCATGGATGCCGCCCCCTTGATCATTGCCGACGGCCTGTTCGGAAAAAGCGAGACAGCGGTCCAGGTAGATCTCAAACACAACAGGGAAGTGTTTATCGGCTCTGAAATTATCAATGCCAACGCTATCGTGGCGCTGGCCCATTTCAAGGGACATGAGCTGGCCGGATTCGGAGGCACCCTTAAAAATCTGGGAATGGGGTGTGCATCCCGCCGGGGAAAACTGGACCAGCATTCTAATGTAAGTCCCAAAATCAAACGAAAAACCTGCATCGGCTGCGGCTTGTGTGCCCGGCACTGCCCGGGGCTGGCCATAACCATTGAAAACAAAAAGGCATATATGAATAAAGCGGCTTGTATCGGATGTGCAGAATGCATTGTGCGCTGCCCCACCCAGTCCATCAACATCAACTGGAACCAGGATATCCCCGTATTTCTAGAAAAAATGATGGAATATACCGCCGGTGTGCTTAAAAATAAAACTGACAAATGTCTGTTTGTGAACTTCATCACCAATATCTCCCCCAAATGTGACTGTCTGCCCTATGCCGAATCCCCCATCTGCAACGATATCGGTGTGGTGGCATCCCGGGATCCCGTAGCCATTGACCAGGCCAGTGCAGACCTTGTCAACCAGGCCCAGGGCCTTGCATCTTCGGTGTTGACCACCCACCTGGCCCCGGGGGAGGACAAGTTCAAAGGACTTTACCCACACGTGGACTGGGAGCACCAGCTTGCGTATGCCCAGGAGATCGGTCTTGGAACAAGACTTTACAACCTGATCAAACTGGAGACCCTGGCATATAAAAATCCAGGGGAACACGGTTAGCCATGTACCTTGCAAAAGTAAAAAAAGAGAGACAAACCACCTATATCCTGGCGGCAGCCACGACAGGTTTGTGGAATTGAGCAACGCTTACCAAACCCTTCTTGAAAAGCTGTCATCATAGATGAACCGCCCGGAATTGATTGACAATAAAGCGATTTAACATTAAATATCAGGTATATTTTGTTAAAGTTTCCTAATCCCCAACAAAGGATCCAGGTGTCACACGATTTCCAGAAAAAAATAATTCTGCTGCTGCTTCTTCCGTGTCTGTTATTTTTTTTACCGACCAGAGGCCCGGCAGCACAGGATCAGGATCTGACTGAATTTTCCATTGAAGAACTCATGGAGATCAAAGTTACTTCCGTGAATAAAAAAAAACAGCGACTGTCTGACAGTGCGGCCGCGGTTTTCGTAATCACCCGGGAGGATATCAGGCGTTCCGGTGTCACCAGTATTCCTGATGCCCTGCGCATGGCTCCCGGCGTGAATGTGGCACGCATTGACGCCAACAAATGGGCAATAAACTGCAGGGGATTTAACAGCCGGTTCTCCCCAAGTCTTCAAGTTCTTGTTGATGGGCGCAGTGTGTATACACCAAGCTTTTCAGGCGTTTATTGGGAAGTAACAGATGTGCTTCTTGAGGATGTGGACCGTATTGAGGTGATCCGCGGTCCCGGTGCCACCATCTGGGGATCCAATGCAGTCAATGGGGTGATCAATATTATCACCAGGCGGGCCAATGATACCCAGGGCGGTTTTGTACAAGCATCTGCCGGATCAGTTGAAAAAAACATGGTGGCAGCAAGATATGGCGGTACCATGGCTAAAGACAAATTCTGGCGGATTTATGCCAAACACAGGGCCAGGGATGAATTTGATCGTCTTTCCGGAGAAGATGCAGGTGACGACTGGCAGATCAATCAGGCCGGCTTCCGCATGGATGGCCAGCTCTCTCTGACCGACAATTTCACCCTCCAGGGGGATCTCTACGATGGCCATATCCACCAGGATCTTTATCTTTACAGTCAGACGTCACCATACATGGATGAATTTCCGGTAAAAAGCGATGTGTCCGGGGGCAACATCATGGGCCAATGGACAAAAATCCTTTCCGGAACATCGGAAATGTCTGCGAAGATGTATTACGATGCCATGCATCGTTCCGAGGATATCCTCAACGAAGACCGGCACAACGTTGATGTGGAGTTTCAGCACCGCTTCGGGCTGGGATTCGGGAACGATATCATCTGGGGACTTAGGCTGCGCCATTCATCTGATGATTATTCAGGCTCAAAGGTTGCATTTATGGATCCAGTCAGTACAACTGAGCTTCTGTACTCGACCTTTATCCAGGACGAAATATCTTTACTTGAGGACAAAATTAAACTCACCATTGGTTCAAAGTTTGAGCACAATGATTATACCGGCCTTGAAATTCAGCCATCCACAAGTCTGTTGTGGGCCCCCAGCGAACACCACAGGTTATGGGCCGCCATTTCCCGGGCCACCCGGATTCCCTCCCGGGTCGAGGCCGATGCCGTGATCTACCTCTCCGGAATGGATACCGCCTACGGCCCGTTGTATAGCAGATTCGTAAACAATGAGGATCAAACAGCCGAAATACTGTGGGCCTGGGAAGCGGGATACCGCTTTATTCCCCAACAAAGCCTCTCCATTGACCTGGCGCTTTTCTTCAACGATTATCAAAATTTAAGAATTTATACCCCACAAAATTCTCCCTACGTTGACGCCGAGAACCAAATACTTATCCAAGACATTGTGCTGAGCAACATGTCAAATACCCGCTCCTGGGGGACAGAAATTTCAGTGGATCTGGCGACAAGCAAGCAAATCAAATGGACCTTGGCTTATTCACTGACATACCATGATTATGACAATGATCAGGATTATGAAATCGACTTTGGATTTACAAAACATCAGGTATCCTTGAGAGGTCGGTTTGATTTGACGGAAAACCTGACCTTGGACGCCTGGTTTAGATATGTGGGCAAAACAAACGCAGTTTGCGCATTTTCTAATACTGCCATCTATGAAATTGACGATTATGCAACCCTGGACCTTCGCCTGGGATGGAAGATCCGGCCGGATCTGGAATTTTTCCTGACCGGGCAGAATCTGCTCCGGGAGAGCCACCTTGAATTTGTCCAGGAAGCATTCAGTTATCCTGTGGAAGTCCCCCGCAGCGCCTATGCCGGACTGACCTATAAATTCTAAAGATATGCACTATTCCCCATGGCAATAAAAACAAGACAGATGCAACGTTTAAAAAATACCGGGATAAAAATATTTATCCCGGTCTGTATCTGCCAGTTTTTGCTATGTAGTATTGCCATAGGGACACTCCAGTCACAAAATCTTGAAGAATATAAGGTCAAAGCAGCCTTTGTTTACAATTTCACCAAACTTATTCAATGGCCCAAAACTGCATTTGACAGTGAAATGGAACCCTTTAAAATATCGGTGTTCGGCAATGAAGATCTTCTTAAAGAGAGCTTCCAGACCATTGACGGAAAAATCAGTACCGGGCGCGTCATATCCATCCGGTATCCTGACCCCAAAGGCAACGATTATAAAAAAATGCTGGCAGACAGTCAGGTTGTCTTTATCAGCAGGCATACCCCTTTGGAGCAGACCCTGCAAATTTTAAACAGTATTGGAGACAGACCGGTTCTCACTATTGGTGAAGTTAAAAATTTCAGCCGGACCGGCGGAATCATTCAATTCTTCACCAGAGATGATTATCTCCATTTTGAAGTTAACATTAAAAAGGCCGAGGCACACCAGCTCAAATTCAGCTCCAGGCTGCTTAAACTGGCTGTCATCGTAGATGAAAAATAATGCGCCCACCAAAAAAATCAAACCATAGCGTCATTTCCATCAGGATAAAACTGATCATGACCCTTGGATTTACGTCATTGCTGGCCCTTTTTATGATGGCCGGTTCCATGGTGGCCTATGAAACCTATAATGCCAAAAACAATCTGGTTGATGAACTTGTATCCATGTCGGATCTTATAGCGTTAAACGCTTCGGTCGCCATGATGTTCAATGACCGGAATGCCGCATTGGAGGATCTCAGGGCGCTGTCTGCAAAACAGGGCATTATCGGCGCAGTCATTTACGACATCCATGGCGCAATTTACGCTGATTTCTCAAGGGATGCCATTTCCATTGACACGCTGATCCATGAAGTCAGACAGATATGCAAACCAGGCATCTTCCCCATTGAAATGATTGCTGCCCAGAAAATGTTCCGCAGGTTTACAAACGGCCATGCCCATGTGATCCTGCCGGTCAATTTTAAAGACAATTTTTTAGGCGCCATTCATCTGATTGATGATATGCAGCAACAAAAAAGAAGGTTGTCTGCTTATTATCTTATTGTGGCAGGCATTGTCATCATCTCTTTGGCAGTGGTCCTGATTCTCTCTTCCAAAATGCAGGCCATCTTTACCCGGCCATTATTTGATGTCATTGATTCCATGGGACAGGTGACCCGGAAAAAAGATTATCAGGTCAGGGTAAAAAAATGCACTAATGATGAGTTTGGTGTCCTTGTGGAACAGTTTAACCAGATGATTGAAGAGATCCAGGCCAGGGACGATGCACTCAAGTCATACAGTGCAAGCCTTGAATCCAGGGTCGAACAAAGAACTCTGGACCTGACCCAGGCCAAGGAAAAACTTGAATCCACGGTCATGAACCTGGAAAAGGCCCAAAAAAAAGCAGAAAAAGCCAGTCTGGTAAAATCCCAGTTTCTTGCCAACATGAGCCATGAAATCAGAACGCCCATGAACGGTATTCTCGGTATGACGGAAATTCTGCTTTCGTCCAAACTTTCCGGTGAACAGGAAAGATTTGCAATCAATATTCAGAAATCAGCCCAGACCCTGCTTTCAATCATCAACGACATTTTAGATTTCTCCAAAATCGAAGCCGGCAAGCTTGAAATTGAATCCATTGCTTTTAATCTCAACAACCTGTTAACGGACATTGAAACACTTCTGATGTTTGTCGCCAAAGATAAAAACCTATATCTAAACGTTGATATTCAGAAGGGCACACACCTTTTTTTGGTCGGAGATCCCACAAGGATCCGGCAGATATTGATCAATCTTGTGGGCAATGCCATAAAATTTACAGAAAAAGGCGGCGTAACCCTCACGGTCTCGACATCCCCGCTAAAGGAGAATGAATTTCAAGATTTTGGCGACCATCTATCCCGGGTTGATTTAAGCCTCTGCATCAAAGACACCGGTATCGGCATCGCACCTGAAAAACAAAAATATTTATTTACACCCTTTTCCCAGGCTGACGCCTCTTTTACGCGCAAATACGGAGGCACCGGACTTGGCCTTGCCATTTCATCGGACTTGGTATCACTTATGGGAGGCACCATCAGTTGCACCAGCAAACCGGGCCAGGGAAGCACATTTTCCCTTGTTCTTCCTTTGAAAAAAGCAGAACAACGCGTTAAGGAAGTCTCTTTGGCCGACCATGCGACCCGGCCGCAAAAAACGGATAAGATTAATCTTCATGTGCTGGTGGCCGAAGACAATATCACCAACCAGGATGTTTTTTCAGCCATGCTTGAAACCTTTGGATGCAAGGTGAGTATAGCAGCTACGGGTATTGATGCCAGGGATAAGTTCATTTCTTTAAAACCGGACATCGTCCTCATGGATTGCCAGATGCCGAAAATGGACGGGTACCAGGCTACCCGGGAGATCAGGAAATATGAAGAGAGCCTTGGCATCCATACCCCAATCATTGCCATCACCGCCCATGCCATGACGGATGACCAGGACAAATGCCGGGACGCAGGTATGGATGATTTTTTAACCAAACCTTTCATGATGGAAGATCTTTTGGCAACACTAAAAAAATGGACCCCTCATCTGAATCCATCCTGAACCGAGTATGCAGATATTGCCGGCAACATCACCCGCTATTCAAAAAGCGTGATATCCCCCGGCTTAGCCAGCTGTTCCTTAATCCGATTCCGTTTTATCTGCTCTGCGACCACCAGAGATTTCATGGATGGCACCCGCTTTAAAAAAACTTCACCCGTGCCAATATGAAAAAAAATTTTACGTGAATCATGACCGCCAAAATCACGAGCCAGAATCTTAATTTTTTCCGCCCGAAGAAAATTAACCACAAATTCTACATTCCTTGTCCCCACAGCAGTTTCCTGGGAGACCCCCATCAACAGATTCGCCCCGCCAAAGGTCTTGGCAACTATTTTTTTACGGTTTCCGCCCAACCGCATAATGGCATTGATCAACAACTCCATGGCATTGATGCCGTAGCGGGCAGAGGCATCGTACTTATTAATATCCGGATTGGACGGCATGAGGATGTGGTTCATGCCGCCGATTTTTTTCTCCGGATCATACAGACACACCGCGACACATGAACCGAGTACGGTATGGATGACGACATCCTGGCTGGTGACAAAATATTCTCCAATGCCAATGGAAACCCGATTTAGCATCTGTTTAAAGGGACCGACACTTTTTAAGTAAGGCGTCTGCAATTTTATCCAGTGGAAGAATGCTGTGTACGGCATCCAGTTTTATGGCTTCCCTGGGCATACCAAAGACCACACAGGAGGCCTTATCCTGGGCAATATTATAGGCCCCCGCCTGTTTCATTTCCAACATCCCTTTAGCCCCGTCATCACCCATCCCGGTCAAGATGACGCCCAGAGCGTTTCTTCCGGCATATCGGGCAGTAGAACGAAAAAGAACATCCACAGAGGGACGGTGACGGGAGACCAGCGGGCCTTCCCGGATCTCAACATAATACCTGGTTGCGCTTCTTTTGAGCAACATGTGATAATTGCCGGGGGCGATAAGCACCTGGCCCCGTAAAACAGTGTCGTTATTTTTCGCCTCCCTGACAGACACCAGGCAGGTTTCATCCAGACGATCGGCAAAGGCCTTGGTAAAATTGGCAGGCATATGCTGGACCACAACCATACCCGGCGAATCCCGGGGCAAACTTTCAAAAAGGACCCTTAACGCTTCTGTTCCACCGGTTGAAGCACCCACGGCAATGACGGTTTCCGTGGTTTTATCCATGGCCTTGATAGACGGGCCAGGTAAAATGGCATCTGCGGTCAATTTTGGAGAAACTTTTATGGGTTTCACATATTTGCACATCTTAATTTTGACCATGGCCGCTGCCTTGACCGTGTCACAGATTCTGATTTTCGATTCTTCAAAAAAAATTCTTGTGCCCAGGCTGGGTTTTTCCATCACCTCCACAGCCCCACTTTCCAACGCGGATAATGCGATCTGTCCCCCCTGGACAGCAAGGGTCGAACAAATGATAACAGGAATGGGATGCTGGGACATAATTTTTTTCAAAAAGGTAATCCCGTTCATGCGTGGCATTTCAACATCCAAAATAATGACATCCGGAACTTCATTGCGGATCTTTAAGGCTGCAGCAATTGGATCCCGGGCCATTGCCATGATCTCAATTTCCGGATCAGAGGTGAGTACCTCCGACAGAGCGCTTCGAACCAGCGCGGAATCATCCACGACCAGCACCCTAATTTTTTTTCCCATTCTCACCTTCTTCTTTTATCACTCTTTAGCATTACCCACTTTTTGATAGATCGTCGATTGAATTGATTTTAAAGGAAATTGCGCATACTGGATAACTTCTGAATGCCCCATGAAAAGATATCCCCCGAGCTTTAAATGATTTAACAGCTTATACATAATCTGATTCTGGGTTTCCCTTTCAAAATAAATCATTACATTTCTGCAGAAAATAATATCCATCTGCTCAATGGCGGTATAATGTTTATTCATCAGATTCAACCGAAGCAACCTGACCTTGGAACGAAGTTGCGGCACAATCCGGACCATATTTTTACTCCGGTCCTTGCTTCGCAAAAGATATTTTTTTCTCAGCATCATGGGTACCGGTTCAATCTCCTCGTGGGCGTACACCGCTTTTTGTGCAACTTTCAAAACCCCTGTGGAAATGTCAGTACCAAGAATACTGAAGTCTAAATTTTTATGTTGTGCCGCATATTCAGACAATACCATGGCCAGGGTATAGGGCTCATGCCCCCGGGAACAGGCAGCACTCCATACAGATAGTTTTTTGGTGCCGCCTGTAGGCACGGAAGAAAGCAGTTCAGGCAATACCTTTTTCTCAAGAAAAACAAATTGTGTACCTTCCCTGAAAAAATCGGTTTTATTGGTTGTGATCTGATTAATAAAAAAAGAAAGTTCATCTTTTTGTCCCCGGGGACTGAACAGGTAAGCACAATATTCGTCATAAGAAGGTATATTCAGGGCAATTAAGCGTTTACGCAAACGGGATTCAACCATACCCCGCTTGGCAGCAGGCATCTTGATGCCAAATTCAGCATGGATATAGTCGCCTAACTTTCTGAAATCCGTCATGTCAAGAGAAGGCAGGGTCTGAAAATTCATAATCCACGCCCCCGGGGTGCCCACAACAAGCCATTGCGTCTAATCATCGTTTTCATTCTCAACATTTGTCCCCCCGGGTGTTTCAGGCATAAGGATATCATCAGTCGTCTGGACAACGGCAAGCTCCTCGGCAGAAAAAACTTTGACCGTTTCAAGAATGATAATAAATTCTTTATCTTTTTTCCCCATACCTTTTATAAATTGAGTCTTAAGACGGATACCGATCCTTGGTGGGGGATCAATCTGTTCGGGTTCAAGGGTTATGACTTCCTGAACCGAATCCACCAAAATACCAAGGACGGTCTCTTCGTCATCAAGAACGATCTCAATAATAACAATGCATGCTTCCCTTACGGACGCTGCCTTTTCCAGACCGAATTTAAGTCTGAGATCCACAACCGGCACGACGCTCCCCCTCAGATTGATAACTCCACACATGAAGTCCGGCATCTGGGGCACTTTGGTGATTTGAGTAATATCAAGTACCTCACGGACCGTTGTGATGTCCATGGCATAAATTTCATTGTCCAGTTTAAATGTCAGGTATTGGCTTGTTTGGGTGATGCCCTGTACACTCATTGACCTCCCTCCTATATGAGTAATCTGTCATGCGCTTTCCAGAAGAACATTGGTGTCTAAAATCAAGGCTACGGTGCCATCCCCTAAGATGGTAGCTCCGGATATCTCCTTATTATATCTGAAAGCCGGACCCAAAGGTTTTATCACTGTCTGATGTCCCCCGATCACATGGTCCACAACAAAACCGATACGACTGTCATTGACATTCGTAATAACGATATGTTCCACCTCCGGACGACGCCCCGCTATGTGAAAACGGTCCCGAAGCCGGATATAGGGCACCATATTCCCGCGAACATTTAGAATGTTCCTGCCGTTGATCGTTTCGATTTCCTTGCTTTTAATCTCAACACATTCTTCAACGGACATCAAAGGCAGTACAAAAAAATCATCTTCGATGTTTACAAGCAGACCATTGATAATAGCAAGGGTTAAAGGAAGAATAAGCGTAATTTTGGTCCCTTCACCAGGTACGCTGTCAATGTCAATGCGCCCCCTTAGGGATTCAATGGTTCTTTTTACCACATCCAGACCCACACCCCGGCCGGATACACTTGTCACTTCACTGGTGGTTGAAAATCCGGGGGCAAGAATCTGGGTAAATATTTTTTTATCGGGTATTTCTGCATTTTCAGGAATCACCCCGGTTTCCACAGCTTTTTTCCGGATGGTCTCTATATCGAGCCCCTTACCATCATCCTGGATGGTAATGACGACATTGGTTCCCCTGTGACCGGCGGACAGGATAATGGTCCCTTTTTTAGGTTTTCCGGTCCGCTCTCTAACATCAGGGGGTTCCACACCATGATCAATACTGTTGCGGATCAGATGCACCAGGGGATCATCAAGACGTTCCAGAACGGTTTTATCAAGTTCTGTTTCCGCACCCTTGGTAATAAGCTCAATCTCTTTGTTGAGCTGGGAGGACAAATCCCTCACCAGTCGCCGAAATTTGTTGAATGTTATGCCGATAGGCATCATCCTGATATTGAGTACACTGTCGCGAAGTTCACCGGTCAGGCGCTCAATCTCCTCCACGGACTCGCCTAAGTCTGTATTATCGATGTTTGAGGCCACCTGGGTCAGTCGGGCCTGGGTAATAACCAGTTCGCCCACCAGGTTGATCAGCTTGTCAAGCCTGTCTGATGGAACACGCATAGTTGATGCGACAGCGGATTTATGCGTTTGGGTAACAACCTTTTGCTCTTTTTGTGCAGGCTTGAGCCTTTCCTTGAAAAGTGTATCGGATTCCTGGTCTATGACTTTTTTGTGGGTATCACCACACTCGGCAAGAATGTCCCCCGACCTGGGCACCGTCGACGCCTCCAATGCAGCTGCCTTTTCTTCAACGGTTTCAATGACGATTTCGCAAGTATCCTCCACAAATATGAAAACATCTTTGACTGCATTGACGCTCTTGGTCGTGGTTAAAAGGATGTCCCAGAAAAGATAGCATGATTCCGGGGAAATATTTTCCAGATCCGGTACTTTTTCAGTATGGACCATGACACAGCACTCCCCCATATCTGCAAGATCATAGAGGAGCATGACCGGATCCATGCCCATGGCAAAGATATCCGGATCAGGTGAAATCCGGATACGATACACCGCTTCGTTCTGAGGTGCAGGTGCATCCGGCACACAGGCTTTTTCCGGCTCATCTTTTGGGAATTCGTCAACGGGTGCTTCCGCGACATCGGAATGAAGCAGACCCTTAAGGGAGGCAATGATTTGCTCCCCTTCCCGGGGATCTACCGGTGGACCTGCACCGTTGGCTTCGGCAAGCATGGCCGTGATGCGATCCCGTGACACCAGGATCAAATCGATAAGCGTCTTGCTCACAGGAAGCGTTCCGTTTCGAACTTTATCCAGTGCTGTTTCAACATGATGTGCAAACTCGGAAATGGCATCGAATCCGAACATGGACCCGGATCCCTTGATGGTATGCATGGCGCGAAAGAGCCGGTTTACCGCTTCCTGGTCCCCGGGATTTTCTTCAATATCCAAAACCGCGTCTTCAACACCAGAGAGAAGTTCTTCGGCTTCGTTGTAGAACTCTGCAATGAATCTGTTGGATTCATTCATGGGATATGTCCTCTAATATACATGTTCAAGCCAAGAATTCTCCTTTTCCGAGTCCCTTGGCACGATTGGATTAACGAAGAACTTTCTTTACTACGGCAATCAGTTGCTCGGGTTTAAACGGTTTCACAATCCACCCCGTGGCTCCGGCAGCTTTGCCTTTTTGTTTCATCTCCGTATCGGACTCGGTTGTCAGCATAATAATGGGAATAAACTTAAATTTTGGCATGGACCGAACCCATTCAATCAGCTCTAGGCCATTCTTGTTGGGCATATTCAAATCGGTCAACAGCATATCAATGTGGAGACCGGCAAGTTTATCGGTCGCCTCCTGCCCATCCACAGCTTCAACGACTTCATAACCAGCCTGGTTTAATGTAAAATTGAGCATCTCTCTTATGCTGGTTGAATCATCCACCGTCATAATGACCCTTGCCATTCCTTAAGCCTCCTTCGAGAAACAGAGGAAATCTTCCGCTTTCAGTCCCACCCCGGTTACCGCATCCTGAATCGACTGGGAGTAACCTGTGATATGAAATGTTTTATTTAACTTGTCAGCTGTTTTTTTGGCCGATAAAAGGAGCTGAACCCCCAGAGTATCACAGTCGGTTACGCCATTAATATCAAAAACAATCCCTTGATAATTTGTCAGCCCCGTCAACAAACGATTTTTGAGCTCTCCCACGTCATACGCAGATAAAGACCCTTCAATTTTCATCACCAGGTTGCCGTCCTTATCTTGATTTTTGGAAACCATGCATACTCCTTATCTGAATTCATCGCTATTTTTTTAAAATATACGCCAATCAAAATTTTGTGTCAAAAAAGTTCAATATTATCATCCAGATCGCCTATTTTTTCGCCTAAATCCGAAGCGATGAGATTTTCTTTGAATATTCGGTTATGGATTCAACAAGCGCCACCATATCTTGAATCCAAGCAAATGAAGGGATTGATGTTGACAACGCAAGCCTCGTAAAGATATTACCATAGTGATATAGTTAACTGCCGATGCAATCTGTAGCAAAGGGGGGATGGGATGCGTTTTAAAAACTTAAAAATCAAAACAAAAATTATCGTAATCGTTATCCTGACAATTATCATTTCAATAAGCATCGTGGGGAGCTACTCTCTTTACAGCACAATCCACCAGGCCCGTGAAAATATTGCTGCCTTTGAAAACGAGCTGATGGATGAAGGCAGACAAAAACTCATAGACTTAGTGGACACGGTCTATACCATGGTCGTAAAGGTTCACAGCCAGGCTGTTAGGATTGAAGATATAAAAAAGAGATATGGTGCAGAATTAAAAAATCTTGTGGACCTCCCTTATTCCATGATCAACAGGGCGTATACACAAGCCATGGAACCGTCCGCCCATATTGACGGCATGGAAGATCAAAAAATGGAAACCGTCCAAAAAAAAATTGGGGCCCAAATTGAAGCGTTGCGCTATGAGAACAATAACTATTTCTGGATCAATGACACATACCCCAAAATGGTTCAGCATCCTACGGTACCGTCGTTGAATGGAAAAGATATTTCCCGGTATACCAAAAACGGGAAAATCATTATGGCCGAAGGAACCGATATCCCCATGTTTGTGGAGATGGCCCGTCTATGCAAGGAAACGGGAGAAGGATATGTCGGCTATATTTGGCCCTCCCCTAATGACAGCAAAAAATGGCTGAAAAAACTCTCCTATGTCCGTTACTTCAAACCGTGGGACTGGATCATCGGTACAGGCATATACGTTGACAAAGCTGAAAAAGACGCACAACAAGTAGCCATAAACAGTGTCTCTGATATGAACTATGGGGACAATGCCTATTTTTACATCATGGATACCCAAGCCAATATTATAGCCCATTTAAATCAGGAAACTATTGGCAAAAATTTTATGGACAAAAAAGACGCCTCCGGAAGATTTGTATTCAGGGAAATTATTGAGATGGTCAAGTCTGACGGTCAGGGCCACATAAATTATACCTGGCCCAAATTAGGATCTGAAAAAAATGAACCGAAAATCGGATATTTCAAATACTTCAAACCCTGGGACTGGATTGTTGTCACAGGCGTATATACTGACGGGGTGCAAAATAAAATAGTGGAGAAAAGAAAACAACTCCATAATATGGTCCGGGACCAAATCCTTTTTACGACTGCAACCATTGCCATACTCATACTCGGGGCCTTCTTCTGGGTTCGATTCATGACCAAAAAATACATTGAGCTGCCCCTTTCCCAGGGTGTTGATGCGGCCAACAAGCTTGCCCAGGGTAACCTGAACGTAAATATTGAATCCAGCAGTGAGGATGAGATTGGAGATCTTCAAAAGGCCATGAAGCATATGGTAACATCGCTTACGGAGATTGTCGATGAGGTCCAGCATGCCGTAAGCAATGTTGCTGCTGGCAGCGAAGAGCTCAGCGCCACGGCACAACAGATGTCCCAGGGCGCTACGGAACAGGCTTCCTCTGCGGAACAGGCTTCGGCGGCCATGGAGGAAATGTCCGGCAATATCAAACAGAACGCAGATAATGCCCAGCAGACTGAACGGTTAGCTGTTCAGGCAACTGAAGATGCCGAACAGGGAGGCCGGGCTGTGGCCCAAACCGTTGTGGCCATGAGGAAAATTGCAGACAAAATTTTAATTATCGAAGAGATTGCAAGACAGACCAACATGCTGGCCTTAAATGCCGCCATTGAGGCAGCCCGGGCCGGGGAGCACGGCAAGGGGTTTGCCGTGGTGGCAGATGCGGTCAGAAAGCTTGCCGAACGCAGCCAGGCTGCAGCCAGTGAAATCAGCAATTTGTCAACGTCCAGTGTTGAAATCGCTGAAAATGCCGGTAAAATGCTCAACAAAATCGTTCCGGATATCCGCAAGACATCAGAGCTGGTTCAGGAGATCAATGCGGCTTCTGCGGAACAAAACACAGGTGCAGACCAGATAAACCTGGCCCTGCAGCAACTGGATCAAATTATCCAGCAGAACGCCAGTTCTGCTGAAGAGATGTCCTCAACCGCCGAAGAGCTATCGGCCCAGGCAGGACAACTCCAACAGGCAATCTCCCACTTCAGGATTGAAAAAATGAAAATCCGGGAGCAGAACCCGCAACAGGAAAACCCCATATCTAAAAAAGACCGAACAACTGACAGCCGTGAGAAGCGTGATTCAACTACGAAGGTCATTACCAACAGACCGGAGACTCTGGGCCAAATCCAGGGCGTTGTGCTGGACATGGGGGAGGATTCACTGGATGATGATTTTGAAAAATATTAGAGTCAGGCCTCCATCTAATTGCTTGACTCTTTTGGAAAACCGATTAATATAATCCAAGTCCATCCAATCTAAACTAAAGAAAAGGCTGAAATTTTGACTTGTACCAAATCCACACTCATCGAAAAAATTTCAAATATATTTGACCAAAACCCATCTCAGTCCAAAGAAGTACTTGAAACCCTGATTGAAATCATGAAATCTACCCTGGCTTCGGGTGAAGATATTATGGTTTCCGGATTCGGAAAATTCCAGGTAATCGAAAAATCACCGAGAAAAGGAAGGAACCCGGCCACAGGAGATGCCATGATCCTTGAAAAAAGACGGGTTGTCACGTTCAAATGTGCGGGAAAACTTAAGAACAAAATAAATGAAGAACTTCAATAAAAACAAGCCGCATCGGCTATACGTTTACCTCTTTTGAGAGCAACGCCTGAAGCGCGGTCTGGCGGCGGCTGATATCCTGGTTTCCTACGGCCATGCCTAAAGCTCTTCGGGTCCCTACAAACACAGCCAGTTTTCTGGCACGGGTGATTCCCGTGTAAATCAAATTGCGGAAGAGCATTTTAAAATGCTGGGTCAATACCGGAATGATGACCACTTCAAATTCACTTCCCTGGGATTTATGGATGGTAATGGCATAAGCCAGGTCAAGTTCCATGATATCTGTCTGCTGGTAGTCCACCAGCCGGTTATCCGGTAGAAACCGGACCGTACAGCTAATATCCATGGTGTTGATCCGGTCAATGATGCCGATGTCTCCGTTAAATACCCCCAAATCATAGTTGTTCTTTCTATGGATCACCCGATCCCCGGTTCTGAATACCCGCCGGCCCACGGTGAGTTGGGCCTTACCCGCTCCCATGGGATTATGGATATCCTGGATTTCACGATTTAGAGAAAGGGTGCCGAGACTGCCCCGGGTCATGGGGGAAAGGATCTGGATTTCCGTATTTTTTCCCAGGTATTTGGGAATCCACTCCAGATATAATTTTTTCACCGCATCCAAAGCAGAAAGACCATAATGCAAAGAGGACCATGGGTGGACCTTTCCCACCACTTCCATAAGCTCTTCAACGCGATTTTCAGTGCCTGCCAGACGGACCAAATCCACATGGGCAAACTTCTTAGGTATGGCAATTTCAGTCTCCCAGGGTGAACACGACTCGGCAACCCTGAATTCATACAAATCGCCATGATCATTGTCCCGGGCATCACCCGGGGCCAAACCCTCTTGAACGCCACCGCTGTTTGATGTTTCCGGATCAACATCATTCATATACAAACGTTTAACCCTGCTGACAAAGGCAATCTGTTCTTTGGTGGCTTCATCGGAATCAATGAACAGGCAATCGGTGCCGTCCTGCCATATGGAGGGATACTTAAATGGGCTTTTTATCCATGGCATCCGGCCCCTGTTAATTTGGTGTGCAAATTTAATAATCATCGAAGACTGGGCCTGGCGAAACACCTGGGTAAGCCGGAAACAGGGCACTGCCTGTGAAGCAATAATATCCTTAAGCACATTTCCCGCCCCCACCGAAGGCAACTGGTCGCAGTCGCCGATAAATACCACCTGACTCAGCTTTGGCACGGCTTTGAGCAAGGAGGCGGTCAGATTGATATCCAGCATGGAGCACTCGTCCACCACCAGAAAGTCTGTCTTTATAGGGGAGCTTTCATTTCGTTTAAATCCCCCGGCTTTCCAGCCCAAAAGCCGGTGAATGGTTTTTGCCGGTTTTCCTATCACCTCGCTCATACGGTGGGCAGCCCGGCCCGTGGGCGCGGCCAGCATCACCTTCAGACCCATGGCCTCCAGCAGGCGGACCATCACCCGTGTGGCAGTGGTCTTACCGCATCCGGGCCCACCGGTGAAAACGGAAAACTGCTGCTGTACCACCCCCTTGACCGCTGCGGTCTGCTCAACCGAAAGCTGCATCTGACAGCGTTGACAGTACAGCGTCACCCACCGGTCGATCCGGGCCTGGTCAAAGGTCCGCCCAGCCCCTGGATCTGAAAGACGCTTTGCCACATACGCCTCGTCAAAATAAAGAGACCGGGCATAGTAACAGGCCACAGGCTGCCCGTTGCCATCAAGCAGATCCCTGCGCATCAGAAGCCGCTGGGCTTCCATCCCTGCCAGAAGGGTTTCAAGCTGCTGTGACAGATCAAGCTCTAGCAACTCTTTTACCTGTTCCTTAATCTGGGGAAACGTAAGATAACAGTGCCCGAACTCTCTGGCTGCGGAGAGTACGTGACGGATACCGGCGGTGATTCTTGGGGGACTGTCCGTTCCAAGGCCAATGCTTAAGGCCACCTTATCCGCAGTAAAAAAACCAATGCCGAAAAAATCAGACGCCAGGCGATAAGGGTCCTGGGTGATCCAGGCAATGGCATCCTGACCATATTCCTTATAAATACGAACGGAAAACAACGTGGAAATCCCGTGGGACTGCAGAAACATCATCACATCCCGTATGGCCCGGTGCTCCGCCCAGGCCGTTGAAATCATTTCAAGCTTTTTGTGGGCAATTCCAGGCACTTCCACAAGGCGATCAATATCGGATTCAAAGACATCCAGGGTCTGGTCCTTGAAATATCCCACGATTTTTTTTGCGGTTTTGGGCCCCACCCCCTTGATCAATCCGGAACCAAGATATTTTTCCAGGGCCGATGCCGTAGCAGGTTTTTGCTCGCTGGCATGCACGGCCTTGAACTGCCGGCCGAATTTCGGGTGTACCGTCCATTCTCCCTCAAATTCCATGGTTGCACCGGCAAATACTTTAGTCTGATGCACCACAACGGTTTCCCTGGTGCCCGGACGATCAAAGGGCAATACCTTGAGAATGGACCAGCCATTGTCCGGATTATGGAATGTGACCCGGTCCACGACACCCTTTAAGACCTCATTGATGTGACCGGTATCGGGTAAGGTATAAGTGATCTGGTTCATACCGGCTCACCATACAGGACGCGGCTGACCAAAACAACTTATTTTGATCATGAGCCTTTTATGAACGTCGGATCTGAAACAAAAAAGGTGAACAATCCGGATAAATGTGGTATTTGAAATTTTTGATTTAAACATAATAATGATTCTAAGGAGAAGGAAAATGAAAAAAACATCACTTCAGTTGCTCTTATGCCTGCTGCTGACATGCATGCTTGCATTTGCCGGCTGTTCAGGAGAATCGGAAAAACAAAAACCCAGCCCGGACGAAGCGCTTCAGATGCTGAAAGATGGAAATCAACGCTTTGTCAGTGAAAAATCCGAACATCCGCATCTGACCAAACAACGGATGATTCAGGCCGGCATGGAAGATCAGGCGGACCATGCGTATGCCACAATCCTCACTTGTTCTGATTCCCAGGTGCCTGTAGAAGCGATTTTTGATGCCGGGGTAATGGATATTTTTGTGATCCGTGTGGCCGGCAATGTATGTGATACGGATGAAGTCGGATCCATAGAATATGGCCTGGCGCATGTTCGCACACCGGTTATGGTCGTACTGGGCCATACACAATGCGGCGCAGTGACCGCCGTCACCCGGGCGATCAATGGACACGACCATGCTGTAGAAAAAAATATTCCGCCGCTGGTCGATAATATTGAACCTGCTGTCAGACAAACCATAGAAAAGTATCCCCAGGCAAAAGGTGATCAAATAATTCCCCTTGCCATTGAAGAAAATGTCTGGATCAGTATTCGGGACCTGTTCATGCAAAGTGCTGCCACACGCGAACTTGTCAAGGCCGGTAAAGCCAAAGTGGTGGGTGCCATCTATGATGTCAGCGACGGCAAGGTCTACTGGCTTGAGGATACTACAGTAGACAACATTTTAAATGAAGTGGAAGCTGACCCTGACCGCGCCATGGAAGCTATGGCAGAGAGCATTCTTACCCCGGATCTCCCAGCAATATCCCATGACGCAGCGCCTGAATCCCAGGAAGTTGCTCCTGAATCTGATGAGAAAGCGCCTGAAACTCAGGAGGTTGCACCTGAGTCCCATGACGCAGCACCTGAATCCCAGAAGGTTGCTCCTGAATCTGATGAGAAAGCGCCTGAAACTCAGGAGGTTGCACCTGAGTCCCATGACGCAACGCCTGAATCCCAGGGGGTTGCCCCTTAATCTGATGACGCAGCGCCTGAAACTCATGAAGTTGCACCTGAATCTCATGACGCAGCCCCTGAAACTCACGACAGCGAGCATGCCTAAATAACGACCATGTCCTGACGGACACAACAAACAATGAAAGATGTGCGTTGTGAGGAAAATAGCTTATATAGATCTCACTACTAACCACTCAAAACTCACATCTTTCATATAAAAAGTGTATTCCATGACCACGGCAACTGACAATTCTACCCGATCAGCAAAAAACATCTCACCGGCGGATGTACAAAAACAGAATCTGATTTCCCAATGGGCCTTTGACACCCGCCCCATATTAGGCCGATTTCATTTATGGCTGGAAGATGTGCGCATTCACTGGTACAGCGACACGTCCCAAAGAAAAATTAAACGCCGCCATATGGATACGGTCTCCTTCACTGACGGACGTACCGAAAAAATGCTGGCGATCACCGCTGCTGTCACGGCCCTGGGCACCCGACTGTTCGGCCGGTACGGGGAAGGAAAGGGGCTGCCCAAAACAGAGTTGAACCTGGTAAAAAAAGATGCCGATGCCATTTCCGCTTACGCCATGAGCGAAAGTCTGTGGTATCTGTCCCGCACCTTGCCGGAAAATCATGCCATCATGGTCTGTTTAGGCGAAGGGCTGATGCCCAAAGCCGGAGAAACAGCAGAGATGGGCGCCAATCCCCTGTTGGGATTCGGAAGGATCTATGCCCGGCCCCAGGTGGCCAAATTTCTTGAAGACCGGGTACTGCGGCTGATCAACGATCCTGAATATGCCTGGGAGAAATTTTCCCGGGATATCCAGAAGCGGGACATCACGGTGTGGGGTGCGGCCATTGACACCCTGGAAAACACCTCAAGGTTTGCCAAGGGAGAACCCACAGGCCCCATGAGTGTCTTTCACCTCTTTGACCAGCCTTTGATCATCAGTGACCAGTATGAGGGATATATGGGGTGCCTTGTACTCCCGGAACAGGTTGTGGAGAATGCAGCCTACAAATCCGTCCTGGTTAATTATTTTACCCCGCGTTATATGGTCATGGATGCCATTCAGGAGACCTTTAACGGCATTAAGGCCGAAAATGTTCATGTCTGGACCCTTACCGGAAACACCCGCCGGGAAAGAATTGAAAAAATCTGGGATCAGTGGCGGGATATCGGTGCACATCTTATTGATGAAAACTGGATTCTGCCCACAGGGATAGCGCCGTTCACCGATTCAGGTACCTATGCGCCGACCTTTGCGGTCAAGCCCTGGACCGATGACAAGGGTGACATTCACCTGCTGGTGGTGGACGGATATGCCGCTTCGGCCGAAGCCATGCAGGCGGCCAGTCTGTCCGGCATTCTGGGCCTGGATGTATCCCTTGCCGTACTCTCCTCAAAATTCAAGCTGCCCTATGACAAGGATGCAGCGGCCATGAAGCTTGATCCCCAAGACAACAATTTTGCCACAATACTTGAACAGGATCTGTTTGGAACCGATGTGCCCCCGGAAATGATTGAAATTTACCGAAACAGTATCGTGGAAGCTAAAAACGCCGGCATCCCATTAAAACCGCGCACCATCAATGCAAGCGATCTGATTGCCGCAAAAAAATGGCAGACCCTGGCCGTGTCGGGATATATGCTGCCGGATCCTTACAGCGGTGCCCAAGGCGTAAAACAGATCAGCGAGGACACCTGGGAAGTCACGGTTCGGGTCACTTCAGAGTTCGGGGACAAGGCCATCACCTTTGCCCTTCGCCTGTTAGAGCCCATACAGCAGAGCAAGCTGATTTTCTCGCCGCTGCTCAACCGGTTTTTCAAGGGAGAGGATTTCAGAACCCGGGCCGTTAAAATTTCAGACTCCGGCAGGATTCGCAACGAGCTTCAGACACTTTGCACCGAAGCCCTTGAATATTTTGGAGATAAGATGGTGCTACGCTTTGACAAAATTACGCCGACGACCATTTCCGCTGCCGAGCAGGAGATGCTCAAACAGATTCTGGCCTGGTACAAAGAAAACTATCCCATCTGGTTTGAGTGGCTTGAACTATCAGTATAGCTTGAACTATCAGTATAAAGGAAAGCCCAAACCAAATTTACTCCCCCTCTGATCAACATACAGGAGTAACGGCAAAATGCTGCGTGCTTTACAACAGATAACCCACTACAGTTTACATTTGGTTTTTCCAGGAGTGATTGCCTGGTTTTTTTTTAGAGAAGATTGGAAAAAGGCATGGTTAATAATGCTTGCAACGATGCTGGTAGATTTAGACCATTTAACGGCTGACCCGATATTCGATCCGGCAAGATGCAGTATAGGCTTCCATCCGTTACATTCTTACTATGCAATTTCTGTTTATTTTTTGCTCTTTTTCTTTTCCAGGGCAAAAACGATCAAAATATTGTCGTTTGGGTTACTTTTCCATATGCTCACGGATTATCAAGATTGTCTTTGGATGAGCTTAACAATGTAACTGCTTAGAGCCGGCAACATGAATAAAAATTTCATTGAACTGACATCATGGTTCATCCAAAATAAAATCGGTGATATATATATTAGTCTTCATCTCCTGTTCTAGGGTCGACCACCAAGGATCGCCGTTACGGTGGTGACCCGGAAAGATCAGTGTTTTTTTGTCAAGGGGCAGTATTTTAATCCTGATGGAATCAATCAGGCAAGGAAGATCTCCGCCGGGCAAATCGGTTCGTCCCGCCTCTCCCACAAAGATGGCATCCCCCGTAAAAAGATGGTCCTCGCACAGCAGACAGACCGAACCGGGAGTATGCCCGGGGGTATGGATAACGGCCAGTTCACAACAACCAAAGACAAGGGTATCGCCATCATTCATCCTGATATCTGCCGGATGGGGCGGCGGCAACCCAACCGACTGTTTTGTTTTGATCCTTACTTCGGGATCCTTAAAGAAATCATCATCCGCCCGGTGCAGGCAATAAGGTATCCTGGCCATTTCCTTGAATGCATCCATTGAAAAGAACTGATCCGCATGACCATGGGTCAACACGATTTTATCAGGGATGAGATTGTTTTTCCGGATAAAATCCGCAATTTCCTCAACCGTTCCGCCCGGATCAATAATGACCGCCTTCCTGGTTTTTTTGCAGACCAGAAAATAGGTATTAAGGTTATAGGGCCCAGTGATCCGTCGGATCATCTCTGTATGGCGCACTCTCTTCCGCTGTCCTTTGTGTTATTTTAGCGTGACATATATTCCTTAAACAGACGTTTATTTTCCTCCAGCACCCTGCCTGCCAGAAGGTCATCCAATGCATTGAAAAAATGATGGGGTTCGGTATAAGGGATCAGTTTTCTTCCGGCAATGGTACCCAAAAGAGCCATATTCTGCATCCGTGAATCCTTCAGACGGCCAATATCGACTTTTATCGGTATGACGCCGGTGGTTTGACATGCATCAAGGATATCTTCAAAGGAAATCTCTTGATTTTGACCGAGTCGCACCGGCAGCGGCTGCCAGGAGACATCCAGAAATACAAGTGTCCCCCCCTCTTTGCCGGCGGTTACCACTCCCCGCATGGCTTCATGAATCTCCATTCCCAGAACCAGGTCCGCACTCTTCTTCATGATCAAAGGAGAGTGAACCGCTTCCCCGCATCGGATCCGCGAGACCACCACCCCGCCTCTCTGTGCAAGCCCGTGAGTATCCACTGCAATGGCTTTAACACCGGCATAATCAATCGCGCGCAGCAACGTCTGACTGAGCAATCCGATTCCCTGGCCACCAACCCCGGTCATATAGATGTTAAAGGTTTTCATTTCTCCTCCTTGTCAAATCCGACCGCCTGTTCAGGACAGGAGGGACGGCAGGACCCATCCCCGATACACAGATCAAGATTAATGTCTATACGGCCGTCTTTATTCCGTATAAAGGTGGGGCAGCCGAACTGCCCGACACAATAATGGGTTCGGGTGCAGGCAGCCTGATCAATGGAAATGTGCTTCTGGACATACCCTGGTTTCTTCCTCTGGGCACGGGTCAATTTCAACATGCATGGATGACGGGCAATGACAACACTCAGGCCTTTGTGTGCCATGGATTGCCTGACCAGATCCGTGAGTCTTTCCTGGTTATATGTATCACACGACAGAACCTGTTCGATGCCGAGCCCGTTTAAAAGGGCCTCAATCGAAATTGATTTGCCGGCGTGATCCTGGTGTCCCGTCATGGCAGTTGTTTCGTTTTCCATTATGATCAGCGTCACATCATGCCGGTTGAACACGGCATTGATAATTCCGGGAAGTCCGGCGTGGAAAAAAGTGGAATCACCCAGAAACGCCACCACCCGTTTGCCGTTCTCCAGAGAGAGTCCTGATGCAATGCCAGTAGACGCCCCCATACACATTAAAATTTCGCCGATGTTATACGGCGGCATAAACCCCAGCGTGTGACACCCGATATCCGCCACAGTAATATCTGATGCAGACAACGCTTTCTTAATGGCAAAAAAAGCACTCCGGTGGCCGCAACCCGGACACATTTGCGCCGGCCTTGCCGGCACGTCAAACACCTCAGCATCTTCATATATCGGATCTAAAACCAAATCCGGCCAGACCGTCCCCAACTTTTTCAAGGTTTTATCCGGGGTGTATTCACCAATAAAATCGTCATCATCAACTTTACCGATGATGGAAGTACTTATCCCCTTGTCAAATGCCAGGGATTTGATCTGAAGCTCCAGTATATTGTCCAGTTCCTCAAGCACCAGCACCTGCTTGTGTGATGACAGAAAATCAATAAGAATCTCTTCGTCCAGGGGATTGATCATGCCCAGTTTTAAGATGTCCGGGCGCACTTGGGTTGTTTCAAGGACATCCAGAACAGACAGGTAGGTCAAGCCGGATGTGATGATTCCCAGGCCCTGGTTTCCATCGGAAGATAGAATGGTATTCAGGTTTTTGGTTCTCGCAAAACGTCGAGCCTGCTTTAATTTCTGGATCGCCGTAGCTTTCATCTCCAGTGCCGCGGATGTCAGGGGAATATACGGACCGTTGTCCGGATTGAAATCATTACGAAACAAAGGCGGCGGGTCGAATCTGTCGAATCCGACTTTTTCCCTGGCATGACACACATGGGTGGTCAGTCGCAGTACAGCGGCGGTATGTTCTTTTTTTACAAACTCGGCCGCATATTTATAACCTGGATTCCCGGCATAAAATTTGCTTAGCCAACCCTTGCGCTCTGATACATAAAAATCTGCTGAGGCTTGGCCTCTGCAAACCCTGACCCAAGATCATATTTGATGACTTATTGGCCAGCAATCTTAGCTAATCCATTTTTTTACTGAACTATACTTGATTACCCATGGTCAAATCACGCCAGATAGGCACAGTTCACCATTAGCGCTCTGCGCATAACTTCTCCATCCCGATTTTTTACCCAATAATGTGCTTATCCTGGAGAACAACGTAACCGGTACAATACGTTCTCAGCCAATTGGGCAAACGGGTTGATCTTACCAAATGAAATGCTCCACCGCCGACCACTATATATTAAACGGCCAGCCATATACATTAAATCCTGCATAACTGTTCTTAACCTCCTTCGTGAGACTTTTTTTCTACGGTTGATCGGAAGATTGTTCTCATCCTGCTCCTCAAGGCTAATTTGGCCTATGATTCTAAGAATGTTATACGCCAAAAGAGCAAGATGGAGAATCAGGCTGTTGCTGCTAAAACGGCAACTGGGGAAGCGTTCTAACCCAAGATCACTTTTGATTTCTGAATGAAATTGTTCACTGGTTCCATGATCATGGTATAAATTGATGACCTCTTGGGGGCTCAGCCCGGCGATGGTAACCCAATAGGTCTCGACTTCAATTGTGGGAAAAAGCAGGGGCTCCCCTTTTTCTTCATATCGTTCAGTCACTTTGAAGACAATCGGACGTGGCAATGCCCGCCCTTTTGGGTCAACAGTTGTTTGCCCGACCCACACACTTTTGTGTCCACAGCGAATCAATCTAACGCTTTCAGTATTCTGGGCCAGGATAAGCCAACCATCCAAAGATTCTTTACGTAAATTGCGCTTAACCAAGACATCAACACCTTCGCATGTTTTTATTACTTCAAAATTATCCTGACTGTCATTTCCTGAATCAAGACGGATAAGAAGAGGTTCCTGGGTAATCTGCCTGGTTAATTTTAATATTTCTTGAATGAATTCCGGGGTGTTTTTTTGACAATGCTGGCTGCCTTCTCTAAGCTCTACATTGATTAAGTATCCTTCAGTTCCTAAATATCCGAACATTGGTGCATAGCCATCACAGCCTTTGTATGTCCTGGAAACTCCCTCTTTTTCGTTTTTGAATTGTCAAAAGGGCTAACGTCCAGATCTAAGGGAATATAATTGCCGACACTCGTCTGAACCGGTGAAATGGCGGGTGCTTTGCCTCGAATCATTTCAACTGAAGCCTCCTTGATAAGTTCATTGGCAGATTCCCCGATCAGGTCAATGCGTTCACGCAATGTTGATTGAGAAGGACAATTGCTGATTCCCAGAGATTGTGTAAAGAAAAATGGATCCTGCCTGAAAATTTCAATAGCGATATAGTCTGGCTTACCAACACAAATAAGTCCCAACATGGACGAAAGGATCTCTCCATGAGAAATATTAGGATCAACACAATGTACATCCGGTAAATTTTTGAACCGCTGGGCAAAATTAATCGACTTAAGCAATGCACCTACAGGGAGCAATCCGCTTTGACTGACAAGGTTTTCATTTCCATGTTTTACATTGATAGTGGTCGGCATCGGTCTTCACCTCCGAAGTGAATGTTTTTTTAATGCCATTGTATTAATTTTATATTAAAATTTCAATATGTTATAATTAAAAAAGCAATCTTTATGCCGCTAACTCAGGTATAATATAAATAGGCCTCTTTCGGCGATGCCGGCTCAAAGACAGTCAGCCGGGCCATATGATAAACATTCCGGTTGTCCTGTTCATTTTGGGATGAATTCGCACCGGGATCATCGCCCACAACAATCACTAAACCGCCAATAATATTCATCAAACTGAACTGAACAACAGTGTCCAATGCGACATTCAACCCCACGCTTTTAAAAAAAACGCAACTTAAATTGCCGTTAACTGCCGCGCCGAAGGCCACTTCACTGGCCACCTTTTCATTGACGGAAAACTCAAAGTAAAATGGCCGTTTTTCTTCAGGGATACTGTTGATGGCCGCTGCGATCTCAGGTGTCGGCGATCCCGGATAGGAGGTCGCCACTTTTGTTCCGGTTTCCACCATCGCTCTGACGATCGCTTCATTGCCCATAAGAATTTCTTCAAACGGCTCATTGCCCATCAGGATGTCACCTAATTTTTTCATATCGCACTTCCTGTAGGAAAAAAGATTGAAGTTTAACCTAAAAGCTGCAACGCCGTTTTTAGAAACGTTTAAATTCAATTGATAATAAATTTAAACAAATACAATCAGTTGTCATCTGGCTTGCGCATTTCAGGTTCAGCGTAACCATATCATGGATCCGCTTAACCAGCAACAAGCTGTTGCTCCTGCGCGGTAATCGTATGAAAAATCATTGATTAAAAAATACCGGCAACTTCATTTGCCCTTGTGTACGGAACGATTCGAGACGGCGTTCTCTTTTGACCTTTCCCATAACTACCGGATTCCCTTTTCAGCCTTCACTTTTCTTCTCATCATAGCCGGCTTTTTGTGCTTGGTCGCAAAACCTCCCATGAGCAAGCCTGTTGAAATAGGATTGCCAGACTAAAAAAACGGGCCTCTCAATCGCTTTGGAAATAGCTCGGATTGAAAGGCCCGGGTTAAGTTTCCGCTATAAAAATTAAACGATATGAATAAATATATGCAGCTAAGCCTGTATATCCGTTTCGATACGGGCACCGATTTTGTGTCCGCATATCGGACAAAATTTCTGCTGATCCACGTTGATGGGACTTTTGCAGTTCGGGCAGGTATCCGATGCGGGTGAAAGTTCCACAAGGAGTTCACCGTTGACAACCGGGACCATCTTTTTGGTTTCCTGATAATTGGCTCTTTTCAGAACCCGTTTGACAATACCGTCAACCGGAGAGAGAACAGCTTTCTCCTGTTTCATGATCGAAATGTTGAAAATTTCTTGGCCTTTCTGGATAAAGTCTCCTTCATTGGCATACATCACCCACAGATCGCCGTTGCTCGGCGCCGCAATATGATAGATATTGCGGACATCGGCCATTTCAACGGATTCTGTTCCTCTGCCGGAGGCTTCACTGACTTTCACTTTATATATAAAAACTTCCGAATCGAAAAGGTAACGGACCACACAGTGTCCGGTCTCTTTCGGAGGGGAAATATCCAGAATGGTGATCTGATGGGGTTTGCCGCTGCTGTCCGTAAATTCCATTTCAGCACCGATTTCCATACCTTCAAACCAGACATCCACGGGAAGATTGTTCGGGTCGCTGAATTTTGCCGTAAACTCGAAGGTTTTCAGTGCATCCCCTGGATGGTTCAGATACAGAACAAATTCTTCATCCGTGGGTTCCCGGTGGATCAGATCCCTGAGCTTGTCACGTTCCACATCAAGATCAATATCTTCAAGCGTATTCAGCGGTGATTCCTCTGTCCGGCCGGCGATGGCCTCCTGATAATTCTCGCCGAATGCACTTTCATAAACCCAATCCGGCGGGAAACCGAGCGGCAGTTTACCGAAATTGCCCCGCAGCAGAGCCCGGAAAGCGTCATTGCTGTCGCGGTACAGTTCCAACCGTGCCGCCTTGCTCTCCCTGGACAGATCCTTTTCAGGGATGGTATTGACGGCTTTTAGGGTATCTATCAAACGCTGGACCGCTTCTTCACCGCCGCGCTGATAAGCTCCGGTAACTGCCAGGAATGCGGTATTCCATGTAATCTGAGAGCCCGGCGTCACATCATGATAACGGGTGACCTTGCGTGTTCCTTTCAGGAATTCCAGCATATGCGGCAGAAGATGGATATATCCCTGTTTCATGGCGCCTTCCTGGGAAGAAGAGGTCGCGCCGCCCGGCATGCCGTGTTCGACGACATCATAATCGATGCCTTTGAAATAGGGTGAACAGTAGCGGTCGTAGTAGGGCATGATCTGTTTGAGCATGAAGCCGCAGGAACGGATCATGTCTTTGTTCAGGTTGGTTTTCAGGCCGAGTTCATCTTCAATGTAGGCTGCTGTCGAAAGCACTTCACCCTGGCCATACCAGCGGACGGATGCACCGATTCCGGTGTCCACGATGTTGGCGCCGGCTTGGGCCGCCGCACCCACGGCCGGAACAAACAATCCGTCGGTATAATGACGATGATAATGAATGATAAGTTCAGGATATTTTTTGCGAATCGCGGCCACCAGCTCACGGATGAATCTGGGGGGGCAGACACCGGCCATGTCCTTGAGACACAGTATAATTGTACGGAGCGCTTTATTCATTGTCAGGCCGGAAACGCCCACGATCATCGACACGATTTCATCCGTCACCGACAGATAATGCTTTACGTCGAAGCCCTGTGCAAAGGAAAGAGAAATGGCCGGCTCAAAGATATTGGTTTGGGAAGCCATGGCCACTTCAGCAAAGGGACGCATATTTTCAATGTGATTTAAAAAATCAAAGCAACGAATCACATCATAATGTTCGCAGATCATTTCACCGGTCTTACGCATCAGATTACGAGGCTGCGGTTTGTATCCCAGTACATTGGTTGAGCGGATCAGAATCTGCTTGAGCGTCTGAGGAGCAAATTGATTCCACTCTGCGGCTTCGGTAAACGGGTAGGTCATGTTGGCCAGCATGGCGACATGGAAATGGGCACCGCCGCCGTTTTCCAAAGAGAAGAAACCGCATCTATCCAGATACGGACCGACCAGTCTGTCCTCGGCCAGACGGAAGCGATTTCCACTGTTGGACTGGGTCACATCACGGGTCGTTGTATCCGTAAAATGAATATAACCGCTGTCCCGAACAAAATCCAGAATAGCCTGGCGGTCTCCACGGGGATACGGGTAGACAAAATTGTTGTTCACTTCAGGGGGTGGGACCGGTTTGAAAGGTCCGACCCGTTTGTCATCCCGTCCACGATATTCGCCTAGCTGGACAAACTCATTATATCCCTTGGCCGAAATTTCAGCCACCAGACGTGAAAGCCTTACGGTCTCGGGTGCCTGATAAACATATTTCATCAGTTCCGGTGTTTTTTCAATGAATTTGGTATCATAAACGCCTGAATTGAAAACCGGGTCTTCGAGAACCTGAAGATGAAACGGGATGGTCGTCTTCACGCCGCCGATATGATACTCACGCAAAGCGCGCCGCATTACCTTGACGCATTTGTTCCAGCTGCGGCCGAAAGAGATCAGCAGGGTCGCGGCCGAGTCATACTGGGATGGAAATTCGTATCCTGAACTGATACAGGTATTGAGCCGGACACCCGTACCGCCCGGTGGTGCGTGCCGCGTTATCAGACCCGCATTGGGTGAAAAATTATTCTGGGGATCTTCACAGTTGATTCTGACCTGCATGGCATGCTGGTACGGTTTGGTATCCTCTTCGTTGAAACTGAGCGTCGAACCAAAGGCAATAGCGATCTGTTCAGCCACAAGATCCACACCGTAACGGCATTCCGTAATCCCGTGTTCAACCTGAAGCCGGGTGTTAACCTCAATGAGATAGGGTGTTCCATCCATATCCACCAGGAATTCGACCGTTGCCAGAGAATGATAATTCACATGCTTGACCAGCTTGACCGCATACTCTTTGAGTTTGGAGCGAAGTTCATCGGTCATGCCCGGCCAGGGGGAAGGGGTAATTTCGACCAGTTTCTGATGATTTCTCTGAATCGTGCAGTCCCTTTCATCAAAAGCAAAAACATTGCCGTGCTGATCGGCGGCAACTTGAATTTCAATATGACGCACGTTGATCAGCAGTCTTTCCATGAACAGTTTGGGATTGCCGAAAGAGGCCTGGGCAAATGCCGAGGCCTTGATAAAAGCGGATTCAAGTTCTTTTTCGGAATATACTTCGTAGATTCCCCGGCCGCCACCGCCGCCTTCAGCTTTCAGCATGACCGGATAACCGATTTTTTGGGCAAAGAGACGTGCCTCTTCCAGCGTAACGGCACCTTCCGTACCCGGAACGACCGGAACATCCAGTTCAATGGCCAGTTTACGGACGGCAACTTTGTTGCCGAGAAGCCGCATGGCATCATGGGGTGGGCCGATAAAGTGAATACCGGCTTTTTCACATTTCAGAGGAAAAGCTTCATCCTCCGCAGCAAAGCCCCAACCGGGGTGAATGCCAATAACTCCGCGTTTTTTGGCTTTTTCAATAATAAGATCAATATCAAGATAAGAGGTAGGATATTCTCCTAACAGCATCAGTTCCTGAGCACTGCGGGTAGAGGGGGAGGTTTTATCGATATCGGTTGCAGTCATAATTGAGATGGCTTCCATCTCAGAAATTGAACGGCAGAGCCGGCGGGCAGGAATACCCCGGTTTGCGACGAGGATGGGTTTGCCCTTATTTTCAGCCAGAACCTGTTCAAGGGTTTTTGGTTTCATAATTTTTTAACTTTTCCTAACATATGGATGTGTTTTGGTTAAGAGTTGCATATCCCAAAAAATATAATTCATTAAACTCCGTGACAAAAGATCAATTTTGCATAAAGTTATTCAACCGTTAAAATTCTTCCGGAATAAATGACCTCCGTTTGGGTATTTCTTTTTATCAGCAGTCCGCCATTTTCAGCAACACCGATAATGATTGCCGAGCAAATCTCCTCTTCATTTTTCAAAATATGGACGTGCTTGCCGCGCCATGCCAGACCGCTATTAACGAGGTGTATGAATTCGGATGCATGGATCTGGTTGATCAACATCCGGAAACAATGGATGCCCGAGTCCACCAGGTGAGACCAGACCTTCAGAGGAGAGAGATCAAACCCTTCTGCAGACAGACCGGTCGCCGGCATGAATATCTTGGTGCCGGCTGTCTGCAGAGACGGGGCCGAAGCCATATTGATACCGATGCCCGCAATAATCTTCCTGTCGCGCTGTTCAATTAGAATACCACCGATTTTCCGATTTTTATATAGAAGATCGTTCGGCCATTTTATCTGGACATCTATACCCAGCAATTCAAGACCACGGACAACAATATAAGCGGCGACAAGGGGCAATAAATTTTCCTGATACGAATTGGAAATATTACTGCCGGACAATTCGGGCCACACCCAGGATGCATAAAGATTTCCAACGGGGGAAACCCAGTTTCGCCTGAACTGTCCTCTGCCGGCTGTCTGCTCGGTGACGATGACCGAATCCCAGGTATGGATTTCCCGGCGGTTCAAAAGTTCCCAGGCCAGATTCATGCTCGAACTGTACTGATCCCAGATCAGAACCCTCGGCGCACGTCTCGTTGACTCAGCGGACGGATACCAGACTGCAGGGGAAAAGTCCTGCCGGTCTATCTGTTCCCATGGACCCAACACTGCGATCTCTTTCATCCACAATCGATGCCGCTTTGCAATTTGCTCAGGAGGCATCATCAAGACAGGAAGCGTCATATAAGCAGAAACCGCGCTAAAACCTGACAATTCTATTTTTTATGTTTTTGATTTCAGCCATTAAGAGCTCCTGTATTATCACGCCTACTTTATAATAAAGTCTTGAAGATTAACCTTACCAGCATATGAGATCAAGAAAAGAATTAAACAGGAAGAAACATTTTATTTGCCCCTTACTGCGCTTTTCTATGGTGGACATGTAAGAGCACAAACTTTTAGTAACAAATGACCAACTCGACAATATTCCAAGACTTGCCACCTGTTTGGAAATCCATTACATTTAACCCATTTTTAAGAACATGTGCCCCGCCCGACGCACATAAAAAGGGGCAAGGAATGCGTTACGCGCTGCGCCATGCACCCCTGACCCATAACGTTAGGTGGTTTTACTGACATTTAAAAAAAGGATTGATCAGAAATATGAATATTCTTTTTGCCGCATATGAAAATTCGTGGGGAGGTTTTTTCGATATAATCCGCTCAGAGTTACCCCATCACTGCTTTGAGGCAACCGGCAAATTTCAGATTGACAGCCTGAAGGGTATTGATGTCTTAATTCCGACAATGTCCCCTGTGACTGAAAAGATACTGGACAGTGCTGACCGACTGAAACTGATACAGCAATGCGGCTCGGGGCTTGAAGCGGTTGATATAGAAGCTGCCGAAAAAAGAAATATACGGGTCTGCAATGTTCCCACAGATATCTCAGGTAATGCTGACTCGGTTGCGGAATTGGGAATATATATGATGATCGGATTGTCCAGAAACGTTCCTGTGATGGCGAACAATATGGCAAACAGGAAAATGGGTGAACCGCAGGGAATTTCCCTGCAGGGTAAAACAGCCGGAATTATCGGTCTCGGCGGTATCGGAAAGGCTCTGATCCGAAGATTGAAAACATTTGATATGAGAATAATTGGCATAAAGCGGAATAACACTGAACGCGCAAAAAAGGAACTGGATCTGGAATGGGTCGGTGCGCCCGAAGAAATCGGCAGATTGTTAAAAGAATCCGATTATGTGATCCTGACCCTGCCTCTGACAGGAGAAAGCAGGAACATAATTGATAGCGATGCGATCTCATATATGAAAGAAGGGGCTTTTATCATAAACCTTTCCAGAGGCGGGGTAATAAATAAGGAAGCACTTGAGAACTCGCTTGCGACAGGAAAAATTGCCGGGGCGGGTCTGGATGTGTTCTGGGAAGAACCCCCTGATCCTGATGACGGTATATTCAAATATAATGTCATGTCCACCCCTCATATCGGGGGGTCGACGGATGTTTCAATGAACGGCATTGTGAAGGTGGTATCACAAAATATCCGCAGACTGGAAAAAAACCAGATGCCGCTTTATTCAAAATAGTTTAGAATATAATAATAACAATTGGATAGAGCTGGTCTATCAGCACCCAGGCTTAACCCGCAACAAAAAAAGAAATGAATACGATGAAATCCCAAATAGGTAAAACCGAGTTCATTGACCAAATCCAAGATTGGGGTGCGAGCATTGTCCGTATAGCTGACACCTTCACGTTGGCAGGTATTGACACATACCCTGAAGATCTATTAGAAAATTATTCACGAGCAGTGAGTATTGCAATACGTCTTTCCGATTCAGTCATAGATGGGATTGACATGCAACCTACGCCTCTTTATTCATCACATTATAGTCGGATAAATGCACTGCTTGATGACATTGCCATACGTACAACAAATCTATTACAACTAAATGGTGCTCAGGCAGTCCCCATCCCCGCAAGCCAGATACTCGATTCAGAAAAATGGTTCTCATATATATCACACAAAGCTGTAGCAATAGCGGCAGGTATCGGTTGGCAGGGCAAAAGCCTTTTAATTGTCAACCCGGATTTTGGACCAAGAATCAGGTTGACGACCGTTCTTACGAATGCTGATTTTCAGCCTGATTCACCAATTAAAAATAGATGCGGAAAATGTAATCAATGCAAGGAACATTGTCCTGCCGGAGCTATCCTTGGTGTAAATACCGACAGTCACTATTCCACCCGATCAGAGGCGATAAATCTTGAAAAATGCGTCCATCAAGTACGGGATGTTTTTGGTCAACTTCCCAATATCGCGCCTCTTATCTGCGGCATATGCATTAAAGTTTGTCCATGGGGTCATAAAACAAAGAAAACCAATTCGGTCAGCCGGATTTAATTTTTTGTATAAACAGTAAAATGAACCAGCGACAACAATCCAAACCGCGAGCGTCACCGTATCAAGAACAGAGGAGACCGAGGAGAAAAAATCAGCACAGCCAGCAATCACCCAGCAAAAGCTCATCCAAGTGTCTTAACCAAAGGATCATCAATTCTTAAAATAGTGCAGGATTCAGTTTCCTGGTCAAAAACAATAACGGCCTTGCCGGACCGGAATTGGGCCAAAACTTGGGCAATTTTTGTTTCTACCGGGATCTCAACCTCACCATAATCCGTGCCGTCTCGGGTTACAAACTCTTCAAGGACACCATGCAAAGCTCCTGGGCTCAACTGGTCATAGGGGATTTTAACAGCTTTCAATTTTCAGATTTCCAATCTTTCAGCGTTGCTATTTTTTGTGGGTCGGTATTCTTTTGATTTGATATCCCAATGCGTATTTGAATTACGCCCTATTTAGACTTTCATTGGAGTAAATACCAAAAATGCCTGTGGCCTTTTTGGTATTTGTGAACAAGTAACAATTGCTAATGCCGAAATCAATGGGGGTTCAAAAATATTTGCTCTTGTCGTCAGGAGAAGTGTCTACTATAAAGACTTCGACCAAATATTTTTGAACAGAAAAGAGGAGGGTGGATTTTCTTGTACATACTTTGCCTGAATTGCAATGACCGTCCGGGAATTGTTGCGGCGGTTGCCAACGCTTTGTGTGATTCAAACTGTAATATTGAAGAATCTTCACAATTTTACGATCCATATTCCAACCAGTTTTTTATGCGCGTTATGTTTTCTGCCGTAACTGAAGGGGCGCAGGAAAAGTTTAGAGCCATGTTTGAGGCTGTGGCCAAGGAATTCGGCATGAACTGGTATATGAGAGAAATGGATGAGCCCGTCAAGACGCTTGTTCTGGTGTCGAAGGATGACCATTGTCTGAACGATATTATCTATCGCTGGAGGACAAAGCACCTTAACATTGAAATCGTTGGCATAGTCTCAAATCATGAGGTAAACCGTGCGCTTTCCGAGTACTTCGGGCTTAAGTTTTATTATGTCCCCACGCAGGGGGGGGATAAAGACGCCGTTGATGAGCAGCATTTCAGGATTATCGAGAAAACGGATGCAGAGCTCATTGTGCTTGCCCGCTATATGCAGATCCTTTCCGAAAATATGTGCGAGAGATATGCCGGGCGGCTGATCAATATTCACCACTCATTCCTGCCGGGCTTCAAAGGCGCAAAGCCCTACCATCAGGCGTATGAGCGAGGTGTGAAGCTTATCGGAGCGACCGCGCATTTTGTTACAAGAAATCTTGATGAAGGGCCGATTATAGAACAAGACGTCATGCGTATCGATCACCGGGATTGCCCGAAAAAGCTGCAAATCCGGGGGCAGGACACGGAGGCCAGAGTGCTGGCCCGCGCTATTGAAATGTACGCCGAAAGACGGATATTCCTGCACGGGAATAGAACGGTTATTTTGTAATTGGTGTACTATCTAGTAGAGTCTGCCTACGGCATTCTCCACAGCCTTAACAATCCGGCCGCTGTGCAAAAGCTTTCGAACAGCGGCAATATCTGCTGACAAAAATCGGTCCTTTGTCATGCAGGTCACCTTGCTGCGGATGGTTTGATATGCAGCCATGGTGCCTTTGCCGGCTTTAAGATTGGTGAACATATCAATGGCCTGGGCTCCGCATAAAAGCTCAATGGCAATAACCTGCTCAGTATTTTCCACGATATCCCGACATTTGCGCGCCGCAATGGCGCCCATGGAGACATGATCCTCCTTGTTGGCGGAGGTGGGAATGGAGTCCACACAAGCCGGGTGTGCAAGAATCTTATTCTCAGAGACCAGGGAGGCCGCCACATACTGAGCAATCATGAATCCGGAATTGAGCCCCGTGTCCTTAACCAAAAAGGCAGGCAGGCCCGAGAGCTGCGGATTGACCAGGCGCTCAACCCGGCGTTCGGAGATATTGGCAAGCTCTGCAATGGCAATGCCTAAAAAATCACAGGCCAGGGCCAACGGCTGGCCGTGGAAGTTACCCCCGGAAAGGAACTCGCCGGATTCCGGAAAAATCAGCGGATTTTCTGTAGAGGAGTTCATCTCCACCCGGATCACCCGTTCCACATAACCGAACGCATCCCAGGATGCCCCATGGACCTGGGGGGAACACCTCAGGGTATAGGCATCCTGGACCCTTGAACAGTCGCTGTGGGAAGATATGATTTCGGAATTCTGGGTGATTTTCATCATATCGGAGGCAGCTTTCATCTGTCCTAAATGGGGCCGGGCATTATGAATTCTGGGATCAAAGGCGGTTCGTGTGCCCATCAGGGTTTCAAGACTCATGGAAGCGGCAATGTCAGCATGTTTGCAAAGATTTAATGCATCATGAAGGGCAAGGCAGCCCAAAGCAAGCATGAACTGGGTACCGTTGATCAGGGCAAGCCCTTCCCCTGCATCAAGTTCCAGAGGTTCAATATTTTTTGCCGCCAGGGCTTGTGCCCCGGGCATGCGCACCCCGTCCACAAAGGCTTCTCCTTCGCCGATCAGCACCAGGGAGAGATGGGCCATGGGCACAAGATCGCCGCTGGCCCCCACCGACCCTTTTTCAGGCACCACAGGAATAATACCGGCATTGAGGAGATGGGCAAGGGTTTGAATGGTTTCAAGACGCAGCCCGGAATTTCCCCTGCAGAAATCATTGATCCGCAAGGCCATCATGGCCCTGACCACATCATCCGCCATGCAGTTGCCCACACCTGCCGCATGGGATAAAAGAATATTGCGCTGCAAGGTTTTTGTATCCTCAAATGAGATGGTAACATCGGACAACGCCCCGAATCCCGTGGTCACACCATAAATGCGCGTGCCCTTTTTTACCCAATGCTCCACCAGGTTCCGTGCTTTTTTAATCCGGGCTTCGGAATTTACGGACACCGCAACGGCTCTGCCGTTACGGGCAATATCAACCAATTGGCCAAGGGTAAAATTCTGCCCATTGAGCTGAACAGGACCATTCGTCATTTCTTATTCCCTTATATTTATCAACGAGCCCCTTCCTGAATCACAGAATCAGGAGGGGGCGTTGACTAATTGCTTGACGCGACACGACCACATTGTATAGACAAGCAGTATAAAATTGCCGATGCCATGTCAACATTCATAAGAGAAAGAGACCTATGACCAATGCACAGGGATACTGGGATATCCTATTTGCTCATGCAGATATTGCCACCATGGCCCGGGGCCGCTACAACATCATCAAAGACGGCGCCATCGGGGTGACCAAAGGAAAAATCCAGTGGATCGGTTCCTCTGACAGACTTCAGGCCTCATCTTCGGCCATTGCCGATGAGATCATTGACTGTTCAGGCAAGTGGATTCTTCCCGGATTTGTCGACTGTCATACCCATCTGATCTGGGCCGGTTCCAGGTCCAATGAATTTGAGATGCGGCTGTCCGGCGCAAGTTACGAAGATATTGCAAAACAGGGCGGTGGGATTGCCGCCACGGTTGCAGCTGTGCGTGGGGCGTCTGAAGACGAGCTGTTTAACATCGCATCCCGGCGCATCAGCCATTTTCTAAGCCGGGGCACCACCTGTGTGGAGATTAAGTCCGGATATGGACTGGATCTTGAAAATGAACTGAAAATGCTGGCTGTTGCGCAGCGTCTGGACCAATGCTTTCCGTTGCATGTTTCCCCCACTTTTCTCGGGGCACATGCCCTGCCCCCGGAATACAAAGGCCGGGCTGACGACTATGTGGACCTGATCATCAACACCATGCTGCCCAGAATCAAAAGCCAGGGCATTGCCTGTGCAGTGGATGTATTCTGCGAATCAATCGCTTTTTCCCCAGAGCAGACAAAACAGCTGTTTGCCGCAGCCACAGCGTTAGGTCTGCCGGTCAAACTCCATGCAGAACAGCTCTCCGATTCGGGAGGCGCGACCCTTGCCGCGCAGTTCAAGGCGCTGTCCTGTGACCACCTGGAATACCTTTCCCTTGAGGGCGCAAAGGCCATGGCCCATGCAGGTGTCATTGCCGTCCTTTTACCGGGCGCCTTTTACATGCTTAAAGAGACCCGGAAACCGCCGGTGGAAGATCTTATCCGCCTTGAAATACCCATGGCTGTGGCCACGGACCTGAATCCGGGCACAAGCCCGGTGTATGACATGACCGCTGTGATGAATATGGGCTGTATACTGTTCGGACTGACCTGTGAACAGGCTCTTGCCGGAGCCACCATCAACGGGGCAAAAGCCCTGGGCCTTGACAAACGCAAAGGCAGCCTGGAAACAGGAAAAGATGCCGACTTTGTGGTGTGGGATATTGATGCACCGGCAGACCTGAGCTACCAGGTGGGCATAAGCCTTGTAAACAAGGTTGTGATTGCAGGCAAAATCGCATATAACGCCTAAAGCAGGTACTACTTTTACTTACACTGACAGCCCCTTGAGGGAGGATTGATGCGCATATATGCAGTTGCCGACATCCACGGCAAATCCCAACATATGGAAACCATTTACAAAATTTTAGACCTTTACGAGCCGCAGTTAATAGTTGTCCCCGGGGATATGACCCATTTTTTCAACTGGTCCACCGTCCTTTCCCAACTTGACAGTCTGCCGGTTCCTGTACTGGTGGTCCGGGGAAATACGGACTTAAAGCGCATTGAACCCCGGGTAAAACAAGCAGCGAACATCACGCTGTTGACCGAAACGCCTCTTCAGATCGAAGGCTTTTCTTTTGTTGGGACTTCAGGGACTCTGTCTTTGCCCTTTGCCAACAGAGTCGGCCTGAATGAAAAAAAACGGCTTGCCGCCCTGCCCTGCCCCATGGAGCCGGACACGATTTTTGTGGTCCATACACCGCCAAAAGGGACGTGTGACCGTATGTGCAAAAAAATCCATGCCGGCAGCCGGAATCTGGCCCGATTTATCCAAGCTGCATCCCCGAGTCTTGTGCTTTGCGGCCATATCCACGAAGACTTTGGGCTTAGCCTCCTGCATGAAAGTACTGTGGTTAACTGCGCCATAGCAGGCCCAGGATCAGGGGCCATTATTGACCTTGAAAAAAATGAAGCCCCCAGGGTTAATCTCTTACAACCGGAGACGCCATAAGTTAAAAGATAAAAAATTAGCTGTAAATTTATCTATAAAAAGCTGAACATTCACTGTTCAAACCGTTGCAAACCAAAAGAAGAATTGATAAATAACTAATTTTGATCTATAGTCACCGTCAATTTTGTAGGGATATACTCAAAATTTATAACGGAGAGAACAAATGAAAATTTTTAAAATTATATTATTCATAATTTTCCTGGTGCTTCTGGCCCTTTTCGGCATTCAGAACCAAGGTTACTTTCTGACAGGTACACCGCTCTACATTGACTTCAAAGTAGCATCCCTGAACTACAAGGTCATGGAACTTCCCAACTGGGGCTATTGGGTGCTCTGCCTGGTCTTAGGTCTTTTGATCACCGGGATTCGCGGACTTATCGCAGCCTTTCGCCTGCGCCGTCAGGTTAGAACCAGAGACGAACGGATTGAAAGTATGAAAGGAGAAATCAATTCTCTCCAGACACGTCTTGACATATTTATTCATGATCCTTACATCAAAAAACACCTGGAAGAAGAAGCCCGTAAAGATAAAGAACAGGCTGCAACAGAGGAAAAGAAAAAGGACTGAAGCTCCCCCACTTTGAACATCCATGGTCGAAAAGAAACAAACACCCATGATGGCCCAATATCTGGCCATCAAAGAAACCTGTCAGGACGCCATACTTTTTTACCGGATGGGGGACTTTTATGAAATGTTTCTTGAGGATGCGGTCAAGGCGGCCGGTATCCTTGAAATCGCGCTGACATCCCGGAATAAAAACGACCCGGACCCCGTTCCCATGTGCGGCGTACCTTACAAGGCAGCCGATCTTTATATTGCCAAACTCATTGAAAAGGGCTGCAAGGTTGCGGTGTGTGAGCAGGTGGAGGATCCGGCCCAGGCCAAGGGGCTTGTTAAACGGGAGATTATCCGGGTCATCACCCCGGGCATGATCCTCAATGATTCCCTTTTGGACCGGGAAACAAACAACTTTCTGGTGGCGATTTCCAAAACGCCCGAACACGCCGGTCTTGCCTGCATAGACATCTCCACGGGCAGTTTTACCACCTGCCAGGTAAAACGCACCTCGGGCACCATCCCCTACGCCCTTTTAGACGAGGCTTTAAAGCTGTCCCCTAAGGAGGTGCTGCTGCCGGAGAGCTTCAAATCCGATCCGGCCATGGCCGCCATCAGGAAAACCTTTTCCCACGTTGAAATCACATATCTGGACAACTATACGTTCCGGCCTGACAATGCCCGGCAGCTTCTGACGGAACAATTTGCCACCCGCAGCCTTGAAGGATTCGGCATTGAACGCATGCAGGCCTGTATATGCGCCGCAGGCGCCGCCATCTCCTATGTCCGGGACACCCAGTTGTCGGACACCAGTCATATTTATAAAGTCATTCCATATAATCTCAATGACTTCATGGTCATTGACGACAGGTCCTGCAAAAACCTGGAACTTCTGACCAATATCCAGACGCAGAGTCCAAAAGGCTCTTTGATCCAAATTCTGGACAAAACCGTCACGGCCATGGGCGGCAGGCTGATCAAGCAGTGGGTCAGATATCCTCTGGTGGATAAAGACCTGATACAGCAGCGCCTTCATGCCATAGAGGAGCTGATTGACGCACCATCCACCCACCAGACACTTGGCTATCTTCTTAAATCCGTATATGATCTTGAGCGATTAGGCTCCCGTATATCCATGGGCCAGGGTAATGCCCGGGACATGCTTTCTCTTAAGAATTCACTTTCTGTCCTGCCCGTTTTGTTCAAGGAGGTCGAAATATTTGAAAGCCCGATTCTCAATGGTGACGGCCTCAATGGTGCCGGCACAGATGAAAAGCAGGCCCTGGTTGAGGGCCTGGAAGAACTGGCCCAATTGATCGGCAAAGCCATCCGGGAAGATGCCGTACACGTACTCAACGAAGGCAACCTCATCAACGACGGCTACAGCCCGGAGCTGGATGAACTTTTATCTATCACGAGGGACGGAAAGTCCTGGATTGCAAAAACGGAAAAAAAGGAAAAGGAAAGCACAGGGCTTTCTTCGCTTAAAATAAAATACAATAAGGTGTTCGGGTATTTCATTGAAGTCTCAAAGGCCCAGTCTGCCCAGGTACCGGATCACTATATCCGGAAACAGACCCTTGTCAATGCAGAGCGGTTCATCACCCAGGAGATGAAAGCGGTGGAAGATACCATATTCAATGCCCAGGAACGCCGAAACGCGCTGGAATACGAAATTTTCTGTACGGTCCGGGAGAAGGTGGCCCAACGGACAAAGGATATCCTGACCATGGCACAATTTATTGCCGCAATGGACGTGGTACAGGGACTTGCCAGGGCTGCCGTTGAAAATGCCTATGTAAAGCCTGACATCAATGATGACCGGCATATTGACATTCAGGACGGCAGGCATCCGGTGGTGGAAAAGCTTATCCAGGGTGAGCGGTATGTACCCAATTCCATTTTTCTGGACGATACCCAGTGCCAGCAGATCCTGATCACCGGTCCAAACATGGCAGGCAAATCCACGGTGCTTCGCCAGGTGGCCTTAACCGTACTCATGGCCCAGATGGGTTCCTTTGTGCCGGCAGTGAGTGCCTCCATCTGCATCACTGATCGGATATTCACCCGGGTGGGGGCACTGGACAACCTTTCCTCCGGGCAGAGCACCTTCATGGTTGAGATGGAAGAAACCGCCAATATTGTTAATAATGCCACAGAAAAAAGCCTGGTGATTCTTGACGAAATCGGCAGGGGCACATCCACCTACGACGGTATGAGCATTGCCTGGGCCGTGGCCGAGTACCTGCATGACTTGAATGGTAAAGGGGTAAAAACCCTTTTTGCCACCCATTACCATGAGCTGCTCCAGCTTGAGGAGATCAAACCCCGGATCAAAAATTACAATATTGCAGTCAAGGAGTTCAACGACAATATTGTGTTTCTGCGCAGCCTGGTCAAAGGAGGCACCAACCGCAGTTACGGCATCCAGGTGGCCCGCCTGGCAGGGGTTCCCGATGATATTATTGATCTTGCCAAATCAGTTCTGGCGTCTGCGGAACACCACCCCATGACACCGGCGCCTTTGCCCGTGCCCGTCAAAAAGAAAAAAGGATCTAAAAAACAAAGCAACAGTGGACAGATGAACCTGTTCGGTCCATCGGACGATGATCTGCGCCAGATGCTGCACAACGTGGATATTGCACAAATGACCCCCCTGGATGCCCTGAATTTTTTAAATGAACTCAAGCTCAAGGTTGAGGCATGAATATCCGGTTTAATTGCTTATTCACCGTTTTTATTCCAATTCTGGCCTGCCTTTGCCTGCTTGCCTGGAGCAAGGGAACAGCCCTTGCCGGTGATACGGCCAAAGAAAGGTACTTGACAGCAGATACCTGTCTTAAAAAGTTGAAACGGTCTGCAGTGGATATAAATAAGGTAACGGCCTGGCTGGCCTGTATTGAAAAATACAAATCCATTCATCAGGATTTTCCCGGCGATTCCTGGGCACCGGCCGGACTTTATAAGGCCGCAGAACTCTATTTACAACTGGCCAAAAAATCGGGCAATGTCAACTGGAACCAGCAGGCCGATGATCTTATCGCCCGCCTCAACAAATTTTATCCCCAAAGTGCCTACAGTGCCCGCGCCAAAACCCTTGCCGCAGCAAACGCCTCAAGCCCCCGACAAAACAACGGTGAAGTAAAAACAAAACAATCCCAAAAAGCGTTGACACGCAATGACGAGGCCATTACAGAATATCACACGCAAAAGCTGGCCCAGGCTGAAGCTGCAGATACAGGGGAATATCAGCAGCCGTCGGATATTATAAAAAAGGACAGACAGAATCTTTCCGATTCCGGTCTCGAGCCCCTCCAACGGGATGATACGAACCCGTCGCCTCCCAAAGAGGATACAACAGTTACGGACTTAAGGTTCTGGTCCAACCCGGAATACAGCAGGGTCGTGATCAATGCAGACAGAGACCGAAAATTCACCCATAAACTTTTAAACAAAGACCCGGCCCTAAACGTCCCCTTCCAGAGATTGTATGTGGATATTGAACAGGCAAAACTTGGCCGGAACATTCCGGAGCATACCCCCATAAACGATGATCTGCTTAAACAGGCCCGGGCCGCACAGTTTGATTGCCACACCGTCAGGGTGGTGGTGGATATCAAAAATTTTGATAATTATAAGATTTTTTCTTTAAAAGACCCTTTCCGCATTGTCATTGACCTGTGGGGAAAAGACGGCACTGTGCCCATGGACGAGGTTACCCTTAAAAACGCGCCGATGAAAAACCTTGTGCATGAAAAGCCGATGTATAAAACGCCGATGTATAAAAAACCGGTGCATGAAAAGCCGGTGTATAAAACGCCGATGTATGAAAAGCCGGTGTATGAAAGGCCGGTGTATGAAAGGCCGGACCGCATCACCACGGACCATCTGAAATCCTCTGACATTGCCCGTCAGCTGGCTTTAGGTGTCAGAAAAATCGTCATTGATCCCGGCCACGGCGGCAAGGATCCTGGTGCTCCAGGATATATTGGAGGCGTATGGGAAAAGGACATTGTGCTTAAACTGGCAACAAATCTTGCAGAAAAACTGCGCAAACGCTTGAACTGTGAAGTTTTGCTTACCCGGAGCACAGACCAAAAACTGACCCTGGAGGAACGAACTGCCATTGCCAATACCAAGCGGGCTGATCTGTTTATTTCAATGCACTGCAATGCTGCCAACGACAAAAAACTGTCCGGCATTGAAACCTATATTTTAAACCTTGCCACTGATGAACAGTCCATTGCCGTGGCTGCCAGAGAAAATGCCACATCTGAAAAAAACATCTCGGATCTGGCCTATATCCTCAATGATCTGATGAAGCATACCAAGATAGAGGAATCCACGCGACTTGCCGGTAACGTTCACAAATCCATGATATCAGGCATGAAAAAAAGATACAGCAATATCCGTGATCTGGGGGTTAAACAGGCCCCGTTCTATGTACTGCTCGGAGCGCGGATGCCTGCAATTCTCATTGAGACATCTTTTATCTCCAACAAAACCGAATGCAAACGTCTGATGACCGCTTCCTACCGCAATGACATCTGCAACGCCATTGCCAACGGGATAGAAAAATACATCAATGCCACAAATCCCAAGCACAGATAACTATAAAAATCAAATAATAGGTGAAATTTATGTCCTTTGAAAACATCATCCTTGAGATGGACAATGCCATTGGCATGATCTATTTTAATCGTCCCAAAGCCTTGAATGCACTGAACAACGCACTGCTTGATGAACTGGATACTGCTTTGGACCAGGTACTGGCCAACAAAGAAATCCGGGTGCTCATTTTCACAGGCACTGGAGACAAGGCCTTTGTAGCCGGTGCAGATATCTCGGAACTGACCCAAATGGATGCGTTGGCAGCAAAATACTTCTCCCGCAAGGGGCAGAAAATTTTCTCCAAAATCGAAGCCCTGCCCTTCCCAGCCATTGCCGCAGTAAACGGTTTTGCCCTGGGCGGCGGCAGTGAAGTGGCCCTGGCCTGCGATTTTATCTATGCCTCGGAAAAGGCAATTTTTGGACTGCCGGAAATAAACCTGGGCCTTATTCCCGGTTTTGGCGGCACCCAGCGGCTCTCCAGGGTTGTGGGAAGAAACAGGGCCAAGGAGATGATTTTCACTGGGAGCAATATTACTGCTGACAAAGCGCTGGAATATGGTATGGTCAACCAGGTGTGCCCCCATGAGTCCCTTATGGATGAGGTTCAAAAAACAGCCCGGCGCATTGCAGCCAAAGGCAGCGTCTCCTTGAGAGCGGCCAAAGAGGCTATCCAGGCCGGACTGGGCTGTGACCTTGAAACCGCCTGTCTGTTTGAAAACGATGCATTTGCCATAACCTTTGCAAGCCCGGATGCAAAGGAGGGCACATCAGCATTTTTAGAAAAAAGAAAGCCTGAATTCGGCGGTAATATTTAACCAGGGAGATAAACATGCCCATTTACGACATTGACTATGAGACCATGCCCAGGGAGGGCTTGGAGGCGATCCAGCTTCGCCGTCTCCAAACAACTATTGAACGAATTTATGCCACGGTTCCATTCTACAAGGAAACTTATGACAAAGCCGGAATCAAGCCATCTGATATAAAACGCCTGGATGATTTAAGGCGCCTACCCTTTACCACCAAACAGGACCTTCGGGACAACTACCCTTATCGCATGTTTGCCGTTCCCATGGAGCAGGTGATCCGCATCCACGCATCCTCGGGCACCACGGGCAAACCCACGGTGGTGGGCTACACCAAACGGGATATCAACACCTGGGCCGATCTGATGGCCAGAAGCATGGCCGCAGCCGGCGCCACGGCGGGAGATATTATCCACAATGCCTGGGGTTATGGTCTTTTCACCGGCGGTCTTGGGGCCCACTACGGGGCTGAACGTTTAGGCGCATCGGTTATTCCGGTTTCCGGCGGTAATACCAAGCGCCAGATCACCATTATGCAGGATTTCAAGCCCACGATCCTGTGCGGGACCCCCTCCTATATCCTCCACCTGGCCGAAGTGGCCCTGGAAATGGGTGTGGATTTCAAGAATCTGTCTTTTAAATCCGGTATTTTTGGTGCAGAGCCCTGGACGGAAAAAATGCGACATGAACTGGAAACCAAGCTCAATCTCAAGGCCGTGGACATTTACGGTCTGTCCGAAGTCATGGGGCCGGGGGTATCTGTAGAGTGCGTTGAAGAACAAAAAGGCCTTCATATTGCCGAAGATCATTTTATTGTGGAGATCGTGGACCCGGATACCCTGGAACCCGTTCCCCCGGGAGATCCCGGTGAAATCGTGTTCACAACCATTACCAAGGAAGCCTTCCCGGTCATCCGTTACCGCACCAAGGACATCACCTCCTTGAACCCTGTTCCCTGCACCTGCGGCAGGACCCACATACGGATGAACAAACCCACAGGCCGTACGGACGACATGCTTATCATTCGAGGCGTCAATGTATTCCCATCCCAGATCGAAAGCGTTCTTATGGAAAGCCGGAAAGTTGCCCCCCACTACCAGTTGGTGGTTGACCGGGTGGGCAACCTGGATACTCTGACGGTCAAAGTGGAAATCGACGAAGCTTCCTTCAGCGATGACATCAAGGGGCTTCAGGCCATGGAAGGTAAAATTTCCCACGATATCAAGGAGCACTTGGGCGTATCTGCCAAGGTGGCCCTTGTGGAGCCTAAAACCATAGAAAGAAGCCAGGGCAAGGCTGTCAGAGTTATAGATAACCGCCAATTTTAACCAAGGAGATTATTATGGCTGAACAGATATCCATATTCATAGAAAATAAAGAAGGGCGTCTTGCTGAAGTCACGGCCATTTTAAGGGATGCCGGAGTGAATATCCGGGCGCTTTCCCTTGCAGATACCACGGACTTCGGTGTGCTGCGCCTCATTGTCAATGATAATGACAAAGCCACCGCAGCCTTACGGAATCAGGGATTCACCGTCGGCAAAACCCGTGTTTTGGCCGTGGAGGTGAATGATGAACCCGGCGGTCTGAACCAAGTGCTGGATCCGTTAAGTGAACAAGATGTTAATGTGGAGTACATGTATGCATTTGCCAACCCCCAGTGCAAAAACGCCATCATGATTTTCCGCTTTGATGACATTGAAAAGGCAAAAATTATTTTGGCCGAACAGGGTATTAAAGTTATAGAGACGGAGGAAATCTCAAAGCTCTAAGAGCTTGTCCATACATAGCCTTTTTATCCATATTCTTCGTTGCGACTGAAGGGCACATATTTCCAGAATATGCGCCCTAAGCCACTCATAGGATACGAATAAACAACCATCTCCTGACGGACACAACAAACAATGAAAGATGTGAGTATTGAGTATTGAGTAGTGAGAAAAACAGCTTGTTTTAAATCTCAATACTCATAACTTTCATATATAAAAATTGATCGACGCCGTAGCATTTATTTTTCCCCAGCCCTTTAAAAAGGCCAGAAAACAGGAATAAAAACACTTGAGATAACGATTACAATTACATTCAATGGCAGACCCAGCTTGAGAAAATCTGAAAATCTATATCCGCCAGGACCATAGACCAACAGATTCGTCTGGTAACCAATGGGGCTGGCATAACAGGCGCTGGCCCCAAAACAGATGCCGATAATAAATGGCCGGGGATCCACGCCAAGTGAGACTGCGGTAGAGATCGCGATGGGAAGCAGGAGTACCGCAGTTGCATTGTTGCTTAAAATATGGGTGAATATACTGGTTAATACTATGATGGCAAAAAGGATCATATGTGGACTTTTGCCTTCGAATAGACTTAAAAACGCGTTTGAATAGAGTTCGGTTGCACCTGTTTTCTGCATGGCCAGCCCCAAAGCCAGTGTTCCGACAATCAAAAGGAGTACTTCAGACTCAAGTGAACGATAGGCATCTTTTAAACTCAGGCAGTGGGTCAACGTCATTAAAAAAACGCCGGTAAGAGCGCATATCATTATATCGACAAGCCCCAGTGTTGCAGCAAGCACAACAGCGACAAAAATTCCGGTGGCAATGCCGGCCTTTTCCCTGTCAACAATAGCGTGGTGAATATCCTCAATGATCACAAAGTCTTGACTCTTTCTTATTTTATCCAATTTGTTTCTCGGGCATTGTACGAGGAGAATGTCCCCGATTTTCAACCTCCCGTTTTGTAATTCTTTATATGAAAAATAACTTGTTCGGCTTCGTATCGCAATAATACATATATCGGCGTCGTTTTGCAGTTCATCTGACATCAAGGGTTCCCTCAGAAGGGATGAAAGTGGAGGGATAACGAGTTCAACAATGAGATCATCTTCAGGGCTCCCGCCAAATGTGAGATTTTTTTTCCCATGAATCAAAGATAATTCTTTGCTTTTCAGACAGGAGATGATGTCCTGTGCCGCCGCCTTGACCAGAAAAATATCATTCTGCTTTATGCTCAGTCTGGTTCTGGACGGATCAAAAACACCTCCGTTTCTGAAAATTTCAATCACGCTCAGCCCTAAATTTTCTTTGGCATATACAGTGATATCTCTTTTTCCGATCAAGGCACTTTTTTCAGTGACTATCAGTTCTGCAATGTATTTTTTTTCTTTTCCTTCATCCAGTTCACATACAGGTGCAGTCCGGCCGGGCATGAGTTTTGGCGAAGCCAGAAATAAAAAAAGGATTCCGATTGCCGCTATGGGAACACCAAGGCGGCCGAGTTCAAACATAGATAATTGATCAAACCCGTTGAGGTTTGCAAGATCGCTGACAATGATATTGGTCGACGTGCCGATCAGTGTAGACGTGCCCGCCAGAATTGATACATAAGATAACGGGATGAGCAATTTTGACGGGGAAAAATCACATTCACAACTCAACCCCATGACAATAGGGATAAAAAGAGCCACAACAGGTGTGTTATTAATGAATGCCGACAACACAGCTCCCCCAACAAGGATAATGAAAAAAGCAGATTTCCGGCTTCCTTTTGAAAATTTCAATACCAATTCGGTCAAAAAGCCGACAGCGCCGGTCCGTATCAGTCCATGACTTAATAGAAACATGGATCCTACGGTTATCACAGCGGGATTGGCAAACCCTGCCACGGTCTCTGAAGGGGAAAGTATTCCAGTCAGAGCAAGCAGCACCATAATTCCTATGGCTGTCTTATCAACCGAAATTTTCTCTGAAATCAGAAGGACTAATGTCACAATCAGAATCAGTGAGACCAAAACAACGGGTATATTTATCATTGACATAAAAGCTCTCCGTCTCTAATTGATTGATCATCAAATTTTAGACAGCAATACTCAATTTTAGTCTGTATCATGGCGCTTCTATTTACCCAAAACCAATATTGTCAAACAAGATTGGTGGGTAAAAAAATTCTGAAACATGTTCCTTCCCCAAGGGTCGATTCCACGTCAATTGTGCCCTTATGGTTTTCCGTTATGATAAAATTGGCGATCAACAGTCCAAGCCCGGCACCCTCTTTATCAGGCTTGGTGGAAAAAAACGGTTCAAAAATGTGCCTGCGGATATTTTCGGACATGCCTGGGCCATTATCTCTTATCTCAACGCATACCTGATCTTCTTTACAATAAATTCTCATAAAAAAAGTCGGACACGGATTATCTGTGTTGCCGGCCATTGCATATGCCCCGTTTGACAGAATATTGAAAAACACTTGTTTTAATTCGCCGCCCCGGCATTTAACTTTTGGTAAATCAGGGTCATAATCCTTCATAATTTGGATGGCACCAAAATGGAAATCATCCTCCAGAGTAGATTCATTGGATGCCAGTTCAAGTGATTGATCCAGGAGAAGGGCTATATCTTCAACAGCAAAATCCATTTTGTTTCTTCTTCCGGAAAAAGAGAGCATGTTTGAAGCAATTTGAGAGCGAATCACGATTTCTTCAAATCGTTGTTTTTCATCCTGCAGGGTTCGAAGGCTTAATGCCTCAACCAGAGCCATAACCATCATCATGGCAACTTCCTGGTCCTCAAACGTATATTCGCCTTCCATACCTGCAAAAACGACAAGGCCAAGCACATCCTTACCGTGCAGCATGGGGAGCGCCATAATGGTCTCGATGGGCAGATGTTCCCTGGGCAAAAAAGCAAATTCAGGATTCAAACTTACGTTATTCAATATTAAAGGGGTTTTATCAGTAATTGTTTTGAGCAGTTTGCCGGATATCTGTTGTCTAACTCCCTGATTTATAGAGACGTCATTAACCTTTTGATACTGTTTGCCAACCAGATCGGAAAACGCCAGGATATTCAAATACTCCTCCCTCTCACAGACCAGCCCTACAAAACAATAGGGAGCTGGAACCACGCCTTGAGCAATGGAAATAAAAATTTTTGCGATTTCTTTAACGGACTGTGCGGTCATTGATCGTTGAAAAAATGTATTCACAGAGGAGATAACCATGCGCTGGTGAAAAATTTTTTTCTCCTGCAAATTTTTCTGCTGTACCTCACCTTCTAATATTGTATTGGTACGCGCCAGATCTTCTGTTTTTTCTTTAATGGCATCACGCATGCGCGCAAAATTACGTGAAAGTATCCCCACTTCCCCCACACTTGTTTGGTCAATTTCATTATGGATATTTCCTGAAGTTATCTCAGAGGTGATGCGGGCAAGCCTTGCAACCGGCTTGGTAATGATGTTAATCAAAAAAATAAGCACCACAGCCATGACCAGGGTCACGAAGAAAGCAACCCCAAGCATTTTTGTCCGAAATTTAGCCAAATTTTTTTCAATCAGGCTGGTTGAATAAACAACCGTCAAGCTTCCGAGCGTCAATCCATTATAGTCAATAACAAAACTTTTCTTTATATCCGTTCCGCCCAAAGGGAACTCTCTTATAAGATTGATATTAATATTAAGTTCCGAATCATGGATGGCAAAACGTTTCATGTTTTTGTCATCAAAAAAAGTCTCCATGTTCATTTTTAAGGCGTCCATATCCACATTATAAAGGGGAAGGGTATTGATCTTTTTCATGAGATAGGTGGATTTGTCAATTTGAGCCCGGAGGCTTTCTAACTCAAGGGCCTTTACCTGGTGGGTGATGTAGGAACACAAAAACAGATTCATGACACTGAAAGCCACAATGACGACTGCAATGATGCGGGTCTTTAATCCCATATGATTTCTCTGGTTACCACTAAATGATTGCAACGACAAGCGGTTCGGTCAGACCGGATGCGGTCGAATCATATTTCTGGACGGATATTTTATATGAAAGTCTAAATAAGTTATTGAATTAATTTTATGTTTTGTTTTGGGTTGAGCCTGGGTATTAATAGACCGAATTCGCCCATGGCTGTTATTTAAATTTAAGAAGAGCGGATTCGTTTCCGGAGACTCTACGAACCAGACTTCGATAGTCTTCGGAGGCCGTTGATCCTGGTGCAAATTCAAAGATGGTTTTCCCAAAGGAAGGTGCCTCAGCCAGACTTTCATTGTAGCGAATGGGCTTACATAATTGTTCTGGATACAATTTTTTAAGTTGATCGTACAGCATCTTCGGACCCTTGATCCGCAAGTCAAGGAATGTGGGCACAATGTATTTTAGTTGTATTTCACTTCTGTACTTTTGAATGGCACCAAGGCTTTTTATGAATTCGGACATCCCATGCAAAGGCATGACTTCAAGAGCAACCGGCACAAGTACCTCTGTTGAATAAAAAAGGACATTAACAATCAACTGGTCCCACCCAGGAGATGTATCAATCAAAATAAAGTCAAACTGATTATCCAAAGGGCTTAGGGCTTCGGACAAAGTAAACTCCGCACCAAAGCTTTTTTTGTCAATAATTCGTTTAACGCCTGCCAGGGATTTTCCACCCGAAAGCAGCCATAAATTATTCCGGGCCTCGGTCAGGCAGTCAGAAACCGACAGTTCATGGGTTAAAAGCTCGGTTAGGCCGGCACCCGGTTTTTTCCCGAGAATATAGGATGACTGCCCCTGGGTATCGGTATCCACTAAAAGGACTCTATATCCGGCCAAAGCAAGACCTGCACCAAGATTTACACTGGTGGTGGTTTTGCCTACGCCCCCCTTACTCAGGGTGATGCAAACCTTTCTGGCCACAGCCCCTGGTCGGCGTTTGGCATGGACTGGTTTTTCCTCCACTGTCAGAAGAGAGGAAAGGGATACAGGGAATTTAAATTTACATGATTTGCAGCTAGCCAGGATGGTTTTTTTACCAGCATCTGCAAAAGGTTTCAAAGTGTCGGGGTTTACTTTATGGTCTCTGGCACATTTGGGACAGGTAATAATCACTGCTGCTCCTTCTCCTTTTGTAACTCGGCCATAATAGCTTCAACAGCAATATTTGCCAGTTTTCGCATGGATACATGGGCGTTGTCATCACCGCTGACCTTTATTCTGATTTTGGCCTTTCCTTCCCATATTTCCACAGAAACATTTCCCCTGAACTCAGTCCATGAGGGATTTGTAATCGGTTCCGGCAAATCGGATTTGGATTCATTCTTATTGCCCCGGTATATCAGGCAGTCCAATTCCTTTGTTGAACCTTCAAACGCTTTATCATCAGTGCATAGAAGGCTGTCCATGACATTTTTTTTCACCATTCCAGTGTTACCATTATGCTTATCATTGATTACTCAATAGTCGATTACTCAATATTCATTCCCGCCCAATTTTGCTCGTATATAATATTTTAAAGAGATCGCCACCCGGAACAAATGGCGAACCCGTCCTTCCTCGGTATTTTCTCCGGGTATCGGCTGGAAATCTATGGAATTCTCATACATGAAATAATATCAGGTCCCCCGTGTTGATGCAAGAAAAAACAAAACGGGCGTCTCCATAAGGAGACACCCGTTTTTAAACGAATGTATCGTTGAACAGCTGCGTATTAATGTCCGCCAAGTGTAGCAACAGCAGGACCGATTGCAGGATGAACAAACAGAAGGATCATCGCAACAACCAAAGCATAGATACACAGAGATTCGATCAGGGCAAGACCGATCAGCATGTTCACCTGGATTTTACCAGCTGCTTCAGGGTTTCTTGCGATACCAGCCATGGCACCATTCAAACCCAGACCCTGCGCAATGCCGCAACCAAATGCAGCGACACCAATGGCAAAAGCTGCTGCCCAGACACTACCAACGAGAAATTCCATGAGATTTACTCCTTTTAATAAAGTATTATAAATGAACGGGCTTCTTCCAAAATCCCGTAAAAAGGCTTATTTTTTGTATTCATCAAGTTTAGTGGGCTTCTTCAATGGCGCCTGCGATGTACATCGTCGGCAGCAGGAAGAATACTATGGCCTGAATCAAAGATACAAGAATACCCATTGCCATGATGGGAAGGGGTATCAGAAAAGGGCCGGCCAGCATCAGAAGGATGCCTACCACCAGCTCATGACCCATCATATTACCGAAGAGACGCAAAGTCAGGGAGAGTACGCGTGCCAAGTGACCGATGACTTCAATGATAAAGAAAAGCGGCATAAGTACCGGTACGGGTCCCAGGAAATGTTTAATATATTTTACACCATGTTTCTTGATGCCGATGATATGGCTCCAGGACACGGCAATGATGGCCAAGGCAACAGTGGTGTTAATGGATGCTGTGGGCGGATAGAATCCGGGAACCAGGCCGAACAGGTTACCTAACAGGACAAACAGGAAAATAGTGAGCAGCAGAGGAGCGGAATCTCTTCCCTCTTCTCCGGTAATACCAACCATAAACTCTTCAAGCCCGGAGATGATTACCTCAAAAACATTCTGAACGCTCTTGGGCACGAGGGTGACACTTTTGCCGCCAATCCAGCCAAGAATAACGAGAATAATCATTGCAAGCCACATGTAAGTGACATGCGCATGGGCCCCTGCCCAATGTTCCAGACCAAACGAACCAAACAACGAAGTAAGAAATAGATATGGGTGTTCCACCTTAAACCGCCTCCCTGAATATTATCTTGGTTAATTCAATTGCCGCTGCTATAAACGTGCTTGCCACTACTACGGAAAGGCCCGCCAGAAGCCCTACCGGATGTACACTGCGCTTTGCGATCAGCAGAAATATAATCACTGCCGTCAGTGCAAAACGCAGATAATATTTAACCAGAAGCGCACCGATCAGAGATTTTCCCTTTTCAAGCACCCGCTTTTGGTTGAAATTTTTGGTCACTGTATTTTTGAGAACATGGAAGTTGATTGTCACAATCAGACCGCCCAGAAAAACCCCGATATACACTTTGGGGGAGAATATAAGCAATGCCACAAGACTTGACCCCAGAAACAGAAGCCAGTTAGTCCGTGTGATAAAGTTTACTATTTTCTCAAGTTCATCCATTAAATTTTTCTGCTTTTTTTCCAGCTCTGATAATGTTGCTGAACCCGGCTGCTATGCCGAACCCAAGCCCCACCAGCAAAAGAACCGGTTTTGTACCAAAAATTGTATCCAGCCAGTATCCCAGTGCCAGTCCTATGACAATGGCCAGAGCCACGGATATGCCAAGACTTGCAAAATATCCCAGCTCACGAAAGGTCTTTCCTTTATCGTTGTCTGCCATTTTAATCAACCTTTCACCGGCAGCTTGGTTGCCGGTCACCCGGCAGCTCTTGGTTTTCAAATTATCCTGAGAGCAAATATCATATGATCAGGATGAAGTCAACGTGAAAAAACGTTTTATATAATATCAAGGAATCCGTTGGTATACGGCCCTTTAACCCTTCCGATCAATTTTGCCGGAATGCCTTTTTTTTCCATAATATCCACGCATTGCACAGCTTGATCCTGGGCCATAAAAAGCAAAAGCCCACCGGATGTCTGGGGGTCGAACATTAAATCACTTCGCATCCGATCTGTTCCTTGTGCCACGCGGACATGCGGGGCAAAAAAACTTTTATTTTTATGGGTACCGCCCGGAAGCAGGCCCATCGCCGCAAACTCCATTACGCCGTCCAGCACCCCGATCTTTTCCGTATAAATTTCAATACGCACACCCGCACCTTTAGCCGCTTCAATCAAATGCCCGCCAAGCCCAAAGCCTGTAACATCAGTACAGGCATGAACATTAAACTCTTTAGCGATCAGGGCCGCATTTTTATTCAGGGTGGCCATCGTTTTTACAGCCTGCCTGACCTGGTCCTCGGATGCAAGTCCGCCTTTGAGCGCCGTGGAAATAATACCCGTGCCGATGGGTTTGGTCAAAATAACGGCATCCCCCTCCTTTGCGCGGCTGTTTGCCCAGACCCGGTCCGGGTGCACGATGCCGGTTACCGACAGCCCATATTTGATTTCGGGATCATCCACGGAATGGCCGCCCACAAGGATTGCGCCCGATTCTTTAATTTTATCAAGTCCGCCTTCGAGAATCCGGGGAAGGATGCCTGCGTCAAGATCGCATGACGGAAAACAGACAATATTCATAGCCGTAATGGGTGTGCCACCCATGGCATAAACATCGGACAAAGAATTGGCCGCGGCAATCTGACCGAACTCATAGGGGTCATCAGCCACAGGCGTTAAAAAATCAAGGGTCTGGACAATGGCAGTCTCATCGGAGAGGCGGAACACACCCGCGTCATCCGGGCATTCAAGCCCGATGATCAAATCCGGATGGGACGGCAGTTCAAGTTTTGACACGATTTTATCCAGGGCCCCTGGATCCAGTTTGGCAGCTCAACCAGCTGCTTTTACCGTGCGGGTTAAAAAAAAATGTTTGGATTTATCCATTGTCTGGCATCCTTAAATCTTAAGTGCAATCACTGCGGCAAAGCGTCCGGTGGCCTTATTTGCCCTGAAGGAGTAAAACAGATCCGTACGGCACCGGGTGCAAAGCCGCATGTTTTCAATATTTTTATCCAACACACCGTGGGCCCCAAGCTGATCCCGGGAGATCTGCCAGAAATCAAAATAGGGGCGATCCTTCTTTTTATATTGCCACAATGCTTTGGGAATTTCCTGCTTATAATTAATAAATTGTGCACAACAAGGGCCAAGGGAGGGAGAAATGCCCGCCCGGATGCTTACAGGGCTGCACCCGAACTGTGTAACCATGGTATTAATGCAGCAGCCTATAATATCTGCCACACTGCCCCGCCAGCCGGAATGGACATTGGCAATCAGCTCTTTTTGCGGGTCGTACAGAACTACGGCCTGGCAGTCTGCCACCTGGATCGCAAGCCCTACCCCTTTAAGGTTTGTCACAGCCGCATCGGCTTTAAATATTTTAGAAGGTATTGCCCCCTGCCCTTCCCAGAGAGCGCCTGCCGCATCTTCTTCCGATTTGAGTACAGCAACGTCACTGCCGTGCACCTGATTTAAAAACAGAACCCGGGTCAGGCCTATGGATGACAGCATCAACGCCCTGTTTTGGTTTACAATATCAGGGTCATCTCCGGTGCTCAATCCGACATTCAATCCGAGAAAGGGACCCTTGCTGTATCCTTCGGTCCTGGGAAAAACGCCATGGACCAGCCCAGGGAAGAGGTCCAAATGAGCAAATGTCAAAGGCCTAGGCACCGCCATAAAATCGTTTTCCAATGCGTTCAATGATTTTTGACGTGGAGATATCTTCCTCAAATGCCACCCGTGCCACGCGCCCGCCGCATCCTTTGACAAACTCGGCCCCGATAATTTTATCCTCGGGCCAGTCCGCCCCCTTGACCAGGACATGGGGAATAATACCCCGGATCAAATCATTAGGATCCGGCGCATCAAACAGTACCACATGATCCACACAGCTTAAGGCAGCTACCACGCGCGCCCGCTGGGCCTGACAGATCACCGGCCGAAGATCGCCTTTGATCTGTCGGACGGAGGCATCGGAGTTCAGGCCCAGTACAAGCACATCCCCGAATGATTTTGCTTTTTCAAGGTAGGCCACATGGCCCGCATGAAGAATATCAAAGCAACCGTTGGTAAACACAACGGTCCGGCCAAGTTCTGTATATTCATGAGAGAGACGGCACATCTCATCGAGCGTAACAATTTTATTAACCATATTAACCGTAGACATCCCCCCTGCGGTCCTGCCCAACGGGGATGGTTTGCCGCACCAGGTCAATCAGGTCCATGTCAATGTCAGCCATGATGATACCCGGTTTATCATCGCCCATAACAAGAACGGACCCGTTGGGATCAACGATCATGGAAGTGCCTGGAAAAACCAGCCCGTCAGGATCAGTTCCCGCACGGTTACTGCAGACAAACCAGGCCTGATTTTCAATGGCCCTTGCCCGAATCAGTGCCTGCCAGTGTGCCACCCGGGCAAGGGGCCATTGGGCGCTGAGCACAAAAAGCCGCGCCCCGTCGAGAAAAAGGCGGCGGGCAAGCTCGGGAAATCGCAGGTCATAGCAGATCATTATCCCGACGCGACCCAGGCTGGTGTCTGCCGTCACCATCTCATCTCCCCTGGCATAATGCAGATCCTCACCGGTCAAAGGAAACAGGTGCAATTTGCGGTACCGGGCCCGGATCTCACCATCCCGGTCAATGAAATAAAGGGTATTGAATATCTGACCACCCCTTTGCTCAGGCAGAGTGCCTGCAACGGCCATGGACCGCGTCCGGGCAAATTCAGTCAGACTTTGCAGGCTCTCTTTAACAGCCGGCATAAGCCGCCCCATATTTTCATTATCAAACCCGGTTAAAAAAAACTCAGGACAGACCCCAAGGCATGCCCCCTGGTCAGCCAGATGACCTAAATGCCCGAGAGCAACAGAGAGATTACCCCGGACATCCCCGTTTTTTATATCAAACTGCACCGCCCCGGCTTTAAACTTTGTTTTCGTGATCATGTCTCCATTTTTAAGGTATACGATTCTTTTAGCGCTTGATCATATCAGCGATCTGGAACGCCACTTCAAGACTTTGCTCCGCATTGAGTCTCGGATCACAAGTGGTATCATATCGATTGTGAAGTTCCTCACTGACAATATTTCTGGCACCGCCGACACATTCGGTTACGTTTTTACCGGTCATTTCAAGATGAACACCTCCAGGAATCGTTCCTTCGGCCCAGTGAATTTCAAAAAACCGGGTGATCTCCTTTAAAATATCATTAAAATCCCGGGTTTTGTGTCCGGATTCCGATGTATATGTATTGGCATGCATGGGGTCGCAATTCCACACAATATGATACCCCTCTTTTCTGGTCTCACGAAGCAGGGGGGGCAGTTTCTTTTCTATAACGTCACAGCCCATTCTGGTGATCAGGGTCAACCGTCCGGGTTCATTTTCAGGGTTAAGAATTTGAATGAGCTGCTTGATATTTTCAATATCATAATCCGGGCCGATTTTTACCCCGATCGGATTGAGCACCCCTCTTAGAAATTCAACATGAGCCCCGTCTACCTGCCGGGTCCGCTCTCCAATCCAAAGCATATGTGCCGAACAATCATACCAGTCCCCGGTGGTGGAATCAATCCGGGTCAATGCCTCTTCATAAGGCAATAAAAGGGCTTCATGGGAGGTGAAAATCTGGGTTTGATTGATCTGGGGAATATCCGTGGTTATCCCGATAGTATTCATAAATTTGATGGCCTGGTCAATCTGCTTGGCCAGACGGTCATAAGACCGTCCCATGGGAGATTGGGCCACAAACTCCTGATTCCAGGCCTGCACTCTGTGCAGGGCTGCGAATCCGCCCCGGGTAAATGCCCGCAACAGGTTCAGGGTGGAGGCGGCCAGATAATATCCTTTGAGCATGTATTTAGGATTCGGGGTTCGCGCGTTGATGGAGAATTCACTTTTGTTAACCATGTCTCCCCGATAAGACGGGAGTTCAACACCATTTACAGTTTCCGTATCTGACGAACGGGGCTTGGCAAACTGACCGGCGATCCGGCCCACTTTTATGGCTGGTTTCCCACCGGCATAGGCCATAACAACGGCCATCTGCAGCAAAACTTTCATGGTTTCCCTGATGATGGGTGCCGTAATTTGGGAAAAATCTTCAGAACAGTCCCCCCCCTGAAGCAGAAACGCCTCCCCTTTTGAGGCCTTAGCCAACAGGTCCTTCAATGTTCTTATTTCCCCTGCAAAAACCAACGGCGGCAGCAACGCCAAATCTTTAGTCACTTTTTCCAACGCTGTTTGATCCGGCCAGTTAGGTTGTTGAAGGGCCGTATAATTTTTCCAACTTGATTTTGTCCATCCATTTTGATTTGTCATATCTTATACCGCCTTATCCTTATTATCTTTTTATAAGAAAGTCTGCGTAACTTACTCAGATCTTTCAAGCTTTGTTGTTGGCTCTGCCTGGCAGTTGATATGTCAGGCCAGCCCATGGCAATTATTTCATTTTTATAATCCACCAAGGAATCATGCCTTGCAATTTAGAATGTTTATTCTGAAATTGCAAAGAATACGGCGAAAAAATTTAACCCCCATATCCTGACGGACACAACAAACGGTGAATATCGATAAAAAATCTTTATTTTACGATTTTCTTAATATATTCTGCGTCAGTATATCATATGAAAAGGCGTTTTTTCTCAAGTTGCTCAATATAACAGCCATAGGCTGACCCTGACATATCAACTGCCAGACAGAGCCCACAACAAAGCTTGAAAGATCTTGGCAAGTTACCCGGACTTTCTTATAAAGTGTGTTGGAAATGAAACGCTTCTTCTGAATGAAACTATATAAAAATTCATCAAGTTGACAGCATGTGCCGCAGATTTTCCTAAAAAATTCACAAGGACTTTTAAAATTTGGAAAAGCCAATGTCTTATGAAAATATAATCGCAACGACGGAAAGGCTGGCATCAGAATTGATCCTATCCGACCCGGCTCAACCGGACTCGATCAAGACGCTGCTGCCCATTCTCAAGAGCATACATGCGCAATGCAAAGCGCAGAACCTATTGTCGGAGGCTGCGCAAATTCTAAAGGTCAGACACATTGTTGATGCCATAATAAAAGACGGACCCCGGGTGAAAAGCAACTTATTGTCAAATCTTGAGATGGTTGTTACAGACTTCAGCACGAAACTGAAAAATATGGGTGAAAAAGAGAGCAACACTTTATTTGTCCGCAAGCGCTTTCAATCCGATGATCAACCCCAAAACGGCGAATACAACGAGTTAGAGAGAAAATTGAATGAGCTTTCAATGCTTATCGCCGGTTTATGCCCGGGAAAAGATCCTGAGATAAAAGAGATCATTGGTAATGTAGAAGATCTTATCGACATTTCCGCAAATATTAAGCCGTCAACTTTTTATGATATTTCAAAGCGATGTAAACAATATATGGAAAATCTTTTGGACAGCGCCAGAAGCGGAGATTTTATCATTAACCACTCTGCCACGGATGCAATTCTTGAGTCCGTAGATTTATTAAAACACCTGATTGATAGTGTAAAACAGGGGCTTGTCAGCGGTTATCGGCAAGAGGATGACCACATAGATGTAGATATCTTGAGAGATAAACTTAAAAATATCCAGATTTTTTTAACCAAAGGGGAAAAAGAACCTTTAGGAGAAATTCTTGTCAGAAAAAACAATCTTAAAAAACACGATATTGACCAAGCACTGGAAATCCAGAAAAGGCATCCGGAAAAAAAGATTGGTGAAATTCTGATCGAAGATAAAAAGATCGCGTCGGCTCAGGTTGCCTCGGCGTTAATGGAACAATCCGCAGTTAAAAAAAGAGTGGACTCCCAAGTTAAGGTCAGCACGCAGAAATTGGACGATCTTGTAGATTATGCCGGTGAACTTGTCATTGCCCAGTCCATGCTGCGACAGCAAACTATGAAAAATTCCGCCCTAAGCCAGACCGTTGGACAATTGGGACAGATTGTAAACAATATGCAGAATATTGCCATATCCATGCGTATGATACCCATTAAAGCCACCTTTATGAAAATGATTCGCCTGGTAAGAGATTTGTCCCGAAAATCGGGCAAACAGATCAACTTATCAATGACCGGAGAAGAAACCGAAATTGACAGGAATATGGTGGATGCCCTTTATGAGCCCATGGTCCATATGATCAGGAATGCCTGTGATCACGGGATTGAATCCATACAGGAGCGCACGGCAAATAATAAACCCCCACAGGGAAATATTGATCTTCGTGCCTATCATAAAGGCGGGAATATTGTCATTGAAATTGAGGATGACGGCAAGGGGTTGGACAGGGCGAAAATCCTTAAAAAGGCGACTGCCACCGGACTGATTACCGGAGATGAGCAGATGACGGATGCACAGGTTTTTAGCCTGATTCTTTCGCCCGGATTCTCAACAGCGAGGCAAATTACCGATATATCCGGTCGGGGGGTCGGCATGGATGTGGTCAAAGCGGGGATTGAAAAATTTCGAGGCCATTTGAATATTGAATCCGAAAAGGGAGTCGGCTCTCGATTCATTATCACTCTTCCTCTGACACTGGCCATTATCGACGGTATGCTGGTCAGGGTTGATGACGAGAGATATGTTATTCCGACCATCGCTATTCAAAAAGCATTCAGACCGGGGCCGGGGGAATATTTCACCGTAGAAGGAAAAGGTCAGATGATTAAAGATCGTGGCCGTCTGGTTCCTCTAATCCGATTAAATGAAATTTTTAAAACAAGCAATGATGTTAAATCCGTCGAACAAAGCCTGGTTGTTGTTGTTGAGTCAAAAGAAGAAAGACGGGCTTTTTTAATTGATGAGCTTTTAGGCAAAGACGAGTATGTCATTAAAAATCTTGGCGGGAATATGGATGATATCCGGGGTATTGCCGGAGGTGCGATTCTGGCTGACGGAAAAGTCGGACTGATTCTGGATGTCCACGGCATCTTTTCCATTGTCTCGAAAAAATAAGGACTGTGACGGCAAAAATGAGATGAGGAAATGAGATGAGGACGAATAGATGAAACAAATTGTCGGCGTTGCAGACATGAAAGTAAGCAATAATCCCGCAGATGATGTGATCACTTACTCTCTTGGATCATGCATAGGGCTGGTTATTTATGATCCGGTCGTAAGAGTCGGGGGGATTCTTCACTATATGCTTCCGGAATCCGCCATAGACAAAGAGAAAGCCGTCCAAAAACCATTCATGTTCGCAGATACCGGCATCCCTCGCCTGTTTAAAACCGCTTACGCAATGGGCGCAATGAAGCCCAGAATTAAAATATTTGTCGCAGGCGGTGCTGAAATCCTTGATCAAAATGGTTTTTTTAATATCGGAAAACGCAATTATCTGGCGTTAAAAAAAATGTTTTTTAAGAACAGGGTGATGATAGACAAGCAGGAAGTGGGAGGTAACATCAACCGCACGGTTCGAATTGAAATTGCATCGGGGGATATTTTCCTGAAAACATCAGGATCCAAGGAAGTGAAGATATGACATCACTGGAGAACATGATCTGTGAAATAAAGGAATTAACGCCAATGCCGGCGGTTGCTAACCTATTATGGCCGAATTCGGGGTCAACATGCATGAAGTGAAAATTTTATTAAAAATGGCTCAATGAAACTAAAGGGAAGCAAATGTCTTATTCAATATTGATTGTAGATGATTCAATGCCGATGAGGACCGTTTTGAAACGATCTCTTGCAGCTGCGGGATACGGCGGTTCCAGGATACTTGAAGCCTCAAACGGGAAAGAGGCGTTAACGGTACTCAAAGGAGAGTGGGTCGATTTGATTATGACCGACTACAACATGCCCGAAATGAATGGGCTCAGCTTTTTAAAAACAGTAAAGACCGAAGCACTGTTCAAAGAAATTCCGGTTATTGTTATTTCAACCGAGGGAAATGATTCAAAAATTAAAGAATTTATAGATACCGGTGCTGCCGGTTATATTACCAAACCGTTTACCCCTGAGGCGCTCAGAGATTTAATTGTCAGTATAATTGGAGAGGCCGATTATGAAGAAAGTATTGATGACAGCGATAACGAATTCGATTTCTGAAGTTATGGAGACCATGTTTTTTATGCCGGTTGAAACAGGTCCTGAAACGATTTTAAATGAGTCCGGCATCGACCTGAATACAGCATTGGCATGTCGGTTGAATTTTACCGGGGATATCTGTGGAAATATAGATCTTATTTCACCGGCACCACTGGTAGCAGAACTTGCATCCAATTTTTTGGGCGAAAGCAAAGATGAACTGACTTGGGAGAAGCGGTTTGGGACATTGTCTGAAATGCTTAATATGGTGTCCGGGAATGCCTTAAAAAATGTAAAATGCACGTTGCCTTTTAAGATCGGCATCCCCGGAATGATTACCGGTACGGATCTTGATGGCTGTGCAACATGCACGCTGGTTGAAACCATGGATTCGAAAATGGCTATTTTACTGTCTACCAGTATGAGTCAATAACGGCAAAGGGCGTTTCAATGTCCAATGAAATTAAAATAAAAGAAACCATATTGGATGTTCCGACAGTGTTTTCTAAGGATGATATCCTGCGGGTTATTAACAATTTACCGATTGCGGTCGCGGTGATTGACGCGGACCTGAAACTGGTTTTGGCCAACAGAATGGTCTGCATATTTGTAAATAAGAAGGATAATCAACTCGTCGGGCTTGTAGGTGGGACCGCCCTTGGCTGCATTCATCACGAAGATGCCCCTGAGGGCTGCGGATTTGGGAAAGAGTGCAGTAAATGTAAATTGAGGATGACAGTGAATGATACCTTTGAAAATACCAAGGGGCATTTTCAGGTTGAAACATCCATGACCTTTAAATCCATAGGGCGCAGGCATTTAAGAATAACGACCCAACCCTTTCAATTACAAAAAAGAACAGCCGTTTTACTGTCAATTGAGGATATTACAAACGCAAAGAACTATGAGCGCGCAAAAATAGAAAAGGAAAAACTGACAGCGGTGATTCGAACCGCAGGCGCCATATGCCACGAAATTAATCAGCCTTTAATGGTAATTTTAGGTTTTTCAGAATTATTAATTGATGAAATCGCTGATGGACAAATCCAAGAAGAAAATGTTAAGGAAATTAGAGACCAGGCACAACGGCTGGCTGAGATTACAAATAAGCTGATGGCTATCACCCAGTACAAAACAAAAATGTATTTAAGTTCGGAAATCCTGGACCTTGACGCAGCATCTTCTATTAATATCTCAGACCCCAACCCAGACAAGGAGAAAGAATGATGGAAAATAAAAAAATATTAATCGTTGATGACGAACCCCCCATTTTAAGATTGCTTTCCCAGGTATTTACCAAAGCCGGTTATGAGGTTTTCACCGCAGAAAATGCACGGGATGCATTAAAAATCATCGAAGAGAATAACATTATGGTCATGTTTTTTGATTTAAATATGCCGGTGATGAACGGTATGGAATTATGTAAGAGAGTAAAAAGCATTAAGCCCATGTCTATTATCTATGCCATTACCGGCTATGCCTCTTTATTTGAACTGTCGGAATGCCTTGATGTCGGCTTTGAGGATTATTTTAAAAAGCCGGTGAATGTATCAACACTATTGAAAACAGCTGAATCCGCATTCGAAAAAGTGAACCGCTGGAAGAAAATGTAAGAGTTTTAAATATCTATTGAATATATTGTTAAACAGTTTGATTGTCACCCTATATGATCTGACTCGACTCAGGCAGTGCAATTTTTGTAACTGCTGTTGTAGTTTTCGTAACTTTTTTTTCTTATTCATGAAGTATTTATGTCTAAACTCGCTGAAACGGGTATTTCCTTACACTGGCATGATAACTGCTTTCATTTCAAGCGTTATGAATATTTCAAATACATTAACAAAATTGTTGTTGCCTTATGTGCCGGCGTACTTTAGAAAAAGAATCATCCGTGGCCGTCTTCCTGATCTTCAAACCAATCTGGACGACATCACCTTTTGTGAGGCATGCAGTATCGAAGAGTATATGTCCTGTTTCAGGCTGCTGCATGATGTTTATGTAAAAGCCGGGTTTATTGAACCTACCTCTCCCCCATTGAGAATTATCCGGCACCATTCTAATCCCGAAGCAAGGGTCTTTATGGGCTGCTTGACGGATAATCAGGCTGGAAAAACGCCCATATATACTGCAAGCCTATTTCCGGATGATAAACAAGAAGGCCTTCCCATGGATATTGGATTTAAACCTCAGGTGGACGAGTTAAGAAGCCAGGGGCGCCGCCTTGTTGAAGTCGGGTGCCTGGCATCACATCCGTTATACCGAAAAGGGAATAAACATATCCCTATGCTGGGGAACCGTCTCCTAGTGTCATATGCGATTAACACCATTTGCGCGGACGACTTATTAATTACGATTCACCCAAAGTATTTAAAAATTTACGAAGATATCCTTTTATTTGAAAAAATCGGACAAATTTCCTCCTTTTCCTATGTAAACAATAACCCTGCCGTGGCCCTTCGCGTGGATCTAAATACAGTCGCACAAAGATTTAAAGAAATTTATGGTAACATGCCAAAAAAGAAAAACCTGTATCATTTCTTTTTTGAATCAGGATCAACCCCCATTGAGCTGCCCTTTGAAGAAAATGAAGATGAAGAGAAGGTGAAAAGATATTATGGGGCAGATATGATCGAGCGTGTTATCGCATATTCAGCAACCGGGCAGATTCTTCCCCTGACTTCCGGCTGAAGACGGCATGTTCGTCTTTTCAGCCTGCATTTTATTATATGTAGCATCTAAAATTTTATTTCAGCAGTTAAATACACCTGATCGTTGTTTTGAAAACGGCCTGGAATCGTCTCCTCGGTTCCATCAAACCATTCCCCGCCGATTTCAAATATCACCGGCGTCCAGAAAGATAAACGGACCTTGGGAGTCAAAACAGTCGCATCTCCTGACAGGTCATAATAATAGCGGCATTCCACTCTTAAATCTCCATTGAAAAAATCCTTCCACAGGGTGCCGTTGATGGCCCGTGTTGTCTCCTTGGCCCAGACAATCCGGGTTTCGTAGTCCCGGATCCGGCTGATCAAAACCTGGAAATTGGCATACCAGTCGTTTACGCCGCTATAATCAATTCCTGCCATAGCCTGAAACACGGGTTTTCGAATCCGCTCCAGGTCCCGGGTAAAATAACTGGTGTGATCAATATAGGCCAGATCACCTCTCACCCCGAAAGAATCCAATGTAGTTTCAAATTCAAAACCGAAAATATTTTGCCGGTCATGAATGAGAAGCACCGACTTCCCGGTGGCATTTAAAAAATATGCCAATTGAGATGTTGTCAGATTGCCTGCAGAAAGCGGAAACCCCACAGGGAGATGAAGAAGGGTATCCGGTGTTGGCAGATCTTCCCTGGCAGACAACCAGCTAAGTGCCCAGTCCAGGCGTTCAACAATGCCGGACAAACGAATTCCGCCTTCGCTGTTTCCCAGAGAATCAGAAGGGTCTTCTTCCATAAGCGGTATCCCGTCCGCTCGCCCGAATACTGCCCAGTCTGTTCCTATAAGATCGTATTCCGATTTGACAAAAAACGGAACAAAAACCCCGGAAATGGTTAAATTGCCGGCATAAACCTCCATGGAAGCCATGGGAATGGGACGTTTGCGGTCCTCCCGGCGACCGGAAAGATCATCACGAAAATCCTCGGGATTCAAATTATCCAGCGGACTGTAGGCATCAGTTTTACCCCACCGGATGATCTGGTTGCCTATCTTCATATTAAACCCGTCGCCTCTGAAGTTGAGATAGGCCTCACCCAGCCGGATATCCGCATCTTCTTTCCAGTCTCCATCATTGCCATAAGAAAAATAATCTGCATCCACAAAAAGCACTGCACGCCACCGGTCCCCATGCACCAGGCGTGTTCCGATCCTCACCTGGAAATGATTTATCATATCGTCTTCTGAATTATTGTCCTCACTTACATCATGGGCAAACTTGTTGTGCACTTCCCCCGACAGCTTAAACAGGCCTTCATCCTTGTCGCTATCCCGTGAGCTTTCCCCGGCCCATGGGTTACTGGTGTCATCCGTACGTTCATCCCCCTCTTCCAAAGACTTCACCGACTGACTCTGAGTTGAATCGGTAGACTGGCAAATCATTATGGGATTGAAACAAAATGCGGATTGCGGACATAAAAAAAACAGGAAAATAAAGCTTGATAAAATAAAAAAACCGTAGCGATATCTTGATAAAAGGGGCATTAAATGGCATTTTGAAGAATAATAGGTTCTACTGATTATGTCTCATATATCCCTTGGTAAAAATTTCATCAGGAATGCCGCGATTATATCCTATTTCATCGGTCTTCAGCAGTGTACGATGGTTTTTATTTAAATCATTCATTTCTGCATCAAGGATCGTCCAGATCCCCTCGATTTTCTGAATTTCTTTACCGGTGAGTATCTTATGAAGTCTGTTCCGTTTATCATAAAACTCGGTCTTAATGGGCAGATAGATCTCTTTGACAACCCATGTAACCCGTTTTCCATATTGGGAATCATCTGTGGCTTTGGGGATGCTTTCAAGAACCCAGCAGTCATGGTCATCTAACTTTTCTTCTCTTAGGACCGTATGTACGTCCTGGTCCACTTCCCTGGACTGCAGGTCTTCGTAGGTATAATCCGTGTTGACAAAACGATTGGATTTCTGACTGGAGACAATCCGCCGCACCCTTTGAAGTGCCGGCAGGTAGAGGAACTGATCATCGTCACTGGCTTTGTTTTCCCAGGTTAAAAAAGCAGTTCCCTCTATATCGGCAGGAGAGGTAAAGCGTATATAGCTTTTAGATACATTCCCGTATTTTTTAACCACAGTGATCAGGCTTCTGAATCGCTTTTTGCCTCCCTTGTCGATCAGCAGCATACGGATTTTTAAGGTGGCATCCTGCCCTTGATCCCGGTCCACCACCTTCTGTGCGATCTGCGCACCATCCATAGCCACTGCCGGACATACCCAAACCAGCAATACAACTATAATAATAAAGGTATAACCTTTGATATTCATTATTCTTTGTTTGCTTCCCAAATTAAATATCCGGTCGATACGCTTCTTCCAATCCGGTAAGCATAAGGTCATACATGCCTGCATCGGTGTGCTTCAGATTGACCAGCAGTTCATGAATATCTGCAAAATAGGGAACCCTCTCACCATGATATTGTACAGGATCTCCGATTTGGTGGAATAAAAATCCATATTTTTTCAGGGCATAGAATAATTTTTTTTCAGTGATCATGTACCAATGGGTCAGCCCCTGTCGCAAACTTTCATGGAGCATCACCTGGTAAAGCCCCAGGACAATGATAGGGTTTTTCCTGCCCGCCATCTCTTTTGGAATGCTCCCGTCATCGGGCAGTATCCCGCCTTCTTTTTTCTTTAAATAAGACTCCACGCCATACATGCCGTCCTCTTTACGGCGCCTGAGGTCTTTGGTTACCGTAAGTCTGGAAATTTCGCCGATTTTGTCCGGCTCAGGTTTTTCCCCCGGTAAACTTAATTTTGTGGCATGTTCAATGGGAAACCCTTTGTCTGAATGGCGCACCAGGCGTATGGTGCCGACCACGGAATCTGTTTCATTCAGGCAGGCAAAATGGATCGACTCTTTTTCGTATTCATCCGTTTCCAATCCACCCGGATGGTCGGCTCTATCTTCAAACCCGAACTCCTCCACATAGACTTCATACCTCATCCGGAAGGTATCTTTTAAGACATCATCATCTATGACTTGACCGAAACGAAATTTGTCGTAGGTAAGGCTTTTGGTGATCATCTTTATTTTACCCTGGGTTACTCTTTTTTTGTGTGAAAATTCTATCGAAAGTCACTGTACTATCGTGTATTTTTTAAAATTATTTGTCAAGCGCTTTCCCCTGAGAGCACAATGAAACATAATCACCGGGTATAATTTTAACCTTGTCTTTAGCGATATCCGATGGTATTTTGAAAAATTCATTTTGTTTACACGTTTCCAACAAAGATACTTTAATTCCAGACAATTCTGGATTTAGACAAAAAAATACGATGCCAAAATTTTCAAGCCACTTAGAATCCTATGATATCCATTCCGCCTCAGAATATTATGACCAGGCATTTTCACGAAATATAGGATTATTAACCCGGGCTGAACAAAAAAAATTAAAAAGAGCAAAAATTGCAATTCCAGGCATGGGTGGGGTTGGCGGTCTCCATTTGATCACCATGGTTCGCTCAGGCGTTGGCAACTTTCATATTTCTGATTTTGATGTTTTTGAACCCGTTAACATCAACAGGCAATATGGGGCACATACCGGTTGTTTTGGAAAACCTAAACTGGATGTCATGAAAGAACAAGCCCTTCTTATAAACCCTCATATAAATATTAAAACGTTTCCCCATGGAATTAAACCGGATAATATTGACGCATTTTTAGAAGGGGTGGATGTCGTTCTTGATGGGCTTGATTTTTTTTGCTTTGACATCAGGCGGCAGCTTTTCAAGCGGGCCAGGGAAAAAGGGATTTATGTCGTAACTGCCGGCCCTATGGGCTTTAGTTCCGCGCTTTTAGTCTTTGCTCCGAACCAGGGAATGGGATTTGATGAATATTTCAATATTGTTGAGAATATGAGCCCGGAAGAGAAATCTTTGTCATTTGCTCTTGGTCTGGCGCCCAGGGCAACCCACATCAAGTACATGGATTTTTCAACAGTGAATCTGAAACAAGAAGCAGGCCCTTCCCTAAATGTTGCCTGCCAGATTTGTGCGGGAATGGCCGGAACGGAAGCGTTGCGTATTATTTTAAACAGAAAAGGCCTTAAGCCGGTTCCGCACTATTTCCAGTTTGACCCTTTTTTGATGAAATTAAGAAAGGGAAAATTACATTTCGGAAATCGGAATCCTATTCAGCGAATGAAGATCGGTATTGTGAAAAAAATGATTGAATCTCGAAAAAATAAAGCGCCTGTTAATATCCCGGAGATCCCCCAAATATCATCTATGGAAAAAACACCCCTCCCGGAGAAGGCTTTAAGATATCTTGTTATGGCGGGTATCCAGGCGCCGTCGGGGGATAATGCCCAACCATGGAAATTTTCTATCACCGATAACCAGGTTTCCGTTTGGATAGACCCGGATGCCGACCACTCCTTTTTTAATGTCAATCAAATCGCCTCAATTATCTCTTGTGGGGCGGCCATTGAAAACATAAACGTCGCCGCCGGCCTTTTCGGGGTTGAACCTGAAATTGAATTAAAAGATAATCTATCAGGAATCGGTGCCCGAATTCATTTTAAACCCATGGCCCATGTTCAAAAAGATCCTTTGCACGAGTTTATATGGAAAAGACATACAAACCGGACAATGTTTCGCCGGGAATCTTTTTCAAAATCAGCACTAAATCTTATTGATGGTGTTATATCCGGTTTTCCTGGGGCAAAATTACATGTTGTCACCCAAAGAGAAGATATAAAAAAGCTTGCAAAAATTGTATATACCATTGACCGTATCAGAACGGAACACCGTTCACTCCATGAGCATCTTATGAAGATGATTCGTTTTTCTCCCGGCGAGGTTGAAAAAACCGGTGACGGGCTTCCTTTGAAAAATCTCCAGGCCGGTCCGGCAGGCGAAATCTTTTTGAAAATCTCCAAACCGTGGGCCGTTATGAATGCATTTAATAACGCGGGTATAGGTCGGATGGTTGCGTTTCATTCTTATCAGGGAATTATTAATTCTTCTGCCGTCATACTCTTAACAGTTGAGGGGAGTGGCAATAAGGACTTTTTGGTGGGAGGCAGAGCGCTGGAACGGGTCTGGCTTGAATTGACGCGGCAGGGGTATCATATTCAGCCAATGACAGCAATTACACTTTTTTTTATGCGGCTGTTTTTGAATCAGGGGAGAAAGTTTATGCAAAAACACAAGGATTTACTGAATTCAGTCAGAGAAGACTATTTCAAACTTTTCCGGAGTGTTGATGCTAAGAACGGCCAGGTGATGCTTTTCAGGGTGGGGCATGGACGCCCGATCCGGCATTTTACACGTCGAAAGGGCATTGAAAGCTTTTTAATTTAGATCTGAGGCTTGTTGTCTCATTCTTTTTAAAAATTAAGAGGGAAGGATTAAGGGATATGACCGCACAACTGCAGGATAAAAATAAGATGACACCGGGGGAATATCTTGCACTTGAAAAAAGCGCCCTTGATATTAAATATGAATTTTTTGATGGTGAAGCTTTTGCCATGGTTGGGGCCGGAAGAAATCATAACCGTATCAATGTTAATCTTACAGTAGCGTTAGGGGGAAAATTCAAAGCAGATAAATCCACTTGTAATCTGTTTTCCAATGACATGCGGGTTAAAATTGCCGAGAATTATGTTTACCCGGATATTGTAATTTATTGCGGTGATGCAGAGTTTGAGGATGATGAATTTGACACATTGACGAACCCGGTTGTCATCATGGAGATTCTCTCAGATTCAACGGAAGTATTTGATAGAGGGAAAAAGTTTGCTTATTACCAAACGATCCCCACGCTTCAAGAATATATCCTTGTTTCCCAAAAAGAGTGTCGTGTTGAACAATATACACGCAGTGGTGATGGCTGGCTATACCGTTCATACAAAGGTGCAGACCGGATTCTAAAAATGGAATCAGTTAATTGTGAATTGCCGTTGTCTGAAATTTATTGGGATGTTGAGTTTGAATCAAAATAGGAGGGGGGAGTTATCTAATGGCCGGGGTTGTTGTAAAAACCGAAAAGGTCTCACGGGTATTTTATCTGGGCAAGACAAAGGTGCAGGCACTGGATGATATCAATATTGAAATCAACGAGGGAGAATTCCTTGCCATTGCCGGCCCTTCGGGTAGCGGCAAAACAACACTTTTAAACCTGATTGGATGTATTGACAAGCCCAGCAGCGGGAGTATCAAAATAGACGGCGAAGAGGTGTCCACGCTCTCTTCCAATCGGCTGGCTGACATCCGGCTTGCCAAGCTTTCCTTCATCTTTCAAACCTTCAACCTGATACCGGTGCTGTCAGCGTTTGAAAATGTGGAATATCCTCTGTTGAAAACCGTTAGGAACAGGGGCGAGCGTTCAGACCGGGTAAGAGCATCCCTGGAAAGTGTGGATCTGGAAAAGTATATGAAAAACAGGCCGGATGAATTGAGCGGAGGGCAGCGGCAGCGGGTGGCCATTGCCCGGGCTCTGGTAACGGAACCCAGGATCATACTGGCGGATGAACCGACAGCCAACCTAGATCAGAAAACAGGCGAAGATGTGCTGAATATCATGAAAAAAATAAATGAAGATTCAAATACGTTGTTTATCTTCTCAACCCATGATTTAAAGGTCATGCAAATGGCCAGCCGGATTATCCGAATTACTGACGGTAAAATTGTGGAACACGATTATTTTGACCGGAAAGGTAATATAAAAAAAAATGGCAATTGTGATGGTGATTACCGGAACCGGGTTCAAGGTAGAAGATCAACTGAAGAGTAAACAAATGAACATTCCAATCAGTATCAAGCTGGCAATAAGAAACGTATTCAGAAATAAAATCAGGACGCTCATAACCCTTGCCGCCATCGCTTTCGGATCGGTTTCTATCATCATTGCCGGGGGGTTCTTTGAAGATACGTTTTTGCAGATGAGAGAGGCTGTGATTCACAGCCATTTGGGACACGTCCAAATATATGCCAAAGGTTACATCGATCATGGCGCATCAGCACCCTTTGATTATTTGATTGAGGATACTGAAGAAATTATCCGGCAAATTTCTGCTATAGAGCATGTTACATTGGTGACACCAAGGATCGCTTTTTCAGGAATGATCAGTACAGGAGATAATACGGTTTCTGTTTTTTGTGAGGGGGTTAATCCGGAAGGCGAGTTGCTTTTAAATAAAATTGAAAATATTAAAGATGCTGAGACCGGGCTTGCTATCCAGGAGGGGGATAATCTTGCCAAAAAGGATCAATTTGAGGTCATTCTTGGAAGAGGGCTTGCTAAAAATTTAGGGGCAAAGCCAGGGGACTCATTGGTATTGCTGACAAATACAGTGGGCGGGTCTCTAAACGCCTTTGACATGAATGTAAAAGGAATATTTTTTACAGCAGCTAAAGAGTTTGATGACAGGGCGCTAAGGCTTCCCATTGAAATGGCGCAAAATTTAATACGGACTGAGGGGGTCCAGACCCTGGTAGTTCTTCTGGACCGGACTGAAAACACGGAAAAAGCAAGAGATGAAGTGTTGAAAATCATTCAAAAGGGGAAGCTGCCTTTAGAGCTTAAGATATGGAAGCAATTGGCTGACTTTTACAACAAAACGGTTCAATTGTATGGAAAACAGTTTTTTATACTAAAGCTGATTATCATGGTTATTGTCGTCCTGAGTATTTTTAATACCATTAATATGGCTATATGGGAGCGAACCAGGGAAATCGGGACAATAATGGCCATGGGATATAAAAAAAATGATGTTTTACGATTGTTTTTGGCTGAAGGTTTTATTCTTGGGGTACTTGGAGGTGCAGCAGGTATCGCCCTTGGTGTGATTCTGGCCAAGATAATATCATTTTTCGGAATTCCCATGCCACCTCCGCCGGGAGCCACGGTCGGCTGGACAGCTCTTATAAGAATTGTGCCGGATCTTCTGATTTCGTCAATGTTCATATCTGTTGCTGCCTCGTTAATATCTTCTTTTTATCCGGCATATAAAGCGTCAAACCTTAACATTACGGATGCCCTCAGGCACTATTAGGATCCTTTTATGAAGCAAATAACAATAATACTGGCTCTTATTTTTATATGTTCAGTTTTTCCTTTAAAAATATTAACGGCTGAAGAAATTACAGCCCTAAAAATTCTTGAATATGCAGATGAAATAAGAGCCCCTAAAAAAGATTACCGGGTAACCGCCAGGATCATCAGCAAAAAACCGGGTAAAGAAGATAAAATTGCTGTTTATGAAATATGGATGAAGGGCAAGGATAAAACCATCATTAAGACATTGGAACCCGCGATGGACAAAGGAACCTCCCTTTTAATGCTACGCTATGATTTATGGGCTTTCTTACAGAATATCTCCAAACCGTTAAGGATTTCTCTTCAGCAAAGACTTTTCGGTGAGGCTGCAAACGGGGACATTGCCAGAGCCAATTTTTCAGGAGATTATGATCCTGTACTGAAAGATACGGTGATTATCAAAGGGAAAGAATTTTATATCCTTGAACTGACGGCCAAGGATGAAAGGGTAACCTATCACAAAGTTAATTTATGGGTGATGAAGGATACCTATTATCCTTTAAAAGGTGAGTTTTATGCTTTTTCCGGCAAACTTTTAAAAACTTGCTATTACACAAACTATGAAAAGCTTTTAGACCAAATTAGGCCTACCCGGCTGGTTCTTGATAATCCCTTGGTTGAAGGTCAGAAGACCATCATTGATTATTCAAACATGACCCTGGATGATTTTCCTGACAGAGTATTTACGAAAAATTATTTAAAAAAATTAAAATACTAAAAACCATTTTATACGGATTCACATGCGTTCAATGATGGAAAAAGCTTGTTTTTGCTTCATTATTTTTGTCATCCACATGTGGATATGGAGCCTTGATCCATCTGACGCATCAGCGTCCAACAGACACCTTAATATTGCCCATCAGCAAAAGCACCAAATCGAAACTATGGGTATTGCCAAATCAACTACAGTTCAAAAAGATGCTGGGTCGATGGATCATGATGAAACTATAAAAAATAATACCGATACTTCTCAGCCGGATAATACAGGCGAATTGGACCAGGAAAGTCTGGACGCTCTTTTTCCCTCATTTGATACCGGTATGCCATCCCGGCAGTTGCCTGAAAAAAGCCGGACGGCAGCATCCATGACCGTAAATGGTGATTTGAGAAACCAAACCGCTTATCGTTTGAAAAAACCCCATCAATTTTCGAAAATTAAAACAGATTTCAATTTTAATCTATCCGGAAGGGTTTCTGATAATTTGTCCTATGTGTTTGGAGGCAGATTGTCCTATGACGCTGTCTTTGATCTAACCGACAACTATAATGAAGGTGTTGAAAGTGATCAAAAAAAGCAGACAGATTTAAGGGATGCCTACGTGGATTTTAGTTGGGGAAATGCCGAATTGCGAATTGGAAATCAACAGATTGTCTGGGGGGAGGCTGTGGGACTCTTCTTTGCCGATATTGTCAACCCTAATGATTTGAGGGAATATATCCTGCCGGATCTGGATCAGATTAGAATTCCCGTCCCTGCAATTAACCTGGAGTATTACCCTGGCAGCTTGTATCTCCAGTTTGTTTTTATTCCGTATCCTGAATTTAATGAATTTGGCAAACAGGGTTCGGAATTTGATTTCTCCAGATTGATTTATGAACAAAATGCAGATATCGTTATGAATGAAGGCCATGAGCCGGCGAACAGTCTTGATAATAGCGAACTGGGATTCCGGGCGTCAAAGTTGATGGACGGATGGGATCTGTCCGTATTCTATTTATACGATTATTATAACTTTCCAGTGAGCTACCGGTATATTTCATTTAATCCAGTCGGGAGTAGCCAGCCCATAAGCATTACATACCAACCGGAATATGAACGAATGCACAGGTTTGGACACACCTTTTCCAAAGAGTACATGGACGCTGTTTTCAAGGGGGAATTTATTTATAATCATGAGATGTTTATCTCTTCGCAGAATCCTGCTGACAATGACGGAATAGTTAGAAGTGATACCTTCAAGTGGCTGCTTGGTGTGGATTATACATTCTTAAACTCCCTGGAAACAAATTTCCAGCTCCTGCAGGAAATCATTCTGGATTATCAGGCAGACATGACTCAAAAGGAGTATACTACCGCTCTTTCTATTTGGATGAAAAAAGAATTTTTTGAAGATAAGATCGAACTGGAATTGTTCATGGTTTCAAGCTTGAATCAGAGGGATTATTTGCTTCGGCCAAAAATCACCTATAATCATAATGATTATCTAAAAATCATTTGCGGGGTGGATATTTTTTATGGAGAAAGCGACGGAGATTTTGGGCTCTTTAATGAGAACGACCGGGGATACGTTGAAGTGTTATACACCTTTTGATTAAAGGGCTTTTTATGAGAACAATCCGGCTCAATGCCATATTATTATTTCTCTTATTGTTCTCAGTGAGTCTAACCGATTCTTGTTTATTTGCTATGGGCCGGTGTCAACATTGAAAATGATCCGATTGTGGCGGCATACTCAGTAGTACCCCCAATACGGTAATCGGTGAAAAAAATATGGGGCGGGAATCCAGCAAAATTTTTAAAAAGGGTCGATTGATTTTACGACAAATAAGATTGAATTAAATCTGCAGCAATATCTGCCCCTGTATATTTTTTAAGACTTGTTTGCAGTTTGTATAGATTCTTTTTAAAATAATCTTTGTTCGTCAGAATTGTCTGAATTTTATCCATCAGGATGTCCGGTTTTTTTAAAATGGTTTTTATGGGTATCCTAATCCCGACACCCAGTGCTTCTACTCGTCGCATATTAAAATCCTGATCAGGGATTGTGGGTATGCCAATAATTGGCGTTACCTTGCCAATAGCCTGGTATATGGTGCCGTTTCCGCCATGACATATAACTAAATCTGATTTTTTAAGAACGGCTTCTCCATCAATGTAGTCCTCAACATAAATTCTGCCAGGGATGGTTTTAAACTGATCGTTTTGGCTGCCTGTTGTAATGATGGTTATAAAATCGGACTTTTTGAGGTAGTTGTATATTAATGAAAAAAGATTATTTTCACCGGTTGTGCCCATGGTCAGATAAATTTTAGGTTTATCCGTTTCAGGAAGGGGCCACCACCTTGGCTTGGGCGTGTTAACAGATCTCTTCCAAGTAATGGGGCCAATGTAATGGTAGTTATCAGGTTGATTTTTAACTGGGAAGTATTCAGGAATATCAGCCAACAATGTAAGATCTTTGCCGGCAAGGCAGTTGGTTGCTGTAACCGGTAGTTTCAGGTTGTATTTTTTGGAAAGACGTTTAAAATGGTTCATAGCGTTGTCAAAAACGGCCATTTCTATTTTCAGATTCATTTTATCGCAAAATTGACGAAAGTTTTTATGTTCGCGCATCCAGAGAGGAAAGATTTTTTCAAAAAATGGTATGTAAGGAATGCTTCGATATTCTGTGGATGATGCATTTACAACGGCTACATGCGGTATGTCTGCAATTTGAGTTGATATCATAGCTGAAAACCTGCCGTCCGATAAAATCAAGTCAGGAGCAACTTTTTTGAATAAATTGATATCTGCTTTTACTATTTGATCCAACGTTAAGGCAGAAACAAATTTCATTTTCCCGTTTCTGATATTAGTAAAAAGAGTATCTGGGTCGGGTTCAAACAATGCTAAACATTTAAATCCTTCTTTTTCTATGAAAGAAAACTTGGACTTATTTGTATTAAATCCTGCAAATAAAACATTACAGCCATCCGCCCTTAAAAGTTTAGCTATCTCAAGCGGTCTTGAGGTATGTGATAAGGTTGGCATATAGGGTAAAATTAGTATATTTGGTCGGGTCATTAATTGGTTCCAAGGCAATTCGAGCCCTAAATTATTTTTGGCTCATGTTGTGTTTTGGGATTTTATTTTTGATAAAAGCCCTATGTATTTGAAATAATTAGTAATATCAATGTTTTGTATATTACAAGGCTGGATTATTTTGTTATATATTTTAAATAGTTAGACTTATCATCCCCTAAAAAGACCCTGAAACGCAACATGAGCCAAGCTTTATCAAGATTTGACATCAAAAGGGTCTACTGATTTCCATTTCTTGGCTGGTATCCCGCGCCAAATTTCATTTGCAGGGACTATTGTATCCATAGGTACAAGGGATCCAGTTGCAATTATAGAATTATCGCCTATAGCTACTCCGGGCATAATGATGGCATGAGCCCCCACGGACACGTTGTCCCCAATAGTTATTTTTTTTAAAACAACTTTATCTCCCATTATCGCATGAGCCATTAATAGAGACATTTCTCCACAAAGAGAGTAATTGCCTAAAGTCACCATCTGAGGTTCGACTATCTTGCCAGCGATCAAAACGCCTTTGCCAATTCTTGCCCCCAATAATCTGTAGACTGGGGCTCTGAGAAGAACTGGAATAATATAGGCAAATATAGAAACGGTCAACTCATAACTGAACACGGTCTGCTTCCAGAAAAGACACTCAATAGTTGAATCTTCAGAAGAGAAAATTGAATCTTTAGCCGGACAAAATAATCGTAATACTCGTGGATATATACCGCCTAATAGGAGAAAAAAAAACACTAAAAATAAAATCATTTTTATGATAGGTAAATATTCGTCACTACTTCGAAATACAGAAGAGAATATAATAGTAATGATAGTTGAACAAAAAATTATTGAAATGAGACAAACACAAGTTATCAGAACATCTATTGCCGAGAATTTCATTATTTTTTAAATAGTTGGATGTTTTTGCGCAAGAATGATCAGTGTACCACCTTGATTAAAAAGTGATAACACAATCGATAAAAGCAACATGACCAAAAAAAAGACCGGAAATGTTAAATGGCAGAACAAAAGGTCTAAATATATTCTATTACGATGTCTGAATTTTTTAATAGATTTTATAGTAAGTCGTTTAGTGTTAAAATCGTTAAAAAGATTAACTTTTGAGCAGATAAAATTGTAACAACTTTGAATATTACCAAAAATATCATAAAAAAAAGCAAAATTTTTGTGGTCAATTATTTGGAAACCAGAATCTTTTAAAATTTTTTTTATACTAAAATTCTCAAAATGATATAAATGGCGTGGTAAATCAAGGTGGAACCATTTCTCTTTGAAAAGCTTTGAAAAAAGACTATCGAATTTTGGAACTTCAATTAACAAAATTCCGTCGTCTGATAGAACCCTATGAATTTCTTTAAGTATTTTTTTAGGCTCTTTCATATGTTCCAAAGAATGGAACATCGTAACAAGATCGAAATGATTACTCGGGAAATTACATGTATCCAACATCTGAGTTGCAATTTTAATGTTTAGTTTTTTTTTTGCATACAGAGCTGAAGTCTCAGATAGTTCTATTCCGTGAACTTTCCAGTTAATATCTTCCAATGCTTTTAATAATAAACCTTTACCACAACCTATGTCTAAAATAGTGCCAGTAGTATCAGGGAATAGCTCCTTGATTTTTTTAAACCTAATGAAGTTATCTATTTTTTCATACAAAAATTGATCATCTCCGTAATAAGACTCAGGATAGTATTTTTGAAGCTGATCAACTGTAGGTTGAGGATTAACATAGGAAAAATTACAATTATCGCACCTGACAAGAACGTGGGCTTCATTCGTTATATAATCATAGGCCGAAAATTGGACGGTGTATTTTCTACTGTTACATAATTGGCAAGCAACGGTTTCCATGATTTCTCCTAAGATAGATTAATTATCTAATTTCACTATTCAGTCATAAAGTCAATAAAAAAAGACTTGATTAATAAATCAAGTCTTTTTTTATTTTTTTTAATAAACTATTTTGGTTGATTTATAGGTATAAGGACTTTATTTTTTTCTTCTAGCTGTTGCACTTAAACCAAGCAAACCAAGCCCAAATAAAAAGAATGTTCCAGGTTCAGGAACAACACCTGGCTGGAAAATTTTAAAAGCGTCAACTTGAAATAAAAAGTCGTTAGTATTATATTGAGTTGTTCCATCTGCAAGTCCAGTAAAAAAATTAGGATCGGTTCCATCCCACATTACTATTGAATTGGCAGCAGCAGGTGGAGGCAGGTTCAATGTACCATCAAACTGTGAATACAGGAAATTAGTTGGATCAGACAAATCAATTCCACCAAAATCAAAGTATGTGGAATCAAAAAAAGACACCTTCCAAATTATTTTAGTTGAGCCAATGCCTCTATCCTGGTTGTCGGGTACTGCATTAGAATTAAGATCATCAGTTATGGTAAAAAGTCCATCTCCCGATACGGCTTCTGCCCTCAATATGAGTGTTCCATCCGTAAAACCCATACCTGTGTTTAGGTTGGATTGGACTGTTCCTGCATCATATGTATCGGCGTAAATTTCAATAAAGTTTGTCTCGCCGGCTGGAGCATTGGCTAAAGTAAAACTTGCACCTAATCCGCCTAATCCATCATAAGTCTCCCAAATAGAACCAACTAAGGTGTACTCGTATTGATCAAAAGACGGACTTGCCGGTAAGTTGATTCCGGGCGTTGCGGCGCTATTACCATTAATGTCGGTAAAACCAGTGACATTAGACTGAAAAACAAAATTAAAAGGATCGTCGGGCGTTCCTGCTAATGTATTGGCATTTACTGCTACCCCATAACTTGATGCAAAATCAAGTTGCTCAATTGAATCTCCAAGAATGTTGAAGTTTGTACCATAGGGAGTGTACATGTCAAATGGTGTTTGGGTGATAGCATATGCAGACCCGCAGAAGAAGAAAAAAGATAACAAACCTGTTATTACTCGATGATCCAGTTTTTAAAAATTGACATGGAACGTATCTACCAGTTATTATCCCCATGTTAACAGAATGCTTTATATTTTAATGATGGGGAGGATTGATAATTTCCCCAAGGTTTTAGATTCATGTGTTTTTTGGAATCATTTGACTTTACAAAATGCTCTTTTAAAAATACCGAGATCTGCTTGAAATGGGATTCTGGGTCATCACTGTGAATGATTTGTTCGACAAAGGATAAGATGCTGTCAACTTTGACGATATCACATAGGCTGCCAACAGTTTTTGCGGGCAGTTTGTTATTTATCGAGGCCACCTGGTCCGGATGAAGGAGGAGACAATGATCAACCAACAGACTCAGGGTCAAACTTCTGTAAGACCCATCTTTACCAGGTTGTTTGGTCAAATTTCCCCACCCTTCATTACCCTTGTGGTCTTGAATAAAAACCTCTACTAACCATCTGAGTGTAAAAGCATCTATTATATCAGCATATCGCCAGGTCAGGTCCGAAGCGACAAGGTACCGATAGTCCTCTTCTCCAGTGTATTTTATTGCAATGACAAATCGTTTTTTTCTATGGGCACACACATGTATTCTGGCACTTTTAATAAGTACAACAACCCCTTTGCCTCCGCGTATATGTATGGTTTTTTGAATCGGTTGAATATTTTCAAAATATTTTTCCACTGATTTTTTACTGTTTTTGAATGAAATATTTTGATTGTACCTTATTTGACTAATGACTTGAGCGCTTCCTGCAATTTTTGAAGCCTCATCCATGAACTCAGCATTACCATACAAGGCATCTGCAACAATTGCTTCTATTTTTATTTCAGGGTGTTGCTGTACAAAGGTTTTTAAAAGAGCTATAGAAATACTTGAAATAGTTGGATATTCATCTGATCGCATCGGCTTTTTCGGGCGTTCTGATTTTGGAACTCCAGCCTTTTTTAACCTTTTATCCTCCTTGACCCATTCGCTGATTTTTGGATCAGGAACATGAAAGCCATAGCCTATTGGAATGGTTATTTTCGGTGTTATCAATACCAAAAATACCAAGCCTTGACCCATGCAAAAACCGCCTGTTGATTTGTCTTTTATTTTGTGGACGCCAAAAATTTTTGTTGTGCATTTACTGCGTTTTTTATCGGAATCATCAATACTGACAACACCTTTGGTGATATCATATACTTTGAAAATAATTTTGAGGCTGAGGTGGAACAAATGCTCCCAAGCAATTTTAGAATGGCGAAACATCCAGGAAAGTGCTGTTTTTTTATACCGTCCTATGCTGATACGGGAAAAAGCAGTCCAATTGATGCTGTTGGTTAAAATGATTCCAGTGATGCAGAAACCCAGCCAGAATTTTTGTGATTTACTTAAGGTCATCCCAGGGGAAGACTCTGTTAACTCAGTATTCAGTGACTCGGTATAATTTTCAACAAACGGCAACAGCTTCTCTATTAACACATCCGCCTCATTTATTATTTGCAGAAATGAAGCATATATCGCAATGGAACCCTTGTATTCAAGTAAAACTTATTTTATTCTGCTCAGTGGAGGCTGGCCAACCGATGGGTGAGATATCAGCTGGAATAGTTGGTATTATACCATCGACTTGACCAGCCTTTACATTTCCCAATATTGTGACATTGTCTAATCCCAAAAAACTGGATCATCGAGTATTAAGAATTTTTTCATTTAAATTGCTCCTTTAGTTGTTTCGGTTAGCGTAGACTCAAAATATTGAGTCTCGAGTCGTTTCTTCAAAGCTGTTTTAAGTTAACTTTTTAAAGTAATCTTTTAGCCTTTTAGCCAGTACCACCTCCTTTCTGCCAGTACATGTTTTTCAATTGTTTCATCCCTTTCATCCCTTTCCTTTCACATCCATCCCTACTAAAGTCCTAAAGTCGATACTAAAGTCGGAAACAGGACACAATCAAATTTTAGCAATTTTTAGCAATGATCGTGCCAAATTCTTTTTTTGTAAAAAAGCCTTTTTTTTTGATTATATTACAACAACACTACAAAAAAAATATATAATAATTAAAGTAGGTTGATATGATGATAATTTTTTTGAAAAATCAAAAAACAAAGCCTCTGCAGCGCTATTAAAAACATAGTCGCATGCAAATATGACAAAAAATACACTAATTATTATGAAAAAGTTTTCATAGTTGTTGTAAAAAAGTACACAACAGCAAAAAAAAAAGAAAAAAAGGGGTCAAAAAAAAGGGGTCCCTATTTATTTTTAGTATAGGGGTCATATAGGGGTCAGGCTTTAGTATAGGGGTCATATAGGGGTCAGGCTTAACATTTTGATATTTTAGCCAGTTCCTGCAATCGACTGTCTGAAACACCGGTATAATTCCGAAATTGGCAGAGGAATAGGAATAGTCATTGAATAGGGTCAGGCTTGACATTTTGATATTTGAGTCAACTCCTGCAATCAACTATCTGAGACTAATACCATCGGATGTCGGGCCGGAGAATTCGGGGACATCTATGATACCAATTTCTAAAACAAATATTACTGATAACCGGCACAGACTTTGATGTAATTCTCAAAATTGAAGGGAAATAATCCAGCCTGTATGTTAATTCTTGAATTGACAATGGGTATAAAATTTTATACATTGCATCTATGAAACCACTAAAATTTGTCGGTAATAGTCTAAACGACCTGAAATTTTTTCCTAAGCCGGCACAGAAAGAGGCTGGGCATCAGCTCAACAAAGTACAAGAGGGGAAAGACCCCAGCGACTGGAAGCTGATGAAAACCATCGGAACAGGCGTCAGGGAGATCCGGATTCAAATTCGAGATCAATACCGAATAATTTACACAGCATCCTTTACCGATGCTGTCTATGTCCTTCATGCTTTTCTAAAAAAGACCCAGAAAACCACAAAACGGGATCTGGATAGCGCAGCACAACGCTTGAAGGCCGTACAAAAAACAAGAGGAGAAAATGATGGAAATTATTGAATCAAGTGGAAACGTATTCAAGGATCTGGGGTTTCCCCAGGAGGAATCAGATAAACTTATAATTAAGTCCAGGCTGATGATGGAAATTGAATCCTTTATCAAAAATAAAGGCATGACCCAGGCCCATGCTGCAGGACTTATGGGTGTGACCCGACCCCGGATCAGCGATGTAATGCGCGGTAAAATAGACAAGTTCACCATTGACGCACTGGTGGATATGCTCTCCAAGGCCGGGCTTCAGGTGACGATCACCGTCGAACACGTTGCAGCTTAGGGTAAGGACAGTTTCATTGAAAAAGAGCTGGCTGATTATTATTCCGACATGCTGTACCGTCATGATGGGGTCAGGCTTGATATTTTGATATTTTAGCCAGTTCCTGCAATCGACTCTCTGAAACACCGGTATAATTCCGAAATTGGCAGACAAAACGACAATAATTTGCATCAATGCATCAATGCATCAATATGCTTGACAATGCTCTTATATATGCGCATAGTAATACATATATAATTAATAGGAGGATATCATGAATACCGAAAAGGTAAGATTAAATATCACGCTTCCTTTATCAATTGCCAAAGAATTGTATCAACATTCCGAACCTCGGAAAAGAAGTTCATTTATTGCTGAGGCAATAAAATTTAGAATTTTACAGATAAAACAGGAAAAAACGAAAAAGTTTCTGGCTGAAGGGTATAAAGAAACAAAAAATGAAAGCCTTGAAATTACAAAGGAATTTGAATCAATAGACATTGAGAACTGGGATGAATATTAAAAGAGGCGATCTGTTTCTGGCAGTCCTTGACCCAGTAATCGGCCATGAAATTTCAAAAACACGACCCGTTGTAGTTGTTTCGAATGATATTGGGAATCAATATTCAGGAACGGTTACCATTATCCCCGTTACGTCCAGGAACATATCAAAGATATATCCTTTTGAAATTTTTTTATCCCAAAACAATACCGGATTAGTCAAAGACTCCAAAGGGAAAGCCGATCAGATTCGTACATTGGATAAAGCCAGATTAATAAAGCCCATTGGGCATCTCGATCACGACTTGATGCTTCAGGTTGACAATGCCATTAAAGTTCATCTTGATTTGGATGTTTAATGGCTTGGGGTCATGGGGTCATGGCTTGGGGTCATTGTCATGTAAATTCCGCAATACCAATTGACTTGTACACATATTATACATACAATAAGGCATGAATTATCAATGGGACAACAACAAGGCGAAATCAAATCTTATCGCTCACGGGGTTGATTTTGCAGACGCCGTAGGGATTTTTGAAGACCTGAACGCCTTGACTATTGATGATCCACACCCGTATGAACAGCGCTTTATCACCATCGGGTTGGATTTTTTATCCCGGGTGCTGGTGGTTTCATATACATGGAGAAACAATAGCATCCGTATTATTTCAGCACGGAAAGCAACAAAAAACGAACGCCGTCAATATGAGGTAGGATTATGAAAAAAGAATACGATTTCAGCCAGGGCAAACGCGGACCGGTTTCCGCCCCACCGGCCAACAAAACAAGAATCACCATCCGCCTTGACAATGATATATTGGCTTGGTTTAAAATCAAAGTCCATGACTCCGGCGGTGGCAGCTATCAAACCATGATTAATGAAGCCCTGCGGCAGTATATTTCCACAGAAAAGGAGCCCATTGAAAACATCCTGCGCCGGGTAATCCGTGAAGAATTCAGGGCTTAATCTCACGTTTAAAATTCCGGGTAGAGTAGAGCACTGATTCAGCCGGTTTCTTCAGCCCTTTCTATATTCGAGACGCCTTGCCGCACGCGGCTACTACGTGTTCCAAAAGCCTTGCATCCTCAGTGCTCCCTCATCAAACCGTGTGTACGGTTTTCCCGTACACGGCTTTCCGATATTCTTCATTGTAAGACTTGCGCTTGATATTCTCTTCGGACGCAATCCCTGCATCCATAACAATTGTTGCTTTGGGGGCATCAAACATATCATGTGATTTCCGTCCGGCGTCCATGGTACTGATGATGTTGGCCAGGGTGCCGGCTTCACTGATATTGCCCTCAAATACTTTGCTGCATCTTGGGAAACCGCTGCTGTCCAGCACCAGGGCCAAGGTTACCGGAGGACAATCAGAGCGTTTTTCTTTGGAATGCCCCCGTTTTCCCAACCTGTTACGCTTATTTTGACCTTCGAAATATGTATTGGTCAGATCATACAGCGTGATGGTCTCCTGGAACCCAAACAGCTTCTTTTCCTGTAAATATAGATGCCTCTGGCAAAGAGAATCCCGAACCCAAATTGAGCAGGGTGTAGTGGCGTACCCCGTTGGCGGTACGTTCAGACTCAACCAGCCTGTAGGTATAATATTGTGCGCCGTCTTTCCGGCTTTTGATAGTCGTCCTTCGTATATACATGGAACTGATTATGCGCACAGTTACAATGGAAAATAAAAAATTATTTAATTTTATGGCACTACATTCGCCATGATTGAGAAATATGAAATATCTCCGTAACATGCTGAAACTATAGTGAGCTATTTTTCGTAGAGCCATAAAAATTAAAGGGAATAAAGCCTTTTTCTATTATGTCACAGCCAGTTTGCACCCCAGAGCCTTGGTGACTTTGCTGATCGTAATGAACCCCGGGTTCCCATTTTCTGACAGTGATTTATAAAGGCTTGCCCGGGTGACACCGGCTTTTTTGGCCACTTCGCTCATGCCCATGGCCCGGGCCGCCGTACTTAATGCGTGTATAAAATCGGATTCATCTCCTGTATCAAGCACTTCCTGTAAAAAATTTCTGATATCTTCCGGTGTGTTCAAGTGCTCTGCAATGTCAAAGGGTTTTCTTTCAAGGGTCATTTTTTATTCCTCCATTTCTTTAAGCATGTTTTTGGCTGCCCGGATATCTTTCTGCTGGGTGGATTTGTCGCCACCGGCCAGCAGCAGCACAACGGTGGTTCCATGGATTGTGTAGTAAACCCTGTATCCCCGGGGCCGAATAAAAAGCGCAGTTCATAAAGGGTTGTATCAATTTGTTTGTGATCTCCGAAATTTCCGTTTTCAATACGGCTCAGCCAGGCCAATATTTTGATTTTAAGTACATGGACAAATATAAATCCAGGTTAAGAAAACGAAATTGTAAATTCCTTACCGACGCTTGCCAATATATTATTTAACTCAGTTTTCAAAAATTCAAATCCTTTATAAGCAGATGTTGATAGCCAAAAGTACTTGATATGTTTCCATAAAATTTCAATCAGATTCAACTCCGGTGAATATTTGGGAATAAAGTATAGAAAAAGGCCTCTTTCTTCCCATGTCCCAATTTGAGATTTAAAAATGGCGCTGTGATGTATTGGAGCATTATCCAGAACAACAATGGTTCTTTTTGTTATGTAACGTGAAAACGCATCAAAGCAGGCGGTTACAATATCTGAAGTAACTGAGCAGTCAAAAACGCAAGGAAAGAAATCATTTTGCTTATTCAAGAATCCCAACACATTGATTCTTGAGGTTTTTCCACTCGGAAGCAAAAGCTGCTCATCCTCATCTTGCCAGGCATATGGAATCTCAGGAACGCCGGTAAATCCAGATTCATCAAAATAATACAAGTCAATGATATTTGCCTTATCTTCATCTTTCAAGATCTCAATTTCCTTTTGCGCTTCCCTGAACTCGTTCTCATTGCGTTTTGCTTTTGAGAGATTTCCGTCCTCGACACCAACGTCAGTTTTTTTTATAATCCGTTTCAGGGTTTTTACGCTGACTTTTTTACCAAACTTTTCCTGTATTTCAGTAATGGCACTTTTAAGTTGTCTTGGATTTTTCTTCACAATATCAATAACTTCATCATGCATCTCACTATGGATCAGCGGCGTTCTTCCAGAACGTGGTTTATCAATTAAAGAGTCAAATTGATATTTTCCCATCCATCAATCCACTTCGAAACTGTTTCCTGAGTGGTCAAACATATTTGTGAAATCTGACTGATACTATACCCAGAGTTGCTCAATCGGAGTGCTTGAGCCCTGAGTTTAGTACGGTTTGACTCTTCATCCGAAAATTCAATAAGGACCAAGGATTTAATAATTTCCGAATATGATCTCATGTATCTCCTCTACTGTCTTAGTAGTTATGCAAAAAACAGCACTTCAAATTTTTGGAATGTTTAAAAATATACAGATAGTGGTTGTGGACAGACTATAAATTCAGTATTCATATTCGATTATGACGATACAAACTTACTCTCCAGAGATAGAAGCGCAAATGCGTGATTTTTATAATAGCCTATCAGAAAAGATCGGCGTCGTTATGCTGCCATTGAAACCTCAAAATTAGGACATGGCGGTGCGAGCTATATGCGTAGGCTTTTCGGTTGTTGATGATCGCACCATTCGTCGGGGGCAACGAGGAGTTGGGGGCGAGGTATATCCGGTGAAGCCCAACGCATTCGGAAGATAGGTGGAGGACGCAAATCACTCTTGGCAACGACTCAAGGATTGGATGATGCATTTTTAGAAGTTAATACTCGATGATCCAGTTTTTGGGATTTAGACAATGTCACAATATTGGGAAATGTAAAGGCTGGTCAAGTCGATGGTATAATACCAACTATTCCAGCTGATATCTCACCCATCGGTTGGCCAGCCTCCACTGAGCAGAATAAAAGGGGCGCATTCCCATTTTGCCGGTTTCAAAACAGCCTATCATTTTAACAAAAGCAGCTATGCTTTCCTTCAACGATAACTCGATGGGAAAGAAAACAGCATGAAGCTCAAAAAGCCGAAACCTGTGAAACCGTAGAAGAAATATGAAT